>DATHPX010000147.1:0-2481 GCA_035483335.1 Caulobacteraceae bacterium | reverse complement strand
CGTTCATCGGAGGTGGTTCGGGGGGTGGTTCGGACGCGCCCGCCAAGGGTGACGACGACGTCCTGGTCCTCGGCGGCCGCAAGTTCAACTCCCGCCTGCTGGTCGGCACCGGCAAGTACCGGACGCTCGAGGAGGGACGCGAGGCGATCCGCCTCTCGGGCGCCGAGATCGTCACCGTCGCGCTCCGGCGCGTCGACCTGACGCCCGGAAAGCCGAACGTCCTCGACACCATCGATCGCAAGCGCCAGACGATCCTCCCCAACACCGCCGGCTGCACCACCGCCGAGGAGGCAATCCGCACCTGCCGCCTGGCCCGCGAGCTGGGGATCGCCGACATGGTGAAGCTGGAGGTCATCGGCGACGAGCGGACCCTGTTCCCCGACGGCGCCGCGACGCTGGAGGCGGCGCGCATCCTGGTCAAGGAAGGGTTCACCGTTCTCCCCTACTGCATGGACGATCCGATCCTGGCCCAGAGGCTGGAGGACGTCGGCTGCGCGGCGGTGATGCCGCTGGCGGCGCCGATCGGCTCGGGGCTCGGCATCCGGAACCCCTACAACCTTCGCATCATCCTCGAGCACGCCAAGGTGCCGATCATCGTCGACGCGGGCGTCGGCACCGCCTCCGACGCCGCCGTGGCGATGGAGCTCGGCTGCGCCGGCGTCCTCATGAACACCGCCATCGCCGGCGCGCGCGATCCCCTGATGATGGCCGAGGCGATGCGCGACGCCGTCATCGCGGGGCGCCGCGCCTTCCGCGCCGGCCGTATCCCGCGCAAGCTCTACGCCACCGCCTCGTCCCCCCTCGACGGATTGATTGATTGAGATGGGCCCCCTGGGAGGGTTCCCAAACCCTCCCGCGACGGACTCCGCCAGGCAAAGACCGGCTCCGTCCACGCGATCAGTCCCGCGCCTCTATCTGATCACCGACCGGAAGGCGACGGGTGGCCGGACGCTGGTGGAGGTCGTGGCCGCCGCGCTGACCGGCATCTCCGGCAGCGGCCTCGACCCGGGCGATGTCGCGGTGCAGCTCCGCGAAAAGGATCTCGACGGGCGCGCGCTCACCGAGCTCGGTCGCGCGCTGCGCGCCGCGACCGCCGCCGCCGGGGTGCGCCTCTTCGTCAACGATCGGATCGACGTCGCGCTCGCGGTCGGTGCCGACGGCGTCCACCTGGGCGGGACCTCGCTCGCCCCCGAAGAGGCGCGTGGGATTGCGCCGGAACTCGCGCTCGCCGTCTCGACGCACGGGATCGCCGACGTGCGCACCGCGGTCGGCGATCCGGCGCGGGTCGCGTTCGCCGTCTTCGGCCCCATCCGCGACACGCCCTCGAAGCGCGCCTTCGGTCCGCCCCTCGGCTTTGACGCGCTGGCCGAGTCGGCGCGGATTGATTTCCCTTTATTGGCGCTGGGCGGCCTCGACGCAGGCGACGTTCCGGAAGCCCTCGCTGCAGGTGCGCACGGCGTCGCCTGCATCCGTTCCGTCATGGCCGCCACCGACCCGGCGAGTGCTGTCCAAGGTCTCTGCAAAGTCCTCTGCCAAGCCCTCGCGACATCTTCCGGGAGGCCGCCGTATCGGACTTGACACTATTTGTAACACTCGTACTCTCAGGCCCCAATTTCCACGGCAGAGCCGGGGAAAGAGGGACAAGTCAACGTTCGTAGGAGGGTAGTAAATGGCAACCGGCAAGGTGAAATGGTTCAACGATGCGAAGGGGTACGGGTTCATCGCCCGTGAGGACGGACCGGATGTTTTCGTCCATCACACAGCGATCATGTCGGAGGGCTTCCGCTCGTTGAGTGAGGGCCAGGAGGTCGAATTCGACATCACGGAGGGTCCGAAAGGCCTGCAGGCTGCGAACGTTCGCAAGTCAGCGTAAGAACTTTCGATCGACGTGAACGGCCGGGTAGATTACCCGGCCGTTTTTTTATGGGCCCCGCTCGACGAGGAGGGTGACCTCCTCCGTCGCGGGCCGCCCGCGGTTCGCCGGGCGAACGCGCACGCCGGGCTGGCGCGCCAGGATCGCCACCGCCGCCCGGACGATCTCCGCGATCGCCGGCTCGACCTCGGACCACCAGGCGTAGCCGTCGGCCTCGCCGTCGTAGTCGGCCGGGAACGCGCAACGCGCCGTGATGCGCAGCGTGAAGTCACGCTCCTCAACATATGTTTCGTCGGGCATGACCGATAATTAGCATGCGGCCTCGGCGGTTAAGGCGTCTTGACCCCTTTGCGCGCCAGCGGGCAAGCTTTTCGTCTTCTCGACGATGCCAGAGCGCCCCACCGACACGCGACGCGCGTTCTTCGCGCTTGTGACCAAGGGCCGCGGCGGCGCGCTGGTGGCCGCGATCGCGCTCGTTCCCTGTCTGGCGCTGTTGGCGGCCCCCTTGCGGCGCGCGATCGGCCGGGGCGAGGCAGATGACGTCAAACCGAACAAGCCAGTCCCGCTCGACCCCGCGCGCGCCATCTGGAAGGAGCGCTGCGCGGGCT
>DATHPX010000146.1:0-12017 GCA_035483335.1 Caulobacteraceae bacterium | reverse complement strand
CGGATCGAGATCATCCGCGACCTGCGCCTGGGCGCCTTCGACGTGCTGGTCGGCATCAACCTGCTGCGCGAGGGCCTCGACATACCCGAGTGCGGTCTGGTCGCCATCCTCGACGCCGACAAGGAGGGCTTCCTGCGCTCCGAGACCTCGCTGATCCAGACCATCGGCCGCGCCGCCCGCAACCTCGATGGCCGGGTGATCCTCTACGCCGACACCATCACCGGCTCGATGGAGCGGGCGATGAGCGAGACCACCCGCCGGCGCGAAAAACAGACGGTCTACAACCTCGAGCATGGCCTCACGCCCGAGAGCGTGAGGAGCCAGATCAAGGACATCCTCGCCAGTCCCTACGAGCGTGGCGACCGCGTCACCGTCGACGCCGGCGTCGCCGAACAGGCCAAACCCTTCCTCGGCTCCAACTTCCAGGCCACCCTCAAGGACCTCGAGGGCCGGATGCGCGAGGCCGCCGCCAATCTCGAGTTCGAGGAAGCCGCGCGCCTCCGCGACGAGATCAAACGCCTCAAGCTCCTCGACCTCGAATTCGCCGCCGACGTCCTCGCCCCCGCGGGCGAGGCGCCCGACCGCGAGGCAGTCAAGTCGATCCGCGCCGAAGCCCGCGCCCAGAAGGCCGAGGAGTTCCGCCGCGGCGGACGCAGGCGGCGCGGACCGTAGCGGATCCGTCCCTCCCCTTCTGGGGAGGGTGTCCTCCGAAGCCCAGAGGGCGAAAGAGGACGGGTGGGGAACTCTGGGGAAGGCCCCCCGGCGCCGGGGATGATCCAAACTTCCCCACCCGGTCTCGTTTCGCTCGACCACCCTCCCCGGAAGGGGAGGGACAGGCTCAGGACGCCGCCGCCCGGCACACCGCTTCGATGTTGTGGCCGTCGGGGTCGAGGACGAAGGCGCCGTAGTAATCGGGGTCGTAATGGGGCCGAAGACCCGGCGCGCCATTGTCCGTCCCCCCGGCGGCCAGGGCGGCGGCGTGGAAGGCGTCGACCTGGGCCCGCGTCTTCGCCTCGAGGGCGAGGTGGAGCTTTCCCCGTGTGGCGTCCTGCTCGACGATCCAGAACCACGGCCGCGCGTCGCCATAACCCGTGCAGGGCGCCCCGCCAGTGATCTCCGGCGGCACGTCGAACAGCCGCCGCACGCCCAGCGGCGCGAAGGCCCTGTCGTAGAACGCGGTCGACCGCGCGAAGTCGGCGACGCCGAAGGTGATGTGGTCGATCATCCCGAGTGCTCCCCGCTAGTCCCATGAAGGCGACATCGGCAGGAGGCCAAGTCAAGCCTCAGAGCAGCTGGAGGTCCTTCGGCTTCGCGCCCGGGAACACCCGCTCGAGAGCCGCAGGCTGAAGGCCATAGACGCTGGCAAAGAGGCCGCCGAGGACGGCGCGGTATTCGTTGAGCACTGGATAGTCGCGGTTCTGGAACAGCGAGGCCTGGGTCAGCTGGATGCCCTCGCCGGCGAGGCAGCCGCCGCGCACCTTGCCTCCCATCACCCAATAGACCGTGCCGTGACCGTGGTCGGTGCCCTTGTCGCCGTTCTCGCGAAAGGTTCGGCCGAACTCGCTGATCACCACGACCACCGTCTCGTTCCAGGCCGGACCGCTCTCATCCGCTAGAGCCGCCAAGCCCCGGCCCAACTCGCCCAGGCGATCGCTCAGATAGCCTTGCGCGCCGCCCTGGTTCACGTGCGTGTCCCAGCCGCCGACGTCGATGAATCCGAGGTTGAAGCGGGTGTTCATC
Source organism: Caulobacteraceae bacterium (assembly GCA_035483335.1). Taxonomy (GTDB): domain Bacteria; phylum Pseudomonadota; class Alphaproteobacteria; order Caulobacterales; family Caulobacteraceae; genus Acaudatibacter. The sequence continues at coordinate 10,277 of DATHPX010000146.1, read as the reverse complement.
AGGCGCGCGACGCGTCGGGCCGACAGCTCGAATCCCTTGGGGCTCGCCGCCCCGCGGCTGGCTGCGGCCATCTCGCCGGCGAGGCTGTCATAGACCTCGTCGCGCACGGCGAAGCCTTCGGCCACTTGCGGCGCCAGGGGATCGCCCTTGTACATGGTCGCGATCAGGCCGGCCTCGCGGCGGTCGACGCCGGGCCTGGCGACTGTGTTGACGGCCATGTTCGGGATCACTGCGCCGCCTCGGAAGCACAAAGGCAGCTGGTCGGTGAAGGCGATCGGCGTCGACCCGGTCAGGCTGGCGGCCAGACGGTTCATGAACCCCGAGCCGAAGTCCCGCCGCCCGGTGAGCGACTGGCCCATCTCGATGGAGTCCTGGGTCTCGAAATGGCTGCGGCTGAGATCGTCGATACCGGCGAACGGCACGAAGGCGACCTGGCGCTTGCGCCACAGCGGATAGATGGAATCTCGCAGCGCGGGGTGGAGCGCGAAGTCCGCATCCAGCGGCAGGGCGGCGTTGGGATTCGCCGGATTGGGCCGCGGCACGGCCAGGCTGGGCCTCGCCTGGTAGTAGAAATCGCTGGAGGCAGGGACCACGACGTTCGTGGCGTCATAGGCCCCGCGCAGGAACACCAGCAGCAGGCGGGCGCCAGTCTGAGGGGCGGCGTAGAGCCGTCCGGCAAGGGTCAGCGGCGCAGCCAGGGCGGCGGCCTGCAGGAGATGGCGTCGGCTGAGGGGAAGCGTCATGGCGAACAGCCTTCAGCGGTACATGAACTCGGGCGAGGCGAGGTAGAGGGTCGCCCAGTCCTGGGGCGAGACAGCCGCCCCCAGCGCCTGGCGCGTGGGCGCGCCGAGCGCCGGCGCGGCTGCGCTGCGATAGAGGGCGAGATCAGCCCGTGGGGCCTGCGTAGGCGGCGCGGGCGCCGAGACCTTGGTCGCCGGCGGCGAGGCCCCAGGCGGCGATGGCGCAGCAGGCGGAACATAGAGGCCGCGCGCGCCGCTCCCGATCTGACGGGCGATCTCGAAGCGCACGGCCAGGGCGCCGGGTCCGCTCCACGCACTGCGGGTCATGGCGTAGCCGTCCGGCGTCTCATGTCCGTAGAGCGGCTCGCCCATGCGCCCGAGCCAACCTTGCAGGGGCTGGGTGTTGACGATCACCCGATCGCCGTAGGCCGCTCGCACGGCCGAGACCGCATAGTGCATCGGATCCTTGAACTTCCTGCCGAGCGAGGCGGTGAACTCGGGTGAACGGAACATCGTTTCCAGCACCTTGGAGATGTCGCCGTTGGTGTGGAGGAAGGTCGCGGTCATCCGGTCGACCAGGGCCGGGGGCGGATCGTCGGCGACGAAATAGACCGCCAGCTCGCGGCTGATGTGGCGCGCCGTGGCCGGCGAGCGCGCCAGCAGGTCCAGCGCCTGGTCTGCCTCCTTCAGGCCCGCGCCTTGGATCTTGTGGCCGAGCAGGACCTTGTCACCGTAGTCGTGCCGGTTGGGATTGAACTCGAAGAGACCCTCGCGGACGTATTGGGCCTGCAGCGCCGGCTTCACCTTTGGCGGGATGCCGCTCAGGTTCACGCCCACGCCGGTGAGGATGCGCGCCAGCTGCTGCACATCGGCCTGGCTGTACCCTGACCCGACGCCCAGGGTGTGCAACTCCATGATCTCGCGGGCGTAGTTCTCGTTGACGTGGCCGGCGGCGTTCTGGTCGTTGTCGAGGTAGCGGAGCATCGCCGGGCTGCGGGCGGTGGCGCCGAGCAGGTCGCGAAAGCGGCCCAGGGCGTGGGCCCGGATCGTCTCCTCATAGGCCGGCAGATAGAGGCCCATGTTGTTCTTGTAGCGAAAGACATTGAAGTGGTTCAGCCAGAACCAGGTCATCTGCTCCTGGAGCTGGTTGCCCGAATAGAGGTCGCGCAGGAGCGAGCGCGTCGAGGTCTGGGAGAGCAGGTCGTTGACCGCCTGATTTGCCGCCTGGGCCGCCTGTCGCTTGGCGTCGGGATCGGCAAAGTCCTTCAGGGCGAGGCGGCGCGCGCGATCCTGGGCGACCAGTTGCGCATCGCTCTCTTGCGAGATCGGCAGGGCCGCGATCTGCGCTTGCACGGTAGGCGCCAGCGCATCGCCCGGACGCGGATGAAGTTGCTGCTGAAGCCAGGCGGACAGACCCATCCGTTGGACCTGGCGCACGGCCGCGTCGTCGGCGCCCCAGGTCACACGGTTCACGACAGCCAGGTCGTGCGCTGAGATCCCCTGCGCCTGCGCCCCGGCCCCTGCCGCCAGGGCGGCGGCGAGGAAGGCGAGGGCTGGCTTGAGGCTTGGCCGGCGCATGGCGGGACCCGTTGATCTTCGGCTTCGAAGATTAAGCACGCGCGCTGAACCTTCGCTGAACGGTTCGGTCATGTCACAGATGAACAGTCTCCCGCGTCTTTGCATCGGACAAGGAGATGTCGATGATTCAACGAGGTCTCGCGGGCGCTCTGGGCGCCCTGATCGCCGCCAACGGCCTGGCGATGCTGCTGTTTCCTCTGGCCTGGTACGGCGCGGTTCCCGGCGTGACATCGACCGGTCCGTTCAACGCCCACTTCGTCGCCGACATCGGCGCCGCCTATCTGGTGACGGCGGCCGCGCTTGCGTGGTTCGCGGCGGAGCCGTTGACGGCCTGGCCGGCCCTGGCGATGGGCGCCCTCTTCCTCGCCGCGCACGCGGCGATCCATCTGGCCGGGGCCTTCGCCAGCCCCGCCTGTGGAGCGCTTCTCCTGCGGGACCTGCCGGGCGTCTTTCTTCCCGCGCTCCTGGCCAGCGCCCTCGTCCTCTTTCCACCTCTTCGACAAGGAGCGACTCGATGATCAGAAGTCTGCTGTCCGCCTGGATCGACCGGTTCGAGAAGACCTGGTCCTACGATGCGAGCTATCTTCGCCGGATGCTGGCCGTGAGCCCGTCCTCCATGCTGAAGTTCTCTTTCGTCAGCAGCATGGTCCAGCGCCGGGACGCCCCGATGGCGGCCCTGGCTGCGGCGGGGATCGCCGGAACGCTGGCTGAGGACTGCGGGCCGTGCCTGCAGCTGACGGTGGACATGGCGTCGCGCAGCGGCGTGGATCCCGCCGTGCTGCGCGCCATCCTTGCGCGGAACGAGGCGGGTATGGGCGCGGACGCCGCCACGGCCTGGCGCTTCGCCTCGGCGGTGCTGGAGAAGCGTCTGGACGCGGCCGACGCGGCGCGTGACGCGGTTCTCGATCGCTGGGGCGAAAAGGGGCTCGTCGCCCTGTCCCTCACCATCACCGCTGCGCGCATGTACCCCACGGTGAAGTACGCCATGGGCTATGGGCGGGCGTGTTCGCGGGTGACTGTGGCGGGCGAGCCGACGCCGACGGTCCGCGCCCCGGCCCTGGCGGCGTGAGCGACGCGGCGGCCTTCGAGGCGCAGAGGCCACGCCTGACGCGCCTGGCCTATCGCATGCTGGGCTCGCTCGCCGATGCGGAAGATGCAGTCCAGGATGCCTGGCTGCGATGGACGCGGGTCGATTCCGACGAGGTGCAGGATCCGGCCGCCTGGCTGACGCGCGCCACCACCCGGCTGTGTCTCGACCGCCTGCGCGCCGCCCGCGTCGCGCGGGAGGCGTATAAGGGCCCCTGGCTGCCCGAACCCCTGATCGAGGATCCCGTCGATCCTGTGGAACGGGCCGAGGACATCTCCGTCGCGTTTCTCGTCGCCCTGGAGCGCCTCTCACCGCTCGAGCGGGCGGTGTTGATCCTCCACGACGTGCTCGACGAAGACTATGGCGACATCGCTGAGACGCTCGGGCGCGAGGAAGCCGCCTGCCGCCAGATCCTCTCTCGCGCGCGCGCCCACATCCGCCAGGCGCGCCCGCGCTTTGGCGTCACCCAGGACGAGGTGAAGCGTCTGGCTGGCGCGTTCATGGCCGCCATGAGCCGAAGCGACCCGGCCGCCCTGTCCGAGCTGCTGGCCGAGGACGCGATCTTGGTCACCGACGGCGGCGGCAAGCGGGCGGCCGCCCTGCGCCCCCTGGTCGGGCGCGCCGACATCCTGCGGCTGTTGGAGCGGCTGATCTGGCGCGGGACCTGGAAGACGCCGACCAAGGTGCGCATCGCCCGTATCAACGGCCAGCTCGGCGCGGTGCTCGCGGATGCGGAGGGCCTGACGACCTTCGTCGCGGAGGTCGACGGCGAGGGTCGGCTGGCCGCGATCTACGTCCAGCGCAATCCCGAGAAGCTGGGCCGGGCGGCCGAGTGGCTCGACCACGCCTAAGGCCTTAGTTCGACAGACTTGAAATTAGACAAACATCTAATTAGACAGCGATCGCAGGAGGTCGACCATGACCGAGACCCTGCTCGCCTTCTTCAAGGCGCTCGCCCACGAAAGCCGGCTGCGCATCGTCGGCCTGCTGGCCCAGAAGGAACACAGCGTTCAGGAGCTGGCCGCGCTGCTCGACCTGAAGGAGCCGACCGTCTCGCATCACCTGGCGATCCTCAAGGAGCAGGGCCTGGTGATGGTGAGGGCGGAGGGGACCACCCGCTGGCACCGTCTCGACACCGCGGCCCTCGAGACACTGTCGCGGCGTGTGCTGGAGACCCAGGAGCCGACTGCGCCTCTGGCCGCCGACAAGGACGAAGCGCGCATACTCGCCGGCTTTGTCGACGCCGATGACCGGCTCAAGGAGATCCCCGCCAGCCGCCGCAAACGCGCGGTGGTTCTGCGCTGGCTCATGCGAATGTTCGAGCCTGGACGCCGCTACAGCGAAGCGGAGATCAACGCCTATCTGAAGAGCCGCCACTGGGACTGCGCCACGCTGCGACGCGAGTTGGTTGGTCACCGAATGCTGGACCGCGACGCGGGAATCTACTGGCGTCTGCCGAAGAGCCAGTGGCGAGACGAGAGGCTCGAGGCCTGAGACCCCTCGGGCGAAACGTTCGACGCTGTCTCGCTCGGGCATCGATTGCTGGTCGTCAGGTCAGGGATGCAAGGACCTGGGATGGCTCGTGATTGAAGGGATTCAGCACTCGCACATCCCCATAGGCCTGCTGATCGTTGAGGTCCTCGGTCAGAAAAATGGAGCAGCGGGCCTCCGTGGCGGACGCGAGCAGGATGGCGTCCCACCAGCCAGTCGCATAGCGATCCTCAAGACGCCAAGCGAGGATCGCTGTGTCCACTGTCAGCGGAGACCTCACCCATTGCGCATGATCGGAGAGGTAGGCGCGAATCCCGGCGCGGACGTCGCCAAAGGCCGCCTTCCTGCGAACCACCGCGTAGCACTCAGTCAGGACCTGGGCGCTTAGAACCAGCTGGTTCGAAGTCCGCAGCGCCTTCAGCCACTGCGCGCTGATCGCCTGCTTCTGCGGGGTCGCCCGATCCAGCGTGTAGAGGAGCGTGGTCGAATCCACGAAAACGGTCATCGTGCAGGTCGTCCCGATCCAGGGTGATCCGGCCTTTGCGGCTCAAAGGCAGTCCGCGAAAGCCCGCCAGGAAGTCGTCGATGCGAGACGTAGCGGCGGCCTTGTCATCGGCAGCCTGCCGTTCCGCTTCAAGGCGACTCGCGATCCATGACGAGACGCTGCGGCCGGCGCGCGCCGCCTCCACTCTCACCCATGCGAGAGTTTCTTCGTCCATGCTGATCGTCACATTCACGTACACGGACTTCGTGTTTCACGAACTTCGTGTCAAGGTGATTTCGCCGGCTGTGAGTTCAGGCGAACCGCTTCCACGCCGCCTGGCGCGACACGCCGAGCGCCTCGCCGATCTGGGCCCAGCTGACTTCCCGCTCCCGCAGGATGTCGACGACATCCTGCATCGCCAGGCCGACAGACTCGAACGCCTGGTCGTGCAACTTGAGGTTGTGCAGGAGTTGGTCCGTCGGCCGGTAGTCCTGAAACATCGTCTGGGGAGACCTCGGCTTTCCGCGGGTCTCCGAAATCACGTTCGCGGCGAGTTCGACGCACTCGTTGCAGATCTTCACGCCAGGGCCGGCGACGATCGTGTCCACATCCACCTGCGACTTGCCGCAGAAGGAGCAGTGGATCTCCCGGTGGGTCCGTTCCGAGGTTTCGATCCCAGACATGGCGTTTCCCCGTCAACCTTATGTTGACAACGTGGACGCGAACGCCAGGCGTGTCAACCCAACGTTGACGACAAACGAAGAGACCACCCGTCCACGGTCGGAGCGCACTTGATGCGCCAGCGCCACCGGGGTCTAACCCACCTATGGGGGATCAGACGTCGACAGCGGACGAACGGGCGAGGCGCCAGTTCGAGCGCCTTACATTCTTCAGCGACGCGGTGTTCGCGATCGCCATCACCCTGCTGGTCCTCGACCTCAAGGCGCCGGTGGGAGCGCATGGGGAACCTCGCCTGGACAAGGTGGTCCCCAACATCCTGGCGTTTTGCCTGAGCTTCTATGTCATCGGGATCTTCTGGCAGGCGCACCACAGCCTCTTCGGCCATCTGCAGCGGGAGGATGCGGTCCTGCGGCGCGTCAACCTGCTGTTCCTGGGGACGATTGTGTTCCTTCCCTTCCCGACCAGCGTGATGTCCGAATTCGATCAATCGACGACCACCGTCACCTTCTACGCCGCCAGCGCCGGCGCTGTGGGACTGATGCAGGCCGTGCTGGTCATGACTGCGCGCCGACCGGGCCTGATGTATCCGGACGACCAACTGGCGCCAGGATCGCTGGCCCGGCCGCTGGCGGCGGCCGTGGTCTTCTTCGCCAGCATACCGGTCGCCTTCGCATTCCCACACTATGCCCAGTCGGTCTGGATCCTGATCATCCCCGCCCGCGCCGTGGCCGAGCGGCTGGAGCGCGGGCGCATCGACGCGCCGACGCGGGCGCGCTAGAGCCTGATGCGTTCGCACGGAACAGATGCGAACGTTGAATCAGGCTCTACAATTTTGAATCTAGAGCAAATCATCCCCGTTCAGCCGGTTCCGTCTGAACGGGGTTTGCTCTAGCGTCGAACGATGCTCGACCACTTCGATCCGCGCCTGGACGGCCAGTTCGCGTCCGTCGATCGGGCGCGCCTTCTCGGCGCGCTCGGCCGGGTGCTGCCCGCCGACGCCCTGATCGCCAAGGCCGAGGGCATGCGGGTGTATGAGAGCGATGGCCTTGCCGCCTATCGCGGCATGCCGGCAGTGGTCGCCTTGCCTCGCAGGACCGAGGAGGTCGCCGCGGTGCTGGACGTTTGCCGGGAGCAGGGAGTCCCAGTCGTCGCGCGCGGCGCGGGTACGGGCCTTTCCGGGGGAGCCCTCCCCTTCCCCGGCTGCGTACTCCTGACCCTGTCTCGAATGAACCGCATCCTGGCCGTCGATCCGGAGGCGATGACCGCCCGGGTCCAGCCCGGCGTGCGAAATCTCGCGATCTCGGAGGCGGTCGCGAAACACGGGCTGTTCTACGCCCCCGATCCTTCCTCACAGCTCGCCTGCAGCATCGGCGGCAACGTCGCGGAGAACGCCGGGGGCGTTCACTGCCTCAAGTACGGCCTCACGGTGCACAACATCCAGGAACTCGAGTTCGTCACCATCGAGGGCGAGCGACTGACGATTGGCGGCGAATCCCTGGACTCGCCAGGCTTCGATCTCCTCGCCCTGCTCACCGGATCGGAGGGCCTGCTGGGCGTCGTGACGGAGATCACGGTACGCCTGCTACCGATCCCGACCCACACCCGCGTGCTGCTCGCCGCCTTCGCCGATGTGCGCCACGCGGGCGAGGCTGTGGCGGCGATCATCGCCGGCGGCATCATCCCCGCGGGATTGGAGATGATGGACCACCTCGCCCTGAGGGCGGCGGAGGCGCACACCCACGCCGGCTATCCCGTCGAGTCCGCCGCGATCCTGTTGTGCGAGCTCGACGGGGAAGCCGCGGATGTCGCGCAGGACATCGATCGCGTGGCGAGGATCTGCGAGGACGCCGGTGCGACCCTGGTGCGGCTGGCGCGCGACGAAGCCGAACGCGCCCGGTTCTGGGCCGGCCGAAAGGGCGCCTTCCCCGCGATGGGTCGCCTCGCCCCCGACTATTATTGCATCGACGGGACCATCCCGCGCCGCCGCCTGCCCGAGGTCCTCGAGGCGATCGAGCGCTTCTCCACTGAATACGGCCTGCCGGTGGCCAACGTCTTCCACGCGGGCGATGGAAATCTTCACCCTCTGATCCTGTACGACGCCAATGCGCCCGGTCAGATCGAACGCGCCGAGGCCCTTGGAGGCGCGATTCTCGAGCTGTGTGTCGAGGTCGGTGGCGCCATCACCGGCGAGCACGGGGTCGGGCGCGAGAAGATCAATCAGATGTGCTCCCAGTTCGGCCAGGACGAACTGGCCCTGTTCGCCCGGATCAAGTCGGCGTTCGATCCTGCGGGATTGCTCAATCCGGGGAAGGCGATCCCGACCCTCGCCCGCTGCGTCGACCATGGGGCGATGCATGTTCACGCCGCCGCGGGGACCGCCTTCGATCACTTGGAGCGGTTCTAACGCCCGTGCCACCTCTAATGGATCAGCCCGTGGCGAGCTCGCCGGCTCGCAACGCCGACCTTCGCGCTTCACTCGCGGAGGCCGTTCGCGCGGCGTCCGCGGATCGGCGCCCGCTCGAGATCGTCGGCGGGGGCACAAAGCGCTTCTACGGCCGCGCCGTCCGCGGCGAACCGCTGGACCTCGCCGAACATGCTGGGATCGTCGACTATGAGCCCAGCGAACTGGTGATCACAGCGCGAGCGGGTACGCCCCTGGCCGAGATCGAGGGCCGCCTGGCGGAGCACGGCCAGATCCTGGCGTTCGAACCGCTCGACTTCGGAAGCGCCAGCACCCTCGGCGGCGTCATCGCCGCCGGCCTCTCCGGTCCCCGCCGTCCATTCACCGGGGCAGTGCGGGATTCGATCCTCGGTGTGACCATCCTGGACGGCGAGGGACGGGCGAACCGGCTCGGCGGCACAGTGTTCAAGAACGTCGCCGGCTTCGACGGCTTTCGCCTGCAGGCAGGCGCCCTGGGGGCGCTGGGCGTCCTGCTGGACGTCTCGCTGCGCGTCTCGCCCCGGCCCGCATCCGAACTGACCCTTCGCCTCGAGACGCCGTGGCCAGCGGCGGCGGCCCGACTCAAGGTGCTGATGCGCGGGCCCACGCCCCTTTCGGGCGCTCTTCATGACGGGACGAGCCTGTGGCTTCGCTTGTCGGGGGCTCCCGCGGCGGTGGACTCTGCCGCCCGGGCCATCGGCGGCGACGCATCCGATGGCGTGATCTGGGATCGCGTTAAGCGGATGGACCTGCCCGTTTTGTCAGCGCCGCGGCTCTGGCGCCTCTCCCTGCCCCGGACCTGTCGCCTGCATGACCTGCCGGGGGAGGCGGTGCGGGATTGGGCGGGCAGTCAGGTGTGGCTCGCGAGCGAGGCGTCCCCCGAGACGATCCGCAGCCTCGCCCGCGAGGCCGGCGGTCACGCCGTCCTCTTTCGGGGCGCAGGCGCGAACGAAGATGTGTTCGAGCCGCTGCCAGGGCCCCTCCTCGCCCTGCATCGCAGGATCAAGGCGGCGTTCGATCCGGCGGGGGTCTTCAACCCCGGCCGCATGTACGAGGATCTCTGACGTGCGCGCGAAGATCGCCGGCCCCCTCGCCGACACCGCCGCCGGCGCCATCGCCGAGCAGGTGCTGAGGGCATGCGTCCACTGCGGCATGTGCAACGCCACCTGTCCGACCTACCAACTGACCGGCGACGAGCTCGATGGCCCGCGTGGACGTATCTACCTGATGAAGCAGGTGCTGGAGGGCGAACCGACCGGGAGTTTGACTCAGACGCACCTCGACCGCTGTCTGGCCTGCCGGGCGTGCGAGACGACATGCCCGTCGGGGGTGGACTACCACGCCCTCTACGACGTGGCGCGCAGCGTGGTGAACGCGGCCGCGCCGCGTCCTTGGAGAGAACGCCTTACGCGTTGGGCGATCCGGTTCGCCTTCGTGGATCCTCGTCGCCTGTCGATCCTCATGAGCCTGGCCCGGCGCGTTCGGTTCGCCGCGCCCTCGACCCTGCGCGGCAAGCTCACCGCCCCTCGGCCGCCGGGGCCCGCGCCGACACCGCGCCATGGCCGTCGCATGAGCTTGCTGGGCGGATGCGTCCAGGCCGCCGCCGCCCCCGCGATCAACGCCGCCAATCGACGGGTCTTCGACTCGATAGGCATCGATCTTCTGGAGAGTCCGGCGGTCGGGTGTTGCGGCGCGATGAGTTTCCATACGGGCGCGGAGGAGGAAGGCCGCGCCTTCGCCCGACGCAACATCGACGCCTGGTGCGCCGAACTCGAC
>DATHPX010000145.1:0-10063 GCA_035483335.1 Caulobacteraceae bacterium | reverse complement strand
CGCTGCGGCGAAGGGCGCCGCCGACCACCAGCACAGCTTCGCCAGCGCCCAGGGAGCGGTAGGCGATGGGAACGCCGTCGAACGACGGGATCACCGTCACTCGCGGCAGGTCAGCGCTCATCGAGCGCACCAATGAGACGGCGGGTATGCGAGGCGTAGCTCTCGTAGGGCACGCCGCTTGCTGTGATGAGCTTCTCGAGTTCCGCCTCGAGGAAGGCGCAGGACCGGCGGACTATGCCCTCGCCTTCCACGGTGAGAGCCAGCGCCCTCCGGTTCCCCTTCGTCGGCTCGTGTCGGATGAGGCCGAGCTCGCTCAGAACCGCGACCATGCGGCTGACGGAGGGTTCCGTGACGCCCAGGCGCGCCGCGATCTCGCGTTGGGCGCCAGGCCCCAGTTCGCCGATCCAGAACAGAACCATGAACCGCGCGTACGAAAGCGATTCCCGCTCCTGGAGGATGCGGTCCGCGGCGCGGTCCAGTCGCCCCGTCAGGGCGTGAAGATCGAAGCTGAGTTGGCGAAGCACGAGTTAACTTAACAAACTAAGTTAGCATTGCAACTTCACTTCGTGCTTACGGCGCCACCCTTGGTCAGTCAGCCCTACGCCGCCTCGGCGGCGAAGCTCACGCGGTTCTTGCCGGTGGCCTTGGATGAATAGAGCGCCCGGTCGGCCGCCAGGATGAGCGCCTCTGCGGTTTCGCCGCAGTCGGGGAAGGTCGCCACGCCAAGGGACGCGGAGAATCCGCCGAGGGACCTTCCGTCGTAGACTAGGCGCAAGGCCTCGATGGCGGTTCTCACCCGCTCGGCGATCGCGGCGGCCTGGGCCTGGCTGCTCTGCGGGAGGAGGACCATGAATTCCTCACCGCCATAGCGGAAGGCGACGTCGCCCTGGCGGAGGTTCCGAGTGATCGCGCTCCCAAGCGCGCGCAGCACGGCGTCGCCCGCGTCGTGGCCAAAGGTGTCGTTGAACTTCTTGAAGTTGTCGAGATCCAGGATGATCAGAGAGAGCGGAGTCGAAGTCCTGTCGGCGCGAGGGAGCTCGATAGAGAGCGTCTCTTGCAGGTGTCGCCGGTTGAACAGGCCAGTCAACGCGTCGCGGATGGACAGGTCTTTCAGGCTGTCGCGCAGCCGAAGGTTGCTGATGGTGGTTCCGATGCTCTCAGACAGCACGATGACGTCAGCAAGCGGCAAGGCAAGCGCCATGTCTCGCTCCTCGAGATAGAGGAGCCCCACGAGCTGTTCCTGCGCAATGATCGGAAGGCAGCGGCAGGCGCAGCCCGTGTCGTGGTCGACGTGAGCACACGCCGCTTCGGAATCAGTCCAGTGAACCACGTGGGGGCGTCCATCGCGGATGCCCCGACACTCCGAGGGTTGGATCACGGCCGGCGCGCTGGCGGGTTCGGACCACTCCGCCACCTTTCGCAGGGTCACCTCGGAACCGGCGCGGGTGTAGAGGGCGCCGGCGCCAGATCGGACGATCAGCGGAGCTAGGTCGCCGATCACTTCGGCCACTTCCGCCTCGTCGTCACAGGCCGTCAGCCTGGCCGCGAGACGGCTGAGCGCCTCCGCGGCATTGCTCTTTCGCGTCGCGCCATCCGCCTGAGTCTTCAGCGTCGCATTGGACCGCGCCAGCGCCTTCTCCGCACTCTCGCGCCGGAGCCGCTCGTCTCTGAGATCCGCCACCATCCGGTTGAACGCGTCGGCCAGTCGGGCGAACTCGATTCCGCCCACAGCAGGTATGTCCGAAGTCAGATCCCCCTCGGCCACCCGACGAACCCCGGCCAGGAAGGCCTCCTGCTGACGTCGAACAGACGCGACGACCCAGAGGTTGATGAACACGGAGGTGCTGGCGATCAGCAGGCCGCCGAGGACCAGGACCGCCAAAACGAGCGAATAGGTCTGGCGAATCTGCTGGTCCCGCTCCTGCACCTGGACGCGCAGCCCCGCTTCCATGTCGTCCGCGAGGGTCCGCGCCTGCTCCATGAGGGCTTTGCCGCGATCGGTGCCGATAATCCGAAGCGCGGCGGAGAATCCCGCCGATCGCCGGGCGGCTATGACCAGTCGAAGCTCGGCGAGCTTGTCCGTGACGATGGCGCCCAGGCGAGCGCCGTCAGCCTGGAGCCTGGGATCGTCGGCCGAACCGGCCCTCAGCTCATCGGTCTCGACCGGCAGGCTGCGGGAGGCGCGCAGGAAGGGCGTCAGGTAGGACTCGACGCCCGTGAGGACATAGCCGCGCTGTCCCGTCTCGGCGTCTTTCAGGTCTGACAGAATAGTCTCGATCGCGGAGATTCGCCGATAGGCCACATGCCGCGCCTGGGCCGTGGAGTCCGACACGCGGACCGCGACGAGCAGAGTCACGAGTGTGACCCCCAGCAAAACCAGGGTTGTCAGCGTCGTAAGCCAGAGGCGGCGTGAGATCGACATGCGGCCTGTTCGAAAATCTACGGCGACCGGCTCCGCGCCAGGACTGACCCAATGAACATTTCACCTGCAGCTTGGCGACAAGCCTGCATTTTGCCGCGGCGATAGTTGTTGAAAAAGCAGAGAAGAGACGTTCTTGCAACCATTGAAACAATCTTGAGCTCTACCGCTCAAGTCTGGGTACAGTATGAGACTGAAATAAGATCGAATTTTATCGAATCGACCCACTAAAGACTCGAATCAATTTAGCAATTGATTTTCTGTGTCATGGAATAGCTTTGGGTCAGGTCACATAGGTGACCATCTTGTGCAATCGTCCGATCATGCTTTTCTTTTCGGCACGTTGAAACATGGGACGGCCGCCTTGGCGGCGATAAGGGGGCGGGCGTTCGGGATTTTAAGACAAAATAAACGCTATAGAGCGAGACCTCGCGTCGGGAGAGCGCGTGATTTACCGTACTGATCCTCACCGGATACTTTATTCGGCTGCCTTCCGGCCGGCTGGCGTGACTGTCGGCGGCTGCCTCGCCTCCGGCATGAACCCCGATGAGTCGACGTCAGGAAGCCGGCTGATGAAGCGCTGCCGCACGGCGCCGCGCGCACGTCCACATAAGGGCGATGACAAGCGCCGGCAGAGTGCGAGGCGCGACCCGGATATGGCTGTGCCTGTTGGCATTTCGGCAACACCGCGACAAAATGTAGCTAGAAGCGGTCGGAAACACGGAAATTGCCCGTTACTGTGCGACTCGAAGTCCGTACGTCGGGTGTGGATTCGGCGCGGACCTCCGCCAGCAATCCGTCGGGGGGCGCGCGTAGGCCACACCGATCAACAGCAGCTCCGTCACGCGCGGCGGGCGCATGAACAAAGAGGGTTGACGTGAAACCAAGACTTCTCGGGGGGACTGCACTGGTCCTCATGTTGGCGGCGGGGGCCGCGCTCGCGCAGGTGTCGGTTGGCGGCAACGCCCCGTATTCGGCGACGACCCCAGGCTGGTACGGCGCTGTCGATGTCGGCGCCAACGACCTTGTGCCCACGACCTGGCGGCCGGAGGTCTCCTCCGTCTCTTCGTTCGAACAGAAGACCCTGACCAACGTCGACGTGTTCGTCCGCGTCGGCTACCGCTTCACCCCGTACTTCCGCCTCGAACTGGAGGGCGGCTACCGGCCCGCGACGATCAAGGGCGTTTCCGCCAACTCCGGCAACCCGATCTTCATCTGCGCCAACAACAGCTCGATCTCGTGGGTCGACGCCACGGGCTCGTTCAACGGCGGCTCGTGCTTCCGTCCTGACGGCTATACCGATCAGTGGACGGGCATGCTGAATGGCTTGATCGACCTGCTGCCCCACTCCCGCCTGTCGCCGTTCGTCGGCGGCGGCATCGGCGTCAACTGGGCCCGGACCTATCTCAATGGGTTCGCCACTGGCCCCGGCCTTCCGCCTGGCGTCGACGCCGGCACTGAGATCCGCATCGATTCCAAGCCGGCCAACCTGGCCTATCAGGGCATCGCCGGCCTCACCTATGCGGTCACCGATCGCGTCAATGTCGACCTCACCTACCGGTACCTGACCGGTTCGCCTGACAAGATCGTGGAGGTCTTCTCCGGCGATACGTGGAAGGCCCGTTGGTCGAATCATTCGCTGTCGCTGGGCCTGCGGTACTCCTTTGCGCCGCCGCCGGCCCCGCCGCCGCCGCCGCCGCCTCCGCCTCCCCCGCCGCCTCCCCCTCCGCCTCCGCCTCCGCCGCCGCCTCCGCCGCCGGCTCCGGTCTTCACGACGCGGGATTACGTCATCTACTTCCCGTTCGATCAGTACGTGATCACGCCGGAAGCTCAGAACGTGCTTCAGGACGCTGCCAAGTACACGGTCGACGGACACGCCACGAAGGAAACGGTCGTGGGTCACACCGACACCTCCGGTTCGGTGGCCTACAACCTGCGTCTGTCCGAACGCCGGGCGAAGGCCACGGCGGACGCCCTGGTCGCCCTGGGTGTTCCCCAGCAGATCCTGGATGTCAGCTGGAGAGGCAAGTCCGACCTCGCTGTTCCGACTCCGGATGGCGTGAAGGAGCCGCTGAACCGGCGCTCCACGATCCACGTCGAGTTCTGATCCCGCTCTTACGGATCAGATCGAGTCTAACCTGCGGAAGCCCGGCCGAAAGGCCGGGCTTCTTGCTGTTGAACACCTGGGCGCCAGCTTGACTCGCCATCTGCAGCAGATCCGATTCGACAGAATCTGGCTGATCCTGGCCGGGGTGTGCCTGGCCGAGTCCCTGGCGGCGCAGGGCGGGCGATGGTCCGTCGCGCTGGATCTGCTGGCCGACCTCGCGCCGCTGTGGCTCCTAGGTTCGGTTGCCGCGTTCGCCGCGGCCCTGTTCCTGAGAGGGCCGACGCGGTTCGCCACCCTGGTCGCCGGTCTCGCCGGCATCGCGGCCGCAGGGGCGCTGATTGCCCCTGAACTGCTGCGTCCGCCCCCTCGATTCCCTGTGGCCGGATCGGGACTTCGGCTGCGGGTGATCCAGATCAATTTCGGCGGCCGAGGCGTGAGGGATCCGGACCGGGCCGCCGCCTGGCTGGCGGCGCAGCAACCCGACGTCATCCTCGTGGACGACGTGGTCCCGCCCATCCGCGCAGCCATCGAGCGCCGGGGTTTCCACTGGCGCCGCGGCACGGCCTGGACTGGCATCGCCAGCCGCGAACCGCTCCTGCCGGCTCCGTTTCCCTTCTCGGCCAAGGATTGGAAGGAGATGCCGGACCTTGCCCGCGCCCGGGTCGCCACGCCCGACGGTCCGGCGGATATTCTCGCAGTGCATCTGATCCGCCCCTTCCGCGGGACCGGCGACAAAGATCCCCGGGTCGCCGTAGCCCGGCTGGCGGGCCTGGCTGATCGATACGACAAAGACCGGCTCATCGTCGGCGGAGACCTGAACCTCGCGCCCTGGTCGTTCAGATTGCGCAGGCTGGACGCGCGCCTCGACCTCGCCCGCAGTGACCGGGCCGCGTTCACCTGGCCCGCCCGCCTCTTTGACCGGGACTGGCCGATCCCCTTCATGCCCCTCGACCACCTCTACGCCGGTCCCGCGTGGAAGACTGTGGGCGCCTGGGTAGGCCCGCCAATCGGCGCGACCCACCGCGCCCTGGTGGTCGACCTTGTCGAGACCTCCGAACGCAACGAACCGCTCTAACCTCGCGCCGCTGGCCAGGACGGTTGCGCGCCGCCAAGCGGAGGCGCAAAGCGCTCGGCCAAGTCACAGCGCGCGGCCCAAGGGGCCGGGCGGACAGGAGGAGGGACGTCATGGCGAGCGGCGCGCCGACCAAGGGGCTTCAGCTACGGTCGTTGATCAAGGACAGCGGAGAGCTGGAGCTCTCGTTGCAGACGGTGGAAATCGCCCCGCCCGGACAGGACGAGGTGGTCGTGCGCGTCGAGGCGACGCCGATCAATCCTTCCGATCTCGGCCTGCTGATCGGGCCCGCCGACGTCGGCGCCGCGCGGCTCTCGGGATCGGGGACTTCCGCCATCCTGGCCGCGCCCGTTTCCCCGGCCGGTGTTCGCGCCATGGCTGCGCGCGTGGGCCAGTCGCTTCCTGTCGGTAACGAGGGCGCCGGCGTCGTGGTCGCCGCCGGGTCGTCGGCCGCCGCCCAGGCGCTGATGGGCAAGACGGTCGCTATCCTTGGCGGCGCCATGTACGCCCAATTCCGCACGATGAAGGCCGCCGACTCCCTGCCGCTTCCGGCGGGCGTGACGCCGGAGCAGGGGGCGTCCTGCTTCGTCAATCCCCTGACGTCCCTCGGAATGATCGCGACCATGAAGAGCGAGGGCCACACTGCCCTCGTCCACACCGCGGCCGCCTCCAACCTCGGCCAGATGCTGCAGAAGGCGTGCCTCGCCGACGGCATCGAACTGGTGAACATCGTTCGCAGCCCGGCCCAGGCGGACATCCTGCGCGGCGTCGGCGCACGCCACATCTGCGATTCCTCCAAGCCGGACTTCATGGACCGGCTGATCGAGGCGGTCACCGCGACCGACGCCACCCTCGCCTTCGACGCCATCGGCGGGGGGCGGCTGGCGGGCCAGATCCTCACCGCCATGGAGGCCGCGCAAAGCCGCAAGGGCGGCGCCTTCAGCCGCTATGGGTCGACCACCCACAAGCAGGTCTACATCTATGGCGGCCTCGACCTGTCGCCCACGGAGCTGACCCGCGGCTATGGCATGGCCTGGGGCCTTGGCGGCTGGCTGCTCACGCCCTTCCTGCAGAAGATCGGGCCGGCGGGAGCCCAGGCCCTGCGTGAGCGGGTGGCGCGGGAGATCACCACCACCTTCGCCAGCCACTACACGCGGACCATCTCCCTCACCGAGGCTCTGAAGCCGGACGTCATCGCCGCCTACAACCGCAAGTCGACGGGAGAGAAGTTCCTCATCGATCCCAGCCGAGACGGCCAGGCGTGAGGTCCAGGCTCCTCGCGGCGCTCGCCGCGGTAAGCCTCGCCTCCGCCGCCCACAGCGCGCCCCAGCCTCCCGCCGGCGCAGTCCTGCTGCGTCCCGCACGGGTGTGGACGGCCGGCCAGCCGGTCCACGCCGGCTGGGTCGTACTGGTCCAGGGCGAACGGATCGCGGCTGTGGGGCCGGCGGCGGAGGTGCGCGCGCCCGCCGGCGCGCGCGTCATCGACCTGCCGGACGAGACGCTGATCCCGGGTCTGATGGACCTCCACTCCCATCTCCTGCTGCACCCCTACAACGAGGCCAGCTGGGACGATCAGGTGCTCAAGGAGACACCGTACTACCGGACGCTGCGGGCGGGTCGGCAGGCGCGCGCGACCCTGATGGCCGGGTTCACCACCCTGCGCGATCTCGGCACCGAGGGGGCGGGCGAGGCGGACGTGGCCGTCAAGCGCGCCATCGAGGACGGGATCATCGATGGGCCGCGGCTCTATGTCGTGACGCGGGCCATCGTGGCCGAGGGCGCCTACGGCCCCTCCAAGCGCGACTGGCGGCCGGACATCGACCTGCCGCAAGGCGCCCAGGAGGCCAGCGGCGTGGAGGGTATCGTCAAGGCGGTGCGCGACCAGGCCGCCCGCGGCGCAGATTGGATCAAGCTCTACGCCGACTATCGGGTAGGTCCGAACGGCGAGACGGAGCCCACCTTCTCCGAGGAGGAGCTCGCAGCGGCAGTCCGGACGGCCCACGACCTGGGCCGCAAGGTCGCCGTGCACACCATGACGCCCGAGGGTATGCGCCGGTCGATTGCTGCGGGAGTGGACACCATCGAGCACGGCTATGGCGGCACGGAGGAGATCTTCCGCGAGATGGCCGCCAAGGGGATCGCCTGGATGCCGACCCTCACAGCCGTGGTGGCGACCAGCGAATATTCCGGGCGCTACCACGAGGGCGGACCGCCCTCGCCGGCGATGGAGCAGTCGGCCCGCGCCTTCCGAGCCGGCCTCGCCTCCGGAGTAACGATCGGCGACGGCAGCGACGTGGGCGTCTTCACACACGGGACTAACTGGCGTGAGCTTGAGTGGATGGTCCGCGACGGCATGACGCCGATCCAGGCCCTCACCGCCGCGACGGCGACCGACGCGCATGTCCTTGGCCGGGACGAGGAGCTGGGCCATCTCCAGACGGGCGCCTTGGCCGACCTCGTGGCCATGCCGGGCGATCCGACCCAGGATATCGCCGCCACCGAACATGTGGATTTCGTGATGAAGGGAGGGCGCGTGTACCGCACGCCTGGAATGACACCGTGACGGGCGCAGAGCCCTTCTTCCGCCGGGACGGAGAGCGCTTCGTCCCGACGCCGGCGAGCCGAGGCCCGTGGGATCCGAAATCGCTGCACGGGCGGGTGGTGATCGGCCTCCTTGGCCGGGAAATCGAGCGTCGGTTTGGCGACCCGACCTTCGTTCCGGCCCGGCTCACGGTTGACATGTATCGCCTGCCGGACCTCTCGCCGATCGACGTGGTGGTGCGACCGATCCGTGAAGGCTCCCGCCTGAAGCTGATCGAAGCCGAGCTGTTCAGTGGCGGCAAGAGCTCGGCCCGCGCGACCTGTCAGCTCCTCCGGCGCGCCGAACCGCCGCCCGGCCGGGTCTGGTCGCCGCCCAACTGGGAGGTCCCGGCGCCGCGCGACATCCCCGAGCCGGTCCGGAACGGCGGCATGGGAATGTGGACGACCCGCCCGATCACAGGCGCCTTTGGCGATGTGGGGCCCCGGCGGCTCTGGATGAGCGAGATTCGCGAGCTGATCGACGGCGAGGCGTGGACGCCCTTCTCCCGCGTGGCGATCGCGGCCGACTTCGCGAGCCCCTTCGCCAACGCCGGCGATGCGGGCCTTGGCTACATCAACAGCGACGTGACGCTCTACCTGGCGCGTGCGCCCGTGGGGGAATGGATCGGCTTCGAAGTTGTCGACCACGAGGCGAGCGAGGGCGTCGCCTTCGGCGCCTGCGCCCTCTATGACGAGGCCGGTCGTATCGGCCAGGCGAGCGTCGCCGCGCTCGCCCAGCGCCGCAACATGGGCTGAGCTCGGAGATCCCCGATGGAACTGAAAGACAAGGTGATCGTCGTCACGGGCGCGGCCAGCGGCATCGGCCGGGCCATGGCGCAACGATTCGCGGCCGAAGGCGCGGCCAAGGTGGCCTGCGCCGACCGCAACGAAGCGGGCGCCCGGGAAACCGCCGAGTCGATCGGCGGCCTCGCCTTCGCGACGGACGTCTCGCGCGAGCAGGACATCGTCGATTTGATCGAGGCCGTCGAATCTCAGGCGGGTCCGATCGACCTCTTCTGCTCCAACGCCGGCATCGGCGTCGGCGGCGGGGCCGAAGCGTCCAACGACGCCTGGCAGAGGATCTGGGACATCAACGTCATGGCCCATGTCTGGGCCGCCCGTCACCTCGTGCCGCGGATGATCGCCCGCGGGGGCGGCTATCTGCTCAACACCTCTTCGGCGGCCGGCCTACTATCTCAGATCGGCTCGGCGCCCTATGCGGTGACGAAGCACGCGGCCGTCGGCCTCGCCGAGTGGCTGGCGATCACCCACGGCGACCAGGGGATCAAGGTCTCGGTCCTTTGCCCACAGGCGGTGCGCACGGCAATGACGGCGGGCAATCCGGACGGCGTGGCGAGCATCGACGGCATGATGGAGCCCGACACGGTCGCCGAGGCCTGTGTCCGCGCCATCCAGGCCGAGGAGTTCCTGATCCTCCCGCACCCGGAAGTGCTGGACTACATGCGCCGTAAGACCAGCGACTACGGCCGCTGGATCGGCGGCATGCGCAAGCTCAACAGGCGGTTCCGGGGGTGAACCGTTCCTCGACCTTATCCCTCCCCTTCTGGGGAGGGTGGCCGAGCGAAGCGAGGCCGGGTGGGGAAGTTTAGATCATCCCCGGCATAGGGGTCTTTCGCCAGGGTTCCCCACCCGTCGCGCCTCCGGCGCGACACCCTCCCCAGTGTTCAGACCGGGGACATAGGTGACACCCGTTCGGGGACATCGAGGACAGGTTGGACCAGGTTCTGGCGCAGGTCGACCTGCGCCAGAACCTGGTTTCGATAGCAGAGGTCGAAGAGGCCATCGGCGTCGGTGGTTCGCAGAGCGACGCGTCGTCCTGCGAAGGCCTTGGAGCAGTTGAAGCGGCGGCCCTTGAAGGCGATCC
>DATHPX010000144.1:0-3774 GCA_035483335.1 Caulobacteraceae bacterium | reverse complement strand
CTGGGCGCGGGCGTCACGACCCTCGCCGCCCTGGCGCCGCTCGCCGCGGCTGCCGCCGATCTCCCGAAGTCCTGGGACGGCCTCGTGCTCGTCAAGTCGAAGAAGCTCGAGGCGGTCTACCTGGCCCCCGGCGCCAACTTCGCCGGCTACACCAAGGTCAGGCTTGGTCCCACCTCAGTCGCCTTCAAGAAAGACTGGAGGGAAAACTACAACGAGCAAGCCGATTTCGACCACCAGCTGTCGGAAGAGCAGGCCGAGCATATCATGACCTTGGTGCGAAAGGGTTTCGAATCGATCTTCGCCAAGACGTTCACCAAGGCGGGCTACGCGGTGGTGGATACGCCGGGGAAGGACGTCCTTCAGCTGAACTCCGCCGTCGTCAACCTGGCGATCACCGCGCCGAACACCAACGCCCCAGAAATGTCGGCCAACTTCTCCAGCGACGCGGGCCAGGCGACGATGATCCTGGAGGCGCGCGACTCCCTGACCGGCGCGCTGCTTGGCCGTGCGCTGGACGCACAGGTCGCCGGCAATTTCTGGGAGATGCGCAACCAGGTGACCAACTACGCAGCCTTCTCCCAGGTGGGCGATCAGTGGGCCCAGGCGAGCGTGAGGGGCCTGGAGAATCTGCGCAACAACGCCTCGCTCGTCCCACCCGCGCCGAAGGCCGCCGCCGCCGCCAGCGCAGCCAAGCCGGCCTCCGCAACCACGGGACCGTAGGGCCTTCAGCCCGGCGCCGCATCCTTCAGAAGCGATCGACCCCACGCGGCTAGCGCCGCCAGCGCGTGGGCGAAAGCATGCGCGGTCATGGCGGCCTCGATTCCTCTCCGCCAGAACAGCCAGCCGAACACCAGGCCGCCGACGGAATTTGCAGCCATCGAGGCGGCGACAACCTGGGCAGGTGGACGGCCAGCGGCGCGCAGGAGAAGGGGAAGGTGCCCGACTGCGAACAAAACCGCTGCGGCCAAGATGGCCACCCAGTAAAATGCCTCTGGAACACGCGCGGGTTGCTGGTCGAGGCGCCAGGCGATCCAGACGAAGAGTGAGATCAATCCCCAACGGGTGATCAGTTCCTCGACGACGCCACCATAGAGGAGACGCATGAGGAGCGGCGGCGGACCGAGCCTGGCGGCCAGGGACGTCGTTGGGAGCTTGGGTGCAATCCTCAGCTCATAGAGCACGAGGACGACGGCCAAGAGGGCCCCCGACGCCAACGCAATCGGGCCTGCGGCAAGGATCGCGGACCGGACATCGCCATGACGGAGCATGGCCTCGATGACGGGCGCCCTGAGACCCACGCGGGGTCCAAGAACACATCCGACCCAGACAGCGAGAGCCGTCACCAAGGTGGGTTGGAGAAGCGTCGCCGCCCGTAGCGTCAGTGGCGGCGCCCGGGACGTCGTCAGCCGCTCGACGGGCATCAACATGAGAGAGGCCAGCCCGGCGAACGCACCGATCGCAAGAACCTGCCAAACCTGCATGAGCCCCCTCGGGGCGGAAGAATGCCCTTAGGCGCGCCCTGGCGCAAAGGGGACTAGGGGGAAGCGAGGTTAATTCACAGACTCAGGACGCCGGCGCTCCGGGTAAGCCTTGCGATGTCGGGGATGGCGGAACCACCGGCCGTGCGTACACGGAGCTCCGGCGTCCTCGCCGGCATGGTTCGGATGACCGCCGCGCCAGCAGGTTCGTCGTGATCGACGAACGGCGTAGCTGCGCAGGCAGGTCGCGTTATGCTGCCTCATGCCCCCCTCCCCCTCCGTCCTCCTCGACCTCGACGGAACCCTGGTCGATTCACTGCCGGGGATCGAATCGAGCTGCCGCGCCGCGCTTCGAGCCCTGGGGCACGCGCCGAGGCCGACGCTGGATCTGGCTGGATTGATCGGGCCGCCGGTCGAGGACGTCATGCGGGTGCTGCTCGAGCGGCATGGCGATGATCGGGTGGCCGAGGCCGTGGCCGCCTATCGCGCCGATTACGGTGAGAGGGGCCTGTTCGACAGCCTTCCCTATCCGGGGGTCGCCCAGGCGCTGGCGGAAATGAAACAGTCGGGCGCGCGGCTGTACCTGGCGACGTCGAAGCGCACGGACTTTGCGCGGCGCATCCTCGAGCACTTCGATCTCGCCGCGTTTTTCGACGGCGTCCATGGCTCCGAGGCCGACGGCTCGTTCGACCACAAGCCCGAGCTCATCGCCCACATTCTCGATCGCCGCGCGCTGTCGCCGGACGAGTGCGTGATGGTCGGCGACCGCCGGTACGACATCGCGGGCGCCCACGCCAATCGGATGCGCGCCCTTGGCGTGCTCTGGGGCTATGGCGCGCGAAGCGAACTCGAGGCCGCGGGCGCAGATGGTCTTGTCGTAGAGCCGGCGGGGCTTTCGCCCGCCGCCCTCGCGATGACCGCGGCGCGCTGACAAGACCGCGCGCCACGGGCCGGAAAGGCCGTTGGCCCGAGTTCGCCTGGCCCCAATTTGAATCCCCCCAATCTCCGTCATCGCCGGCCGTCAGTTGTTCAGACCGGAGAGATGGCTGACAGCTGTTCGGGAACATTACTGTGAAGCTTTCCTCCCTTAAATTCCGTCATGGCCGGCCTTTGTGCCGGCCACCCATTGATTGTCCGTTCGAGCGCCCGCCGTGGCTGCGCGCGAGCGCGGCCATGACGCGCAGTCGGGCCTGGCGAGGGTTGAGCGTTTGGCCGCAGGAGATGGGGTGACCGCTGCGAGCAGTCGTACTTTCCGACATGGCCGCGCCGCCCGGCGCGGCCACTGCGGACGCTCGCACAGCCGATCGATGGGTCGCCGGGACTTTCGCCCGGCGATGACGGAGATTTAGGCGGAAGCGCCTCGAAGCGGGGGGCCCGTCACCCACTCGCCGCGTGCTGGAGCAACCCAACTGCAATCGTCAACATCATCAACCCGACCCCGACATCGAGCGCGCGCCACGCTGCGGGCCGCGCGAAGAGCGGGGCGACGAGGCGGGCGCCAAAGCCCAGGGTCGAGAACCAGGTAAGACTGGCCAGCACCGCGCCCGCCATGAACCAGGGTCGCTCGGGCGGCGGCAGGCTCGCCCCGACGGCGCCGGTCAGCATCACAGTGTCGATGTAGACGTGAGGGTTGAGGAAGGTGAACGCCGCGGTCCCGGCCAGGGCGGCGCCCAGGGCGATCGCCGGCTGGTCCTGGACGACAAGCGCCGAGGGACGCGCGGCGCGGCGAAGCGCCGAGACGCCGTACCAGCTCAGGAAGGCCGCGCCCCCAAGGCTGAGGGCGAGAGACAGGCAGGGGACAAGGCTCAACACGACGCCCAGGCCGTTGACGCCCGCGACAATGAGCACGGCGTCGGATGCGGCGCAGAACAGGACGATGGCGCCGACGTGCTCGCGTTTGAGCCCCTGTCGCAGCACGAACATGTTCTGCGCCCCGATCGCGATGATCAGGCTGCAGGAGAGAACGAAGCCCCTGGTGAAGGCGGCTAGCAGGGAGGCGCTCATGCCGCCTTGATGGTCCGGCGAGCAGAGTTAGTCTAACTCAAGAGTCTTACGTCGAATTAGGCAAACTTAAGATGCTCGACTACTCATCCCTCGACGCCGTCGCCGCCGTCGCCCGGGAAGGCAGTTTCGACAAGGCTGCCGCCGTCCTGGGTGTGACGCCCTCGGCCGTGTCCCAGAGGGTCAAGGCGCTCGAGGAGAGAGTGGGCGCCGTGCTCCTGACGCGAGGGTCGCCCTGCCGTCCCACCGTCGTCGGCGCCAGGCTCTGCGCGCACATCGAGCAGGTGCGGCTGCT
>DATHPX010000143.1:0-12880 GCA_035483335.1 Caulobacteraceae bacterium | reverse complement strand
CCTGATCGCAGTGGCTGAAGGCTCCACAAACCTGAACTCCTTCGTCCAGTTCCAGGCTGGCCGCGAAGTTCTGGTCACGCTGGAAGCAAAGTTCCGCTGATCACCCCGCAGTCCCCGTTCAGGCGGCTACGCCTGAACGGGCTCTTCGGTGCGCCGGCGTCCCGCCGGCTCTTTTCTTCTTTATTCGTAGATCCATTTCACCCTGGCGTCCCGCCGGCTCTTCTTTCTCGCTGCGCCCTACGGTGAAGAGGAGCGGGACGTGACCGAAGGGGAGGGAAGAAAGAGCCGGCGGTCCGGCGGCGAGCACTTGGCCCCCACCCCTCAGTGCGTGACGTAGCTCCGCAGCACGTCCTCGATGATCCGCTCGAGTTCGGCCAGCGAGTTGCAGGGCTTGGCCACCGTGCAGAAGCGGGCGTAGTCGAGCGCCTTGGAGTCCCCCTGGTTCCAGTAGGTCTCGGGCTCAGGGTTGAGCCAGATCACCGAACGCGCCCGCTCGGCGATCGAGCGCATCAGGTCGAGTCGCGGCTCCGCATAGTTCGACCGTCCGTCGCCCAGCACGATGACCGTCGTCCGCCGGTCGAGCTTGGCCCCCTGCGCCTCGAAGAAGGCGGCCAATGAGCGGCCATAGTCGGTGGGCCTGAACCCGACGCGGTCGAGGATCAGGCTGATGGCGTCGTCGACCGTCTCGTCGTTGAGCAGGTCGTTCACACTCACGGCGATGTCGGAGAAGGCGTAGGCGTCCAGCCGCTCCACCACCTCGTTGAGGCTGTAGAGGAAGAGCAGCAGGAATTGCGCCGCCGAGGCGACAGAGCGCGAGACGTCGCACAGGACGAGGATCTTCGGCTTCTCGACCTTCTCGCTCTTCCAGACGATGTCGAATGGCACGCCGCCATAGCCCATGCTCTTGCGCAGGGTGCGGCGCACGTCGAGCCGGCCCTTGTGGGCGCGGTGGCGCCGGCGCGCGTACTTGGTGGCGAGGCGCCTGGCCATCCGGCGGACGAGGTTCTCCATCGACCGCATCTCTTCGGGGTCGATGTCCGTGAGCTTCTGGCGTGCGAGAATGGCCTCACGCATCCGCCGCCCGCTCTCGGGCGTGAAGAGCTGGACCTGCCTTTCGACATAGGCCTGGGCCTGCGTGAAGAGCTCGGCGCGCCGCTGCGCCAGCCGCTCGGCGAGGGCCTCGTCCCGCGGCGCGCCGGACGCGCGCAGCGCCTGGATCATCGCCTCGACGTCGCGCAGGCCCATGTCGTCGAGCAGGCGCCGGGTCATCAGGCTGCGCTGGCTGGCCAGACGGATCTCCGAGGCGCCCACGCGCGCCGCCGAGGCCTCCATCGCCGTCTCGAGCGCGCCTTCGTCGCCCGACAGAAGCTGGGCCGCCAGCTCGGGCGCATCCGGCGGAATGTCCGAGGGCCTGACGCTGGTCTCGGTCTGGCGCCGCGCGGGCGCCGCCGACCTGGCGAAGAAGGCGTCGAAGCAGGCGTCAAACCGCGCCACCTCATCGGCGCTCTTGGCCAGGGTGACGCAAAGGCTGTCGCGCAGGGCTTCGCGATCCTCGAAACCCACCGCGGCGACGGCCCGGTGAGCGTCGATCGCCTCGGCCGGAGAGACACGCACCTCGTTGGCCCGCAAGGCGCGAAGGAAGCCCTCCAGCGCCTGCTGCATCGGCGGCCCGGAAGGAAGGCTCTCGCTCACTCCGGTCCGGCGAGGATCTCGCCGATCCTCGGCTCGACCGCAGCGATGTCGGCCTCGAACTTGAGGATGACGTTGAGCGTCTCGCGCACCAGCTCGGCGTCCAGGGCGCGCGCATGCAGCAGCAGCAGGGCCCGCGCCCAGTCGACCGTCTCGGAGATCGAGGGCAGCTTGCGAAGGTCCATCGTCCGCAGGGCCTGGACGAATCGCACTAGCTTGGCGCGCAGGGCGGCCTCGACGTCCGGGACGCGGGCGGCGACGATCCGCTCCTCCAGCGCCTGGTCGGGCAGGGGGATGTGCAGGTGCAGGCAGCGGCGCTTCAGCGCATCGCCCAGGTCGCGCACGTTGTTGGAGGTCAGGAACACCACCGGCGGCGTCGTCGCGCGGATGACGCCGATTTCCGGGATTGAGGCCTGGAAGGCGGAGAGCACCTCCAGCAGGAAGGCCTCGAAGGCCTCGTCGCTCTTGTCGATCTCGTCGATCAGCAGCACCGCTCCGCCCTCGGTCCGAAGCGCGGTGAGCAGGGGGCGCGGCTCGAGGAACGGCTCGGAAAAGAAGAGGTCCCCCGCCCCGTGCAGGCGCTCCATGGCGGTCGTCATGTCGGGCGCGTCGGCGAGCGAGCGGCCCATGTGGTCCTTGAGTATCTGGGTGTACAGCAGCTGCTTGCCGTACTTCCATTCGTAGAGGGCCTTGGACTCGTCCAGGCCCTCGTAACACTGCATGCGGATCAGCGGCAGGCCGAGCAGGGCGGCCGAGCAGAGGGCCAGTTCGGTCTTGCCGACGCCCGCGACGCCCTCGACCAGGATCGGCTTTTGCAGGTGCAGGGCCATGTAGAGCGCCGTCGCGATCCGGCGCGAGGCGATGTAGCCGACGCCCGCCAGGCCGGCGATGAGGTCTTCCACCGAAGCGGTGGCGTCGGAGCGTCCGACATGGACGGAAGGCGACTTGGTCGCTGTGGAACCTGGCAAGGCTTGAAACTTCCTGGATCTGAAATCCCAGCCCTTATGCCCCGCCTGAACACTGTTGCAAAACCCTGTCCTCGGTTTTTCCTGTCGCAGGTGCGGGAGGTGGATCCTCCCCCATGAAGCAGAGCAAAATGGGGGAGGGGGACCGCGAAGCGGTGGAGGGGGCGGCCGCATCTCGGACGTTTGTCAAAGCTTCATGCGCCGCTCGCAACGGAAGGCGATCAAGAACCCCGCCCCCTCCCCCGCTTCGCGGTCCCCCTCCCCCGCGCAAGCGCGGAGGAGGATCCAGTACGGTCACCAGACCTGCAATTCCGCTAAATCGATCCGACCGGAGAAACCTGCATGCCGATCGATCACCGCGCCCTCGACGACATGCCGGCCGAGCCGCTCGATCAGATCACGCCGAAGATCCGCAACGGCGATATCCTCCTCTGCTCTGCGACCGACCCCTTCTCCCGCCTGATCGCCTGGAGCACCAAAAGCCCCTGGACCCACGTCGGCTTCGCCTGGCGCTGGCCCGAGGGCGGGCGGATCCTCGCCCTGGAGTGCGTGCAGAAGATGGGTGTCCACGCGGTGCCGATCGATCGCTTCATCAGCCAGACCAGCGACGGCCAGAGCCCCTATCCAGGCAAGATCCTCCTGGCCCGCCACGCCCAGCTCTCCGAGGGCGCGAACCTCGCCGCCCTGATCAAGTGCGGCATCGACCACATGGGCGACCGCTTCAGCCCCGCCGAGATCGCCAGGATCGGCATGCGGATCATCGCTGGCCGCTGGGACCGCAAGACCCCGCGGCCGCTCCGGGCGAAGGACGAGATGATCTGCTCCGAATACGTCGACAAATGCTTCAAGGCCGCCGGCGTCCACATCCCCTGGGACGGCCTCGGGTTCATCGCGCCGTGCGACGTGGCGGCCGATCCTCGGGTAAGCGCAGTGTCGCGGTTCAAGACCGGCTGAGCGCGGACTCCCGCGCCCGGCGCTCCGCCCCCTACAGATCCTTCCCGTAGACCCGGTACGTCTTGTAGATTCGGGCGTTGAGGCCTTCGAGGATGTGGCGCATGGCCATGTTGTCCTCGAGGATCCAGGAGTATTCCGCCTCCTGCATGCCGCGCGGGACCGCTCTGCTGCGGATCGCGTCCACCAGCACGAACGGAGCCAGCATGCCGCGCCGATCGCGGGTGAACTTCTTCTTCAGGCCCATCAGGGGCACGCGCCCGCGGTGGATCTTCTGTGTCTTCAGGCGCCACAACATCTTCGCCCAGCCGAACGGCAAGATCTTGCCCTTCAAGTCGCGTATGGCGTCGTTGAGGTCCGGCAGCAGGATGATGAAGGCGGCCGGCTCGCCGTCGATCTCGTAGAACCAGACCCATTCGGGGATCAGGATCAGGCCCAGCGATTCGCCCAAGTGCTTGGTCTCGGCCTCGGTGAGGGAGAGGCCGCCCCAGTTGTCGGACCAGGCGTCGTTGACGATGTCCGCCAGGATCTTCACCTCGCGGTCCAGGTGCTTCATTTCCGCGTGGCGGATCGTGACCCCCTCGGGCAGGCCCCGGGCGAGCCGCCGCTCGACGTGGTCGCTGAAGCGGAATCCGTCCTCGTTGATGTAGGCGTAGACGTCCTTGGCCTTGACGTAGCCCTGTTCCTCGACGCGCCGGGCGGTCCAGCGCGGGTCGTGCGGCATCATGATCATCGGCGGGCTGTCGAAGCCGTCGATGAGCAGGCCCACCTCCTCGCTGATCGACAGATTGAACGGACCCAGAACCTTCTTGCGGTCGCGCGCGCGCAGCCAGCCTTCGGCGGCGGCGAAGAGGGCGGCGAAGACCTCCGCGTCGTCCTCGGCGGCGATCATGCCGAAGAGGCCGGTCGGGACCTCTGGGTCGAACTTCGCCAGATGATCGATCTGGGCGCTGATCCGACCGACGTCCTGTCCGTCGCGGCGAGCGAGGAAAAACTGGTAGTCGGCGTGCTGGAAGAAGGGGTTGGTCTTGGGCGAGAGGGCCTCTCGCCGTTCGAACATCAGCGGGGCGACGTATTTCGGATCGTCCGCCATCAGGCGCATCGGCACGCGGATAAACCGCTCCAGCTCCGCCTTGGTCTGGACGGGGATCACCTCGACCATCAGGTCCTCTCGAATCTAGCCTTCGGCGTAGAGCAGCAGGCTCACCGCGCCGGCCGCAAAGCCGACGGGCGCGCCCCATGCGGCAAGCGCTGCTGGTAGCACGCCGGTCGATCCCATTGCGGTCAGCAGGCCGTCGGTGACCAGATACAAAAGGCCGCAGCCCAGTCCAAAGATGATCGGGGCCGTACGATTGGATCGTGCGTGGCCAAGCGCAGTCGGCAGAGCCAACAGCAGCATGATGATCGGCGCCATGCCCTCGGCGACCGTGCGGTAGAGGCGGGTGCGGAACTCGCTGGGCGCCTTGTCCACCGGTCCCTTGCCGAAGAGGGACCGGAAGGCGGTCTCCGAGGTGATCTCATAGGCGTTGGCGAACAGGCGCGCGGCGTCGCTGGGCCGAAGCGTGGTGCGCCAGTCGGTCTGGGCCACGGAAATCTCCATGGCCTTGTCCTGGTTCACGTCGGTGATGTGGGCGTCGCGCAGCAGCCAGCCGTCCTGGTCCCAGCGCGCGCTGGCCGCCTTGATCCGCCGGTCGAGCAGCTTGTGGTCGTTGCGCTCGAAGATGGTGACGCCCTTGAGCGTCCGTCCGTTGGCGCTGGCGCTGTCGACCATCACCACATCGCCGTCGATGCGGAACCAGCGCGGCTCGTTGGGCCGATGGGCCGCCCCTGGATCGGTCGCGCTCCACCAGGTGGCGAGCGCCTGTTCGGCGCGCGGCGTGACCTGATCGGTGATCGCCATGTCCAGCACCGCCACCGAGAGCGCCACGGGCAGGGTGCGCAGGAAGATCTGGAAAAGCGACATGCCGGTGATGCGCATCACCACCAGCTCGCTGTTGCGCGCCAGCTGGCTGAAGGTGAACACCGCGCCGGCGAGCACGGCGAAGGGCGCCACCTCCTGGAAGAGGAAGGGCATGCGCAGGAGCATGTAGCGGCCGATGTCGAGCACGCCGCCGCGCTGGAGGATCTGGCTGGTGCGCTCCAGGAGGTCGATCAGCTGGAGCAGGCCGATCAGGGCCGCCGCGGCCGCGATGGTGCGCACCGCCATCATCCGCGTCAGATAGGCCGAGAGGCTGAGTGCGCCTTTGCGCCTCATGGCGCCGGCGTCGGTGCGGATCTTCGGCCGACGCTCCATCAGGACGTCGATGCGATGGAGAAAGGCGGAGATCGGCGTGTCGCCGGGACGCTTGCGGCTGGAAAGGAACAGCCAGAGGCTGAAGCCCAGGATCACCCCGTAGAGCGCGCCCATGCCCAGCACCGGATCGATCACCCCTTCGTCGGCAAAGCTCTTGCAGAGGGTCACGCTGTGATGGAACGCCACCAGGATCACGGCGCCAACGATCATGCCAGGCGTGCGTCGGCCGCGCTTGGCGGCCAGGGCGAGGGGGAGGGCCATCAGGGGCAGCAGCGGGATCGCCAGGGACCGGGTCAGGCGCGCGCACAGCTCCGCCCGCAGGGTCTTGTGCGGGATCAGGGCGTCGGGCCGCTGGCTCTCGGCGATG
This sequence comes from Caulobacteraceae bacterium, assembly GCA_035483335.1. Classification (GTDB taxonomy): domain Bacteria; phylum Pseudomonadota; class Alphaproteobacteria; order Caulobacterales; family Caulobacteraceae; genus Acaudatibacter. The sequence continues at coordinate 6,615 of DATHPX010000143.1, read as the reverse complement.
AGTTCGGGGATGGTCAGTTCCTGCTCGTCGCCGCCGCGAGGCCGAAGCGTTCCGACGCCCTTGACGATCTCCGTGTCCGTCAGTCCGCCGAATCGCAGCAGGCGCGGGCCCTTCTCGGCGGTGTCCGAGAGGATCAGGCCCTCGCCCAGATGCAGCTCGGTGGTCTTGCGGTCCGGCAGCATTCCCAGCTGCCCGCGCTCGGCGGTGACGATCTGTTCGCCCGCGCCGGTGATGCGACGGATGAACACCCCTTCGAGGGAGCGGCCCGTCGCGTCCGCCTCGTCGGCGGAGATGGTCGCCTGCGGGCCGGCGTTGATGAACACCTGAGGGTCCAGCCGGGCCGTCCAACCCGCCTGGGTGGCGGCGTTGAGCACGGCGCGATAGCCGAACCGGCTGTAGGGCTGCAGATATCCGGAGAGCAACAGGCTCACCGCCGCCAGGACGATCCCCGCACCGACCAGCGGCGCGACGATGCGCTCGAACGGCACGCCTCCGGCCAGGAAGGCGTCGATCTCGCTCTCCTCGTCCAGGCGACCGATCACGATGAACATGGCCGCGAAGAAGGCCGCGGGAAGGGCGAGGCCAAGCTGGTAGGGAACGAGGTTGGTGACGAGGCCGAGGAGGTAGCCCATCCGGGCGCCGTTCTCGGCGAGCTGGTCGATCAGCCGAAGCGTCTGCTCGAGCAGGAAGGCGACGAGGGTCACCCCGAGCACTGCGGCTGCAGGCAGCGCCAGCATCCGCAGGATGTAACCGTCCAGGATCGCGGGTCGCCAGCGTAACCTGTACGTGGCCGGACGACCCAGCGTCAGGGATGCCACCGTCTTAGAGCGCTCCGGCCGCGCGCCGGGGTCCTTCCACGAAGAAGCCGAGTTGGCGGCCGACTTCGGCGAAGACATCCAGCGCAGTATCGATCTGGGCGAAGGTGTGCGCGGCGCTGATGCTTGTCCGCAGCAGGCGCACATTGTTGGGGGTGGCGGGCGGCACGGCCAGATTGAGATAGAGGCCGGCCTCGATCAGCATCTTCCAGAAGATGACCGCCGTCTCCTGGTCGGGCATCGCCACCGCGACGATGGGATTCGGCTCGGGTCCGGTCTCGAAGCCCAGCCGCTGCAGTCCCTCGTACAGCCGATGAGCGTTGCGCATCAGGGCGTGGCGAAGGTGCGGTTCGGTCCGCAGTTTCTGCAGGGCCGTGAGGGTCGAGGCCACGACGCCTGGCGGCAGCGAGGCGGTGAACATGTACGGCCGGCAGACGATCCGCATGATGTCGAAGTCGGGGCTGTCGGAGACGCAGAAGCCGCCCACGCTGCCGAGGCTCTTGGAGAAGGTCCCGACGATGAAGTCGACGTCAGCCTCGACGCCGGCGGCTTCGGCGAGGCCGCGGCCGGTCTCGCCCAGAACGCCCATGGAGTGCGCCTCGTCGACGAGGAGGTAGGCGCCGGTCTCGCGCTTCACGGCCGCGATCTCTTTCAGCGGAGCCGTGTCGCCGAGCATCGAATAGATGCCCTCGACCACGATCAGCCGGTCGCCAGGGGCGCCCTCGAGTCGTCGAAGGCGCTTGTACAGGTCATCGGGGCTGTTGTGGCGGAAGCGGATCACCTCGGCCTGGCCGAGGCGCGAGCCGTCATAGATGCTGGCGTGGCTGTCGGCGTCCAACATCAGGTGGTCGCCGCGGCCGACGAGGGAGGAAAGGACGCCCAGGTTTGCCTGGTAGCCGGTGCTGAACACCATGCACTGCTTGCGGCCGTAGAAGTCGGCCAGGGCGGTCTCGAGGGCCGAGTGCCCGAGATAGGTGCCGTTGGCCATGCGCGAGCCGGTGGTGCCGGTGCCCTGGCTGCGCGTGGCCTCCACGGAGCTTTCGATGCAGTCGGGATCGAAGGTGAGCCCGAGATAATTGTTGGTGCCCATCAGGATGGTGCGCCGGCCGTTCAGGACGCCTTCCGTGGGCGAGATGATGTCGTCGAACTTCAGGTGGGCCGGATCGACGCCGCTTTCGCGGAGGGCGTCATAGGCGTGTTTGAGGGCGGCGTGCTTGGCGAGGATGGTCATGCCGGAACCCCGCAGCGGAGCTCCTGAACAGCCCGAATCAGGTCCGCGACGGTCTGGATCTGCGCAATCCGGTCCAGCGGGATCGACAGATCGTAGTAGTCCTCGATGGCCATGACGAAATTCATCACCCCCAGAGAATCCATTCCGAGGTCCTCGACAATATCCGTATCGTCTTCAATCGAGACCGGATGACCAAGGACCTGTTCGAAAATGGCTGAGATTTCGCTGCGAATCGTGGCGTTTGGCCCGGCCTCTGTTCCGCCGACCACAGCGAGTTGAGTGTTTTGTCGCATTCGTCCCGACCTCCTTTCGATGGTTCAGGCCGAAGCAAAGCCCAGCCGCCACCGTAACAGGATTGACTCGTCCGCTTCAACAGCACGCTGACTAGCGGACTCCTCGACACGAACCAGCCCCCCGACGGGAAGCTCCGGGTCCCCGTCTGAAGCGACGCGCCTTTTTGGGCGCCTCGACGCGCAAAGCAAGGTCTCTCACGCGCGGCGAACGCTTTCGTCGCACCTTTAGACCCTCCACGCGTGCCGACGATACCACGAGAGGGTACGCGAAAAGCCTTCCGTTAGGTTAATTGGCGCTGCGCGCTCGCCCGGCGGCTCGTCCGCGGGATCGCAGGCCCAGTCCGCGTGCAGCACCTCTTGCGCCTTGCCCGACGTAAACATCGAGGGCCGCCCAGTGAGTCGCTGGAGTGAGTCGGCGAGTCCGCCGGCGGCCAACAGGGCGCCAGGGGGGATGCGCACGACGTGCGGGCGCCGCGAGGCGGCGCCGGCGAGGGCGCCGGCGATTTCGTCCCACGAATATCCCTCCGGACGTGCGCCTCCGGTGGTGAAGGGACCGGGGCCGCGCGCCGCGCGCGCCAGGTCCACGATGGCCGCCGCCGCGTCGTCGACGAAGACGAGTGCGAGACGGGCGTCGGGCGCATCGGGAATCGGCAGGACAGGGCTGAAGGCGGCCGCCCGGAAGAGATCAAGCGTAGCTGAGTCGCCAGGGCCATAGATGGCGGGGGGACGAACTATGCTCAGAGTCTCGCCCAGCGCCTCGCGCGCCGCGGCCTCGCCAGCCCGCTTGCTGGCGGCGTATGGCGACAGGCGCGGTTCGCGCGCGCTCAGGCTCGAAACCAGCACCATCCGCGCCCCAGCCCTCGCCGCGGCCTGCGCCACGGCGCGCGCGCCATCGGCGTTGACCGACATGAAGTCCGCCTTCGACGCCGCCTTCACGACGCCCGCGACGTGGACCACCACCTCGGCGCCATCCGTCAGTCGCGCCAGAGCGTCGGCGTCGGCCAGGTCGCCGGACGTGGTTTCGACGCTCGCCCCTCCCCAGTCGGGCGCAGGCGTGGGACGTCGCACGAGCGCGCGGACGGAAAATCCCGCCTTGGCGAGGGCGACGACCAGCCGCCGCCCAAGGAAGCCGGTGGCGCCCGTAATGGCCGCGAGCCGGCTCATCTGGGTGTCCGGGTCAGGCCTCGACGGGGGCGCGCGCGAAGGCGCCCGCGAGGTACATCGCCTTGGCGCGCGTTCGGCTGAGCTTGCCCGACGAGGTCTGGGGCAGGCTGTGGGGTGGGGTCAGCACGACCTGGATTTCGAGCCCGTGCCGGGATCGAAGCAGGCGCTCGACTTCACCCTCCAGGGCGGCGCGCGCGTCCAGATCGCTGGTCCGGCATTGGACGAGGGCGATCACCCGCTCCTGGTCCGCGTCGGAGAGGGAGATCACCGCCACGTCGCCCGAACGCAGAGCGTCGATCTCGCGCTCGGCCGTCCATTCCAGGTCCTGGGGCCAGACATTGCGGCCATTGACGATGATCAGGTCCTTGGCGCGCCCGGTGATCACGATCTGATGGTCGAAGCGGTAGCCAAGGTCACCCGTGTCCAGCCAGCCGTCGGGCGAGAGGACCCTCGCCGTCTCCTCGGGAGCGTTGAAATAGGCCTTCATCAGGCTGGGACCCCAGGCGAAGACGCGGCCCACCTGTCGCTCGCCAAGCGCCTCGCCCGACTCGCCGCGCACCTCGAGCCGATGTCCGGCGAGGGGCCGCCCGCACAGGGCGAACTCGCGAACCCGCCGCGTTTCGCCGTTCGGGGCCTCCGCGCGCGCCCGCGCTTCCAGCTGGTCGACGTCGATCACATCGGTGCGCAGGCCATCTCCCGCCGGGCTCATGCTCAGCGCCAGAGTAGCCTCGGCCATTCCGTAGCTGGCGGTGTAGGCGGTGGAATCGAAGCCGAACTGTTTGTAGGCGGCGGCGAAGGCGTGCAGCCCCTCGGGCCGGATCATGTCGCCGCCAAGTCCGGCGACGCGCCAGCTGGAGAGATCCAGGCCCTCGGGGGCGGCCCCGACGCGACGCGCAGCGAGCTCGTAACCGAAGGTCGGGGCGTAGGAAATCGTCGCGCGGTGGCGGGAGATCATGTCGACCCACAGGCCCGGCCGGCGGACGAAGGCGCCGGTGGGCAGTAGGTCGAGCGAGCACTGGAAGCCGAGCGCGGACAGCAGCATGCCGACCAGGCCCATGTCGTGATAGAGCGGCAGCCAACTCACCGCCCGGTCCTCGGCAGTGATCGCCAGACCGTCGCGGCCGATCGCCTGGAGATTGGCGATGAGCGCGCGCTGGGTCACCGAGACGCCCGTCGGGAAGCGGGTGCTGCCGGAGGAGAACTGCAGATAGCACAGGCCGTTCGGGTCCGGCGCCGGCAGCCGCTCCGGGCCGGCGTCGGGCAGGGTCGCGAGATCTCCGCTCGCGACCAGGTCGAGGCCTTCCGACGCCTCTGCAAACCAGTCGGCGATCGCCGGCGGGGCAATGGCCGCGCGCGCGCCGCAGGAAATCAGCATCCTGCGCACGTGTTCGACATAGGGCGCCCGTCCCCCCAGCGGCGCGGGCAGGGGCGCGGGCGCCGGAACGAGGCCGGCGTACTGACAGCCGAAAAAGGCGCGAAGGAAGTCCCCGTCGCTCTCGGCGGCGATCAGCACCCGGTCCCCGGGCTCCAGGCCGGCGGCCAGCAGCCGGGACGCTACGGCCAGCGCCTGCTCGCGCAGGGCGGCGTAGGGCAGCACCTCGACGAGTTGGCCGCGCAGGGAGTGGACATTGATTCCCGTGGGGGACTGGGAAGCGACGTCCAGGGCCTCGGCAAGGGTGGCGACATCGGCCGGTCTAAGGATGCGCCCTGGCGCGGTCGGGGTGGGTTGCAAGATCGGGAAGTTCCGTGTGAGGGCTGCCGCAAGGCGCCGGTCGATCGGCCATCATGTCACGCGCGCGACGAACGCGTCATCATCGACAAGGCCAACGGACCTGATAGTCGATTGACCCGGCTCGCGTCGAGCGCACGGTTTGTTATCTTTTGAATCGGATTTCCTCGCACCTATGACGAACACGGCCGCCAACCGGGCGTCCACAGCGGGGCGCCCCAGCCTGGGCGCCCTCATGAGGGAGGAGTTTGCCGTAGACGCCTTCCGGCGAGAACGCCGGAGGGACCTGAAGCCGCTCGGCCGCCTGCTGCCTTTTGTCTGGAACCATCCGGTCGACGCCGTGCTGGGCTCACTCTTCATGCTGGTCTCGTCGGGCTCCATCCTGGCGATGACCGACGGCGTGCGCCGGGTGATCGACGGCGGGTTCGCCTACCGCGGCGAGCTCGCCCTGCTGCAGCTGTTCGGGACGGCGGCCGCGCTCACCCTCACCCTGGCCCTGAGCACGGGTCTTCGCCTCTACTTCACCTACAAGCTCGGCGAGCGCGTCGTGGCGGACATGCGGCAAGTTGTCTTCCGCCACGTCCTTGGCCTGGATCTCCCTTATTTCGCGCGGCTGCGGACCGGCGAGGTGCTGTCGCGGCTCACCACCGACATGACAATGGTGGAGGGAATCGTCGGGGCGGTGATCCCGGCGGCCCTGCGCAACGTCATCACCCTGGTCGGGGCGCTGGGGTGGATGGTCATCGTCAGCCCCAACTTCACCGGCTTCGTGCTGGTGCTCATTCCGGTCCTGCTCACGCCCCTGTTCCTGATGAGCCGCCGCCTGCAGCGGCTGTCGCTCCGCGCCCAGGACCGCTTCGCCGAGGCTGTGGGCTATGCGGGCGAGGGGCTGGGCGCCCTCGACACCGTCCAGGCCTTCGGTCAGGAGGACGCCGTGGCGGGCCGGTTCAACGCGGCTGTCGAAAGCGCCTTCCTCGCCTCCCGCTCTCAGCTTCGCGCGCGCGGGTTCCTTTCGGCCCTGATGATCCTGCTGGTGTTCAGCGGGATGCTGGGCCTGCTGTTCCAGTCGGTCGTGGCGGTCGTGGTCACCCACACCCTGACCGCCGGCCGGCTCGTCCAGTTGCTCGCCTTCGCCTTCCTCGCGGCCAACGCGGTGAAGGACCTTTCGGAGGTCTGGGGTCAGATCCAGAAGGCGTCCGGCGCGGCTGCGCGCCTGGCCGAGATGATCGACGCCGCGCCGGCGATCCGCGCGCCGGCCCGCCCCGCGCCCCTGCCGTTCCCGCCGCGCGGCGAGGTCATGTTCGAGAAGGTCCGGTTCGCATATCCGGGTCGTGGGGGTCCCCCGGCCCTGGACGGGTTCACCCTGAAGGTGCGCCCGGGCGA
>DATHPX010000142.1:0-12418 GCA_035483335.1 Caulobacteraceae bacterium | reverse complement strand
GTCCGCTCCGCGCTGGTCAGTATGTCCTCCGCCGCCTGACGCACGCTGGCCATTCCGACTTCCACCTCGTTGAGGCGCTGATGCATGGCGAGGCCCTTCTCGACCTCCGCCTCGTTCCCGGCGACGATGATCTCGAGCTCGCGTCGCACAGCGGCGATGCGGCGTTGCACGGCGTAGACGACGTCCTTCACCTTGTCGGCGTTGTCCGCCGACTCGCGCGCCAGGGCGCGGATGTCGCCCGAGACGTTGGCGAAACCCTGGCCGGCCGCCCCGGCGCGGGCCGCCTCCACGGACCCTGAGATCGCGAGCATGGTGGTCTGGACGGCGACGAGCGCGATGGCGTCGACCAGTTTGTCGATGCGCCGGCCCGCATCCTCCAGGTCCGCGCTGCGCTCGAGGCTCGTCCGTGTGTCTCGCAGGGCTGCGGAGACACCGTCCGATAGTTTGCGGACCGCGGCTCGGCCGTTGGCGAGGCGCGCCTGTAGGGTCGTCGCTCGGTCGGCGCCGTCCTTGGCGGCGTCGCGGGTGAGAGACGCCGAACGTTCGATCTGGGTGATGGCCGCGGTCGACTCCTGGGTTGCGGAGGCCTGGATTTCCGCGCCGCGGCTGATTTGATCGATCGCAACCAGGATCTGGGCTGCGGCGCCGGAGAGCTCCTGGACAGCCGCCGAAAGCTCTTCGGCAGCGACGCCGATCTCCGCGGCCTGACTGTCGTCGCCCTCGCGCAGGTCGTCCGCGGACTCCGCCAGGGCGTGAGCCGTACGATCGCTCTGGTCCAGGGCCGTTGCCTGCTGCTGCACGGCGCGCTGCGCTTCCTCCGCCGCCGCCGCCTGCTCCTCGGCCGCGCTGGAGATGTTCTCCGCGCCGCGTTGGGCTTCGCGTCCGGCTGTCTCCGCCTCCAGCGCGGCTAGCAATATCGCCTGGGCGCCTTCAGCCAGAGAGTCGATCTCTTGTCGGACCCCGGCAAAGTCGTCGCTTATCCGTTTCGCCGCCTCGACCTCCGCCCCCGCAACCTCGGCCGCTGCGCCGACGCTCGCGGCCAGCGCACGGATCTCGTCCGCGATCGTCGTGGCGAGCCCCTCGACTTCGGCGGCGCGCTTTTCGGCCGTTTCGGCGAGCGCGCGAACCTCGTCGGCGACCACCGCAAAGCCGCGCCCTTCGTCGCCGGCCCGCGCGGCCTCGATGGCCGCGTTGAGCGCGAGCAGGTTGGTCTGATCCGCCATGGCGGCGACGGAGCGGGTGATCTCGGCGATCGCGGCGGCCTGGGCTTCCAGGGCGCCGATCACCTCGACCGACGCGAGCTGACGGGCGGCGTTGGCGCCCACGGCGGCGGCTGAAGCGGCGACTTGGGTGGTGGACTCTACGACCAGCGACTGGATCGTCTCGGTTCGCCGGCGCGAGGTCTCAGCCAGGTCGCGGGCGTGGGAGAATGCGCTTCCAAGAGAGTTTATGGCGACCATCGACTGATGGCTGGCTCCCGCGGCTTCGGCGGCGGCGCTGGCGATCTGCTCCAGCGCCTGGCGCAGCTGGGCGGCCGCGGCGGCGGCTTCGGTGACGCCGCTGGCGATCTCCTGGGTCGCCGCGCCGATCCGCTCCGCGGCCGTCGAGCGGCTGGGCGCGGCCGAGCGTCTGCGGCGCGGGCGAGACAGGGCAGTTGGCTCAATCGTTGGTTCAGCGGGGGCCGCGATATCCCTCGAGGCGCCGCCTCGCCTCGCCAAGGTCGCCCGTTTCACCAGCGCCATGAGGTCTCCGCCCGATAGTTCGCCGCGCCCGGCCCGGCGCTTGAAACGATCGTAAGAAGCAATCCCCGGACGAGAGCAAGGCTCTGTTTGGTTCTAAACCAAACGACGATGTCGATGTTCGGGTCCAGCGAAGAGGGTCTAGGTGAAAGGTCGCCACGTCCGCTTGATAGGAATAACGGTCGGCAAAGGTTTCGTTGCTCTGAGGTCCAGATGCAGGGGGCCGATGTCTCAGCGGGCGCTCGGCGCCGACGTTTCGGTCCAGACCTTCATCATCGCGAGTTCATCCTTGAGCCACCGGCGCGAGACGGTCTCCGTTCCCCACAGCGGAATGTGGGCGGCGAATTCGCCGAGGTACCAGGCCTGGCGAATTGGGACGAAGAGGTCGATGGCGCCGAAGTCGGCGTCCGGAATGGGCCGTACGGCCCGATATCCGTCGAGAAACGCGCTCCATAGGACGGCGCCGATGTCATCCAGCGTCGCCTTGCGAACCCGACGCAGCAGACCCCAGCGAAATGTCGCGAGGTCGTAGGCGAGATAGCCTGGCCCCGCATCGTCGAAATCGAACCAGGCGGCCACCGGCGATTCTGCCGCTGGGCGGAGGATGAAGGTGTTTCCGCCGTGATTGTCGCCGTGACAGCCGACGATCGAGAGCTGGGGCGCGAGCGCGCTCACTCTCTCGTCGAGAGTGGCGCGCAGTTCGCCGATGGTCGCGATCATTGGCGTGTCGGTCACGGGCGCCGCGACGACCTCGGCAAGCGGCCGGCGCAGAAGGTGGTCGGCGTCGAGCCGATAGAGACTGGAAGGTCCGCAATAGGTTGCCGCCCCTGCATGGATGGCGGCGCAGCTTTCGCCCAGCAACCGGATCTCGTCTTCCAGGCCGGGTTTGAGCTTTCCCGTCAGCCAGAGGGTTCGCACCGGCGCGGCGCCGTCGAGATGGTCGAAGAGGGCGAAGGCGCGTGGCCCTTCCGGGGCGTCCAACTCGGTCCACAGCGATCTGGCGCGCGACGGGATGGCGGCGGCTACGGTGACGCCGCTTTGGCGGAGGTGGGCGAGGAGGGCGGTCTCGTACGCAATGTTGGCGGGACCTCGAAAGCGAGGCCCGCTCAAACGAGCGACGTGCCGCCGGCCGTCGGCGCCGGAAAGTTCATAGAGGTCGTTGAAACCGCGGTTCAGCAGAGTGCAGCTGGCGACCGCGCCGATGTCGTACGCCGCCTCGATGTGGCGCGCGATCGCGTCCGCGGCGATTGTCGAATAGATGGCCGGTAGAGGCATAGGTCGATCCGTTTCGGATTTCGTCTGTGTCAGCAGCGCTGCGCTGTGTCGGAGGACCCGAAGACCGGTCCGATCTCTGATCGGCAGGCCCGATGCTGACGTCGCCATGCCGATGGGGTGGTCCCCAGAAAGTGTCGGAACAGCTTGGAGAGGTGAGATTGGTCGGCGAGTCCTGCGGCCAGCGCTACCTGCGACAGTGGAAGATCATTTTCCAACATGAGCATCTTTGCGTGGTTCAACCGACGACCCACGACGTAGGCGTGCGGAGGGCAGCCAAGGCTCGCCTTGAACGCTCGCGTGAAGTGCGTTTTGCTCAAGTAAACCAGCGCCGCCAAATCCGACGTCCCGAGGCGCGTGGACAGATTGGCCTCCACGTAACGCTTGACGCGAGTAAGCTGCCATGGCGCAAGGCCGCCAGCAACTGCGATCGGGTCGTTTGCGGCGCAAGGCTCGCTTCCTGGTTGATTGAGAAGTATCTCGAGCCTATCTAAACTTTGCTTCACCGAATAAAGGTCACGGCGAGCCGCGTCTCGCGCCTCACGAAGCCAATTCTGAAGCATCCTGGATAGTGGTGAATCAGGCGCGATCGCGAGCGGCTCACTCGAATTGACTTCGCAATCACCCGAAGTTCCACTCGACATAGTTGCGACGGCGCCGTCTGCCGCGCGAGAGGTCAGTTTCGCCAACGGCCTGCGTTCGATCATCGATTCCGCTCCCTCACGCGACTTGGGTGGACGGGAATCTGAATCGACAACTGGCAGCAGAAAACGGAAAATATGGAACGTCATCGTTTCCAAAATTGGGGGCAATGTCCTTCCTGGCCGTCGAGGCCCGGGAGATCGCAAGGCCGCGCTCGCTCGCACGTCGCCGCGCCCGGTCCGGCGGACTCGTGACGCTTTGCTGCCTCACTCAGGGTGAGCGCGCCGTACGCGCATTGGCAGAGTCGTCTTTCTCCGCCACCGCTCGTGGGAGAGAAAACCTGACGCGGTCCTACGTCGGATGGATCATGTCGCGAGCATAAGCTAGGCCGATCCCGTAACCACCACCATGCGCCTCGACGATTGCGCGCGCGCCGTCATAGGTTTCGTGGCGGGTCCAATCGCGTTGCAGTTCGAGCAGCACCTGGATCCACGACGTCATCTTCGCCCCAGCCGCCTCCATTCGTCTCAGCGCCAATTCGTGGCTTGCGCTCGTCATTCCGCCACACGAGTCGCCAATGACGAAGACTTCAAACCCCTCGGCCAGCGCCGAGAGAACGGGAAAGCTGACGCAGGCCTCGGTCAAGAGACCGGACACCAACAGACGTCGCCGGCCAGTCGCCATAACGGCGTCGCGTGCGGCGTCGTCCTCCCATAGGTTCATGTTGCGTCGCTCGATTGCTTTAACTCCGGGGAGAACCGCCTGGAGCACGGGCATCAGGGGACCGCTATAAACTTTGGACGCAGAGGTGGAGACAACAACGGGAAGGCCGAACACGCCTGCCGTTTTCGCAACGGCGACGGCGTTATTGAGCAGCTGCTGGCGGTCAATCGAGCCGACGCCGAAGGCGAGGCCGGCTTGCTGATCTATGACGAGAAGAGCGCACTCGTCCGGCTTGAGCAGGGCGGCTGGCTGGGTCATTTGGCGGCTCCTGGTGGACTTGAACGCCTCCGCGCTCGGGCGAGTGGCAGGCGGCGGTTCCAGTTCATCTGATGTCGGGCCACGCGGCTTGTCGATTCGCCTCACGCTTGGAAATCACAACCGCACGCCCGTCGAGAGGCCTGCGCCAGCGGGGTGACGCCGGCCCGTTCCCACGCCTCAGGAAGTCCAGATCATCAAGACTTGGCGTGAAGCTCAACTGGACTGCTTCGGAGACTCGACCAGGCCGCCTTGGAGTATTTGGCCGTCAAAAACTCCATGAGCGCCGTGACTCGGGCCGGCCGCAGGCTTCCGGGCGGGGTGACCAGGCTCAGGGTTATCGGCTCGATCGACCAGTCGGGGAGGGCCTCGATCAGGCCGCCGGACTCAAGCTCGCGCCAAACCATGAATTCCGGCTGGAGGACGAGTCCGAGCCCAGCGCAGGCCGCCGGCGTCAGGATCTCGGCGTTATTGGCGGTGACGGGACCCTGAACGTTCACGATGAACTCGCCGGCCTCCGGATGGTGGAACTTCCAGACGCCGGTCCTGCCCGCACCGCTGTAGATCAAGGCCGTATGACTCTCGAGGTCGCGCGGGTGATGAGGCATGCCGCGTCGTTGGAAATAGTCCGGCGAGCCCACCAAAGGGCGGCGCACCTCACAGATCCGGCGGGCGCGCAGGCTGGAGTCCGGCAGGGCGGCGATCCGCAGAGCGAGATCAAAGCCGCCGCCGACGAGGTCGACAAACGCGTCGCTAAGCTGCAGGTCGACTTCGATTTCCGGATAGAGGGCGAAGAACTCGGGCAAAATGGGCCCGAGGTGGGCGACGCCAAACGTCATGGGCGCCGCCATCCGGATCCGCCCGCGCGGGCTTGAGGCCTGGGCTGAAGTCTCGGATTCGGCGACTTCCCCTTCTGCGAGGATCCGGGCGGCGCGATCGACCACGCCGAGGCCAGTTTCTGTCAGCGACAGCCTCCGCGACGTTCGATGCAGAAGCGGCGCCCCCAGCCGCAGTTCCAGACGCCGGATCGCTTTGGAGACCGTCGAATTCGACAGACCGAGCTGGCTTGCCGCGCGCGTGAACGAGCCGGTTTGGGCCACCTTGGCGAAGATCGCCCAGGCTTCGAAGTCCGGCAATCCCATCACATCGTTTCCTTCACAGGTGGGTTTCCATCATTTCGATTTCTCTGCGTTGGACAATTGCGACCTACGAAGAAGCCCTGCCGATACGCCCCAACGCCCGCGTGCTCGGCGCGACGCTTAAGACGGGTCAGAGCGCCGTCTATGAGCTGGGCAAGGACAGGCGCGGTTATCTGGTTCCTGCGCGCGGGAGCGTCGAGATCGACGGCGTCCGGATCGAAGCCCGGGACGGCGCGGCGATCAGCGATGTCGAGACCCTCGTCGTGAAGGCGCTGGAGGACGCCGAGCTGATCATGGTCGACGTGGCGGTCTAGAACGTCCCGGAGTCCGAAGGCTCGCACCAGCTGCCGCGGACGCGTAACCATCGGCAAAGCCTTTGGTGGGACGATCGAGCAGGAGGAGGAAGCCAATGAAGACAGCTTGCCTGGCGGCTCTGGCCGTGCTCGCCGCCTTGTCATCCCCCGTCGTCGCCTTCACCCAGACATCCGCGCCGCCGCGGGCGCCCCCGCCCTCCGAACGCAACGGCGTGACCGAGCAGCTCCACAGGCTGAGTATCACGATCGACCGTCGCCTGGCGCACGGCCACATCTCGAAGGACGACGCCGCCGCCGCCCACCGGGAGGTCGATGACATCCAGTCGGACCTTGCGGACGTGCGGTTGCGCAATGGCGGCCAGGTGCCTTCCGACGAACACTTCAGGCTTCAGGACCGGGTCAACAAGCTCAAGGAAAAGATCGACAGCGAGCGCATAGGCGCCCCGTCGCACTGACCAGGTTGTAGCCGTCATTCTTCGCCGCCGGCATCGTCGAGCCCGACCGAGCCCGCGCCGATGGCAGGCGCTTTACCGCTTGGACCGATAGGAAGCGAACTTCGCGTCGCGCCGGGCCTTGGCGTCGGCGTTGGAGAGCGCCTTGCGCTGCTTGCGCTCTCCGCGTTTTGCTTCGAGCGCTCCTGCCTCGGCCTGGGCCTTGGCTCGCGCGGCGACTTCGGCCGCCGCGCTCGCCGCCTCCTTCCTGGCCGCCTTCGCTTGCTCTCGGGCGTGGCGCACGGCCGTCAGTTCCGCGGCGCGGATCGAGGCGCGATCGACCGGGGCTTCGGCGATCCGGGTGGGCTTGGGGCGCAGCTGGGCCAGGAGGGCCGCCTTAGCCGCCGCGGCGGACTTCAGGCGCTCGCTATAGCCCGTCTTCTGGTCTTCCTTCATCGCAATCTCGGCCTTTCGGGGGACGGGCGCCGTTTGCGCCATGGCAGGGCCGGCTGCGTCGCGGGATGCGGCGTGCGCGTGGCAGAGCAGACGGATGTCAGGGGATCATGGATAGTGCGCGCCCACAATGGCCGACGATGGTCGGCGCGTTCCTGGCGGCCTCTTACCAATCTTCGCTTCGGACCTTAGATGCGGCCAGGATGCGACAGCGAGCCCCGGAGCCGACATGAGCGAGACGCCTGCCTACGAGCCCCCCAAGGTCTGGACCTGGAACAAGGAAAACGGCGGTCAGTTCGCCAATATCAACCGGCCCGTCGCCGGACCGACCCATGAGAAGGAACTGCCGGTCGGGCGCCACCCTCTGCAGCTCTACTCGCTGGCGACGCCCAACGGCGTGAAGGTGACGGTGATGCTCGAAGAGCTGCTGGCGCTGGGCAAGACGGGCGCCGAGTACGACGCCTGGCTGATCCGCATCAATCAGGGCGATCAGTTCGGCAGCGGCTTCGTGTCGGTAAATCCCAATTCGAAGATTCCGGCCCTGCTGGACCGCAGCGGTCCCGAGCCGATCCGGGTGTTCGAGTCCGGGGCGATCCTGGTTTACCTGGCCGAGAAGTTCGGCGCCTTCCTGCCGACCGAGCCGGCCAAGCGCGCCGAGACCCTGTCATGGCTGTTCTGGCAGATGGGCAGCGCGCCCTATCTGGGTGGCGGCTTCGGCCACTTCTACGCCTATGCTCCGACCAAGATCGAATACGCCATCGACCGTTTCGCCATGGAGGTGAAGCGCCAGCTCGACGTGCTCAACCGCCGGCTGGGCGAAGCGCGGTATCTGGGCGGCGACGAGTATACCATCGCCGACATGGCTGTGTGGCCCTGGTACGGCGCCCTGGCTAAGGGCTACGTCTACGGGGCCGGAGAGTTCCTCTCGGTCCACGAGTACACGAACGTGATCCGCTGGACCGATGAGATCGCCGAGCGTCCGGCGGTCAAGCGCGGCCGAATGGTCAACCGGGTCTTCGGCGACCCGGCCGGCCAATTGCACGAGCGCCACGACGCCAGCGACTTCGAGACCCGCACCGCCGACAAGCTGGAGGCTGCGGCGGCGCAATAGGTCGGCGTGCTCAGCCGGCGAGCTGACGCGGGTCGTAGAAGAAGGTTTCCTCTGCGATCCGCTCGCCCTCCCAGCGCTGCCAGGCGATCTCCTCAAGGGTGCGCATCGCGCCATCGGCGCCGGTGAAGGCGAAACGCCACGGGATGGCGACGCGGTCGCCCTCGACGATGACCGGGCCGGCGAGCTCGGCGACGATGGACCTGAAGCCGCTCATCACCCGGCGTTCGCCTTCGACCAGGACGTCGCGCCCCACCCGCGGCGCATCGAGGTTCTCGCGCATCGACGCGCCTTCCAGATAAAAGCTCTCGATTGCGTCGATGAAGTCGCCGGCAAGGACGGTGTCGACGAAGCGGTCCAGCGTGGGGCGGGTGGGCATGGATATCCCTCCGTGGCCGGCGTCCGCGGCGGCGGACGTGCAAAACCGACCGTTAGTCGGTAAAATACCGACCGCGGGTCGGTAGATCAAGGGGTGCAGGTCGGTTGAAGCAGGCAGAACGGCGGGAGGCCAGTCGGCAAGCCATCGTGGCGGCGGCGCGCCAGCTCTTCGGCGGCGACGGCTTTGCGGCCACGACGGTGGATCAGGTGGCGGCTGCGGCAAGCCTCGCCAAGGGCGCGGTCTACCATCACTTTCCGGGCAAGGAGGCGCTGTTCGAGGCCGTGTTCGAAGCCGCCTGCGCCGATGTGGCAGGCCAGGTGAGGGAGGTCGCCGCGCAGGCCCCGGACATCCTGGAAGCCATGGCGGCGGGCGCGGCGGCCTATTTCGACGCCTGTTCCGACGGCGAATTTCGCCAGATCATCCTGAAGGATGGGCCCGCGGTCCTGGGCTGGGAGCGTTGGCGCCAGATCGACGCCGAGCACTTCGGCCGTATGGCGCCGGTGGTCCTCGCCACGGCGATGGATCTGGGCCTGATCGCGCGCCAGCCCGTGGAGCCTCTGGCGCGTCTGCTGCTGGGCGCCATGACGGAGGCGGCGGCGGCCTGTGCGGCCAGCGAGGCGCCGCGCCGAACCGGGGCCGAGCACGTGGCGGCCTTCCGGACGATCCTCGAGGGACTGCGCTCGAAGCGAGATGAAGCCGGGGTATAGGCGAGGGATGACCTCGACCTCGACGACCGCCCGCCCGAGCTGGGCCATCGGCCCCTTTTCGCGCCCTCGCCGCATCCTGGACGATCGGCCCGCCGTGGCGTTCGACTGCCCGGTTTCCAGGGCGCGCGTGAACTGGGCGGCCAAGGACCTGTTCAATCCCGGAGCCGTCGTGAGGGACGGGAAGGTGGCCCTGCTGGTGCGAGCTGAGGACGAGGTCGGCCGCTATGCCGGCGTGTCGCGGATCGGTCTTGCGGTCAGCGAAGACGGGACCGCCTTCGATCTCGAACCCTCGCCGGTGATCGCGCCGGGCGACGACGCCTGGCAGGCGTGGGAGTGGCCAGGCGGCTGCGAGGACCCGCGTGTGGTCGCGGCGCCGGACGGGCGCTACGTCTGCACTTACACGGCGTTCGACGGCAAGGTCGGCTGCCTCTTCGTCGCCACGTCGCCGGATCTGCGAACCTGGAGCAAGCATGGTCCGGCCTTCGCCGGAACGCCCTATGTGCGGCGGCCGAGCAAGTCCGGCGCGATCCTCACCGAGCTTCGCGACGGGCGGCTGGTGGCGGCGCGCGTGGATGGTCGCTTCTGGATGTACTGGGGGGAGGGGACGATCTACGCCGCGACCTCCGAGGACCTGGTTCGCTGGACGCCGGTGGAAACCGAGACTGCGCCCGAACGCTACCTTGCCTTCGAGCCGGGCGCGCCGGGCGCCTCGGGACGCTGGCGGGTGGAGCGCGTGGCCGGGCCGCGCGGGCTACTGCCCATCGCCAGTCCGCGGCGGGGACGGTTCGACTCTCTGCTGGTCGAGCCCGGACCCCCGGCGGTGCTGACGAAGGACGGGATCGTACTGATCTACAACGGCGCCAACCACCCCGCGCGCGGTGACCCGGCGGCGCCGGCGTTCGCCTATCAGCCCGGTCAGATGCTGCTCGACACCGCCGATCCTACCGCCCCTCATCGCCCGGCCCCTCGACCCCTTCCTTCGCATCGACCCAACCGAGGCCGATGGCCAGGTGGGCAATGTCTGCTTCGCCGAGGGTCTCGTCGCCTTCCACGGCGAATGGCGGCTCTACGTCGGCCTCGCCGACTCCCGCCTGGGCGTTGCGACCGCGCCGATGGGGTGAGGTCTTCCTATTGGGACCGCCGGCGTCTCGCCGGCCCTTTCCTTCTTCTCTGGAGGCCATCCGCCCACTGAGCGTGTATCCACCGGCGCACGGTGCAAAGAAGGGGAAGGGCCGGCGGGACGCCGGCGGTCCGAAGAAAGGACGCCGGCGCTCAGCGAAATCCCGGCGTGAATCGGATGTTGTCGCGGGCGAGGCCGCTGGCGATGATCTGCAGGCCCCCGGTCTTGACCATCCACTCGAGGCGGTGGTCGCGGTATTCGCGCTTGAAGAGGCCCTTCTCCAGCAAGTCGGCCACCCCGCTCATGTCGCGCCCTCCGCCGGCGAGCATGTCGGTGATGTCCTTCACCGTGGCGGCGACGCTCGCACGGGTGTTGGCGCGGGCGAACCAGTCGGCCAGGCGCGTTCCGGCCGGCGGCTGAAGGCCGTGGCCGCGCGAGCCGTTGAGAAACGGGATCACCGCCAGGTCGCCCCAGCCGAAGGCCTCGCCGTTGAACCATTCGCGATCGCCCAGCTGGCGTTCGAGCCAGGCGAAGAAGCCGCCCGTCTGCTCGGCCGCGCGCGCCTCGATCGCCGCCGCCTCATCGCCGACCGCGCGGCGGAAGGCGCGCACCTCCGACAGGCCCCAGTTGATCGGCTCATAGTGGGTGTCCATCACCTCTTCGAGCATGCGCACGCGGGCGCGCTCGGCCGGGTCGGAGGGCAGGAGAGGCGGATCAGGCCACTTGTCCTCGAGATATTCGAGGATGATCGTGGAATCGAAGATCCGGACCTCCCCGTCGATCAGGGTCGGCACCTCGGCGCGGGGGTTGGCCTGGACGAACTCCCCCGCCGCCCCGCCGGCGCCCAGGCCGTCGGGCATGGGCGCCTCGAACTCCAGCCCCTTTTCCCGCAGGGCGATCTTCACCTTCTGGCCATAGGGCGAGAACGGGTGGTCGTAGACACGCATCATGGCGCAGACTCCGGTGTGATGGGGCGAGACTGCGCGCGTTGACGCGGCGGGGCGCAATCCCTCCCCTTCACGGGGAGGGTGGTCGAGCAGAGCGAGACCGGGTGGGGAAGTCTGGGTCATCCCCCTGCGCCTCGGGCCTTCCCCAGGGTTCCCCGCCCGTCTCGCCGCTTCGCGTCGAGCCACCCTCCCCAGAAGGGGAGGGACAGTTCACTCCACGATTGCGTCGGCGATGAGGTCCTGGGTTCCGGCCTGGAGCAGGGGCATGCCCTCCTGCATCATCCGCTGGATCAGGCCGACGAACAGCAGGTCGTGCTCGGGGTCGATCCAGAACCAGGTGCCGGCGGCGCCGTCCCACTGATAGGTCCCGCGTCCGACGCGCGAGCCGGCCAGGGGCGGGTCGTAGAACACTGCGCCGTTGAAGGCGTAGCCGCGGCCCGGACCGACATGCTGCATACCCACGCCGAAATTGCCGGCGATGATCTCGTTCGAGAGGTGGTTCGACGTCATCAGCTCAACCGCGTCCGGGGAGAGGATGCGGACGCCGCCAAGCTCGCCCTTGTTCAGCAGCATCTGGGCGTAGCGGGCATAGTCGTCGATCGTGGAATAGAGACCGCCGCCGCCCATGGGGATGGCCGGAACGGCCAGGGGATCGCGGACGAAGGCCGGATTCTCGAGCACTGTCAGCTCGGGGACGTTGTAGCGGTGGTAGATCGTGGCCAGGCGCGGGAGCTTGGCCGCGGGCAGGAAGAAGCCGGTGTCGACCATGCCCAGCGGCTCGAAGAGGCGGGTGCGCATGAAGTCGGGAAGGCTCTGCCCGGTCAGGCGTTCGATGATCGCGCCCTGCAGGTCCATCGAGAGTGAATAGCGCCAGGCCGAGCCGGGCTGGTAGGCGAGGGGCAGGGCGGCGATCCGGCGAGAGAAGTCGGCCAGGTCTTTCGCGCCCCACACCTTTGCGGCGACATAGGCCGCATCGGGCGGATCGTGCGGCCCGGGGCCGATGCCGTAGGCGAAACCCGCCGTGTGGGTCATCAGCTCCCGCATCGTTGGCGCATGGTCCGGCGCCACGCCGTCGGGGCCCTTCACCTCGGCGAATTCGGGCAGGTGGCGCGCGATCGGGTCGTCCGGCGTCCAGCGGCCCTCGTCGTGGAGGATCATCATCGCCGCGGCCGTGACCGGCTTGGTCATC
>DATHPX010000141.1:0-16943 GCA_035483335.1 Caulobacteraceae bacterium | reverse complement strand
GTGGCGATAGACGTCCTGTCCGACCTCCGTCACCTTGAAGTGACGTGTCGAGCGCTCGACCAGTCGGACGCCGAGTTGCGCCTCCAGGGCGGCGACTCGCCGGCTGACACGCGATTTGGGCGTGTGCAGCGCTCTCGAGGCCGCGGAGATGCCGCCGTTCGACACCACCGCGGCGAAGAGGGTCAGGTCGTTGAGATCGCGCATGGTCACGAGGCGCCTCAGGCTTGAGGTTTCGCGGTTCGTCCAGCGCTGGATCACCTGGGAAGCCTTCGCCTCCGGGGGAGCGGAGTTCCCGCCAAGGTTGGGCGGCGGCTCTATTCCTTCACCAACGCAATGTCAAATTCGTATTTGAAATTGAAATCTGAGACGCGACACACTATGGCGAGGGCATGCTGCACGACAGGACGATCGATCCTGCCGCATCGAGCGTGGGGGCGAAGGTTCGCGCACGCCTGCTCGAAGCCGCCGGCGAGGTATTCGCGACGAAGGGATTCGAGGGCGCGACGAGCCGCGAGATCTGCCTTCGCGCCGGCGTCAACCTGGCGGCGGTGAACTACCACTTCGGTGGCGTCGAAGCCCTCTACGTGGCCGCCTTGCGCGAGGCGCATAGCCGCACGACCTGGGTCGACAAGGTGAACCTCGAAGGGTTCGCGGACCAGCCGGCGACAGAGAAGCTGAAGGCGGTGCTGCGGTATCTGGTGCTCGAATTGGCCGGCCCCGGGGACGCCTGGGAGATGCGCCTGGTCTATCGGGAGCTGACTATCCCGACCTTCGCCCATGAGGCGTTCCTCGCCGCCGGCATCGAGCCGCGCCGCGCCTTTATGCGGGACATCATCGCCGAGATCCTGGACTGTCCTCCCGAGGCGCCTGCGGTCGGCCGGTGCATGCTGTCGGTGATGGCGCCTTGGATGACCCTTTCAGTCATCAACCGCCCGACCCTTCACACATTCCTGCCGGATCTCGACGAACACTGCGACGGTGTCGAACGGCTCGTCGACCACGTCGAACGCTTCGTCCTGGCGGGGATCGAGGCGATCAAGGTGGATTTGGAGTCCGCGCTAGCGAACTAACTCTGGCTCACCGACGGAGTGTCTCTTTCGGCTCGAATTATTATCCGGGTATAATTGACAGAAAGAATTACCCGGATAAAAAATCCATATGAAGGACCGACAGACATTCGCGGCGTTCCGAGGCTACCGGCTCGTCGCGAGGGGAACCCTGGAAACCATCGTCGCGCGCCTGCACCCGCTCTCCAACGCGGCGCAGGCGGACCTTCGGCTTCTCGACGAGACTACGGGCCGTCCCGTCGATTTCGACTGGCGGGGTGACGCCGACGAGATCGTCGCCCGGGCCAGGGCGCAGCTCGCCGGCAAGGGCAAGGGACGACCCAGGCTCGGCGTCGAGAGTCGCGAGATCACATTGCTGCCACGGCACTGGACCTGGCTCGATGCGCAGGGTCGCAGCGCATCGGCGACGCTCAGGGCGCTTGTCGATCAGGCGATGGGGCAAGCTGCGCAAAGCCGCGCCGATATCGATGCGCTCTATTGGCAGATGTCCGCGCTCGCCGGAAACCTGCCCGGATTCGAAGAGGCGACACGGCGGCTTTACGCCTCCGACTGGGATGAGGCGGAGCGCATCTTCAGGGGCTGGCCGGAGGATCTGAGCCCCTACCTCGTCGAACGGCTGCATGCCGTGGCGGGCAAGGGGAAAGAGCCATCATGACGCCGAAACCCCCTGTTCGAGGCGTCCTCGGTTCGCTCGCCGGGCGTGTCCGCGACGGCGAGGCTCGCGCCAGCGACGTGATCGCCGAGCACCTGGAGGCGATCAGGGTGCGCAATGGAGCTCTGAATGCCGTCGTCGAGGTGTTCGCCGACGAGGCCATGGCTGCCGCCGAGCAAATCGACAAAAGGCGCGCCGCGGGCGAGCCGCTCGGGCCACTGGCCGGCGTCCCTGTTTCGGTAAAGATGAATATCGACGTGGCTGGTCATGCGACGACCCATGGCGTGCCGGCCTTCAAGGACGCTATCGCGCCGGCAGACTCACCGGTCGTCGCTCGCCTGCGGGCGGCCGACGCCGTGATCATCGCTCGGGGCAACATGCCCGACATGTCGATGCGGCTGCACACGTCCAGCCAGCTCTTCGGCGCGACACGGAATCTCTTCGACGAGCGGCTGAGTCCCGGCGGTTCGAGCGGCGGCGACGCCGTGGCCGTCGCCTCCGGCATGGCGGCTCTGGGCCTCGGGAACGATGCCGGGGGATCTGTGCGCGTTCCGGCATCCTTCGCAGGGATCTGCGGGCTGAAGCCGACCACCGGCCGCATGGCGTCCGACAGGGCGATCGGGAGAGACGTGACCTTCGCCTCGCAGGTCATCCCCGTCGATGGCTTTCTGGCGCGGACCGTCGATGATCTTGGTCTCGCGTTCAGCATCGCCGCCGGTCCGGACGTCCGCGATCCACGAGCGGTTCCGGTCACGACATCCTACCGAAGGGACCAGCGCCGCCGCGTAGGGTTGATGCTCGATCCGGGCGCCATGGGAGTCGACGCAGAAACGGAGGCGACGCTGCTCCGATCAGCTGAAGCCCTGCACGCCGCCGGATACGTCACCGAGTTGATCGACGCGCCCGATTTGGAGGCGGCGCTCAAGTCATATGACGGTCTGATCATGACGGAGTTTGCACAGGCCTGGCCGATGTTCGAGCGCCTGCTCGGGCCTGACGTGCAGCGCTACATCAAAAATGCCATGGCGACCGGCCGGCCGTTGGACCTCGGCGGCTATCTGGCCGCGACCTCCGAACGAATGCGGCTTCAGCGCCTCTGGCTTCAGATGATCGAGCCCTTCGACGCCGTTCTCGGTCCCGTCTATTGTGCGCCCATCCCAAAGATCGACGCGGATATTGAAAGCATAGAGTCACATGCCGTCTGCGCCCGCGCCTTACGCTTTTGCCGGGCTTCGAGCCTTGTGGGTTTCCCGGCCGTGTCCGTCAGCGTTCGGTCTTCCACCGGCCTGCCGGTCGGAGTGCAACTCCTGGCGGCCCCTTTCGACGAGGCCAATGCGCTCCTTGTCGCCGGAGAGATCGAGCGTCGGATCGGCTTCGGGCCAATCAAAGAGACCTTGCAGTAGCAGGTGTTTGAATAAAACAGGTTCAGGGGGAGACCGTAGCCTTCGCCTTGATCGCGTGCTGGATCTTGGCCTTCAGCTCAATCAACGCGTCGTCGAAAGCCAATCCGCTGGTGTCAAAGGTCACGTCGGCCTTGGCGTAGAAAGGCGCTCGACTCTCCAGGATCGCCTTCAGATCCTCCATGGCGGCGCGATTGCCGGCCATCGGTCGTAGATCGCCCTGGGCCAGGACGCGTTCCATGTGCTCCCTCGGGCTCGCCTTAAGCCAGACCGTGAAGCATTGCGTCAGTAGGAGACCGAATGATCCTGGATCGGAGACGACGCCCCCCGGCGTCGCCAGGACAAAGTTTGTTCGGGTCTGCAGGATCTCCTTGAGCGCCATACCCTCATACCGGCGGTAGGCGGTCGGCCCGTACAGATCCTGGATCTCCGCCGGCGTACAGCCGGCGATGCGGGTGATCTCCGCTCCAAGTTCGATGAACGGCCTGTCGAGCGCTTCAGCCAGCCGTCGGCCGAGCGAAGACTTGCCCGCGCCCCTGAGCCCGATCAGCGCGATTCGACCCGTCCGCTGATGAAGCGCCGGCTCCGTCTCGAAGAGTTGGGCGAGCGCAGCCCTTGCTCGTCGCAGATCAGCCTCGCTACGCCCGTGCAGAAGCTCCCGGATCAACAACCACTCCGGGCTGTCCGTCGTCTCGTCGCCGAGAAGCTCGGCGATCGGGCGCCCCAAAGCCCTGGCGACCTGATCCAGGACGAGCACCGAGACGTTACCGACGCCGGTCTCCAGACTTGCGAGATGGCGCTCGGAGACGTCAGCGGCGGCAGACAGAGCGCGCCTGGGCATACCCTTGCGCGCCCGAAGGGCTTTCACTCGTTCTCCGATCGCCACGAGCAAGGGATCGCGCCCGGGTCCGACGCCCGTGTCCTTCAGCCTGGCTGGGTTCACAGGCATGTTTTGGGCCTCCCCACTCTGGCCACAGCCGCATCAAGCTCCGCCACGAATTGCGCCGAGCTGTCGAGAACCGCCTCACGGCGGTCCCGATGGGGTGCGTGACCGCACGCCTCGAGCAGCAGGACGTCCGTCCTGGGCGTTCGCGCGACAATCGCCTCGAGCTGAGCTTTCGTGCCGTACTCGTCGTCTTCTCCCTGGATAAGGAGGATGGGCGACACGATCCGATCAAGCCGAGCTTCCAGGTTCCAGTCCCGGAACCTCCGGTCCAGCCAGATGTGGTTCCAACACCAGAAGGTATGGTCCGGGTCCTGGTGATGTCGTGCGAGCCGACGGCCCAGGTCGCCTGACGCATAGGCGGCGCCGATGTCGGCGATGCTCTTCACCGTCAGGTTTTCGACGAACACGTGTGGCGCTTCGAGGATCAGGCCACGCACCGCGTCCGGATAAGCAGAAGCATAGATCAACGCGATCGACGCGCCGTCGCTATGGCCGAAGAGCAGCGGTCGTTTGACACCCAGGGCCTCAAGCAGCTGCGGAAGCACCACTTCGCCCTCGTGGTGCATGTACGAGGGCTCGCGGGGCTCCGAACAGAAGTCGGACCAGCCATGTCCCCTTCGTGAATAGGCGAGAACCGGCGCGCCTAGTCGTTCGGCCAACGCATCTGGGAAATCTCGCCAGGTCGAGACGGAGCCGAGCCCCTCGTGGAGCATCACGACGGGCGACCGGGCCGGCGAAGCCGGCGGTCCGAACCACCGGTATTCGATTTGAGCGCCATCGAGCGTCAGCATGCTGGCGACGGGTGACATCAGACGATCGGTCCGGCGGGCGCCGACGAACCGATCTCCTGGTCCCGAAGCACGTGCCGGCGGATCTTGCCGGTGGTGGTCTTGGGCAGGGTGTCGACGAACACGATGGAGCGTGGATACTTGTGCGGCGCGAGCCGCGACTTGATGAAATCCTTGAGATTATCCGCCAATTCCGATGTCCCTGTCACACCAGGCTTGAGGACCACGAAGGCCTTGGTCTTGGTCAGGCCCTCGGCGTCCTCGACGCCGATGACAGCGGCCTCCGCCACCGCGTCGTGCGTCAGGAGTTCGGCCTCCACTTCCACAGGCGAAACCCAGATTCCGCTTACCTTCAGCATGTCGTCGGCTCGGCCGCGGTGGATCAGGAAACCCTCGGCGTCCATTTCGAACTTGTCGCCGGTGCGCATCCACCCATCCACGAAGGTCGCGCTCGTCTTCTCCGGCCGGTTCCAGTAGCCGGCGGTCATGGAGGGCCCGCGGACATGAAGTTCGCCCAGGCCCCCCGCGGCGACATCACTTCCGTCCTCGGCCAGCAGGCGCACTTCGTATCCCGGGACCGGCAGGCCCGTCGTTCCGTAACGGACCTGGCCGGGGCGGTTCGAGACGAAGATGTGGAGCATCTCGGTCGATCCGATGCCGTCGATGATTTCGACCCCTGTGGCCGCCGTCCAGGCGCGCGCAATCCCCGCGGGGAGGGCCTCTCCGGCGGACATGCAAAGTCGCATGGAGGAAGCTGAGAGGCTTGCCGCTCGACGCGACGCGACCAGAGCGGCGTAGAGCGTGGGAACACCGCAGAACACAGTGACGCCGTGCGCGGCGAGCTGCTCGACGACCGCGTCAGGCGTCACCCGATCGGGAAACAGCACGCACGTTGCGCCCGCGTACAGAGGGAACGTCAGCGAATTGCCGAGCCCATATGCGAAGAAGAGCTTGGCCGCCGAGAAGACGACATCGTCGGGACGCAGACCGAAGATCTGACGACTGAACAGCTCGGCGGTGGCGGCAAGGCTGCCATGTCGATGAGGCGCCCCTTTGGGGAGCCCAGTCGAACCCGACGAATACAGCCAGAAGGCGATATCGTCTGCTGAGCTCGGCACAGGCTCAACGTCCACTGGGGCGTTCGCGAGAAGCTTGGCAAGGCCGCCTCCGGGTCCGGCGGCGACCACCCTCGACCCCTTCCAGCTGCTGAGCGCGATCCCGGCGTCGAGCGTGGACGCCAGGGGTTCCGAAACGACCACAGCCCTGGCGCCGCTGTCGGTGAGAAGGAATGCATAGTCCTGCGCTGGCGCCAGCGTGTTCAGGGGCACAGGGACGAGTCCCACCCGGATCGCTCCGAGGAAGCAGGCGATGAAGTCGATCCCGTCCTGAAGAAGCAAGGCGACGCGATCGCCCGGCGACAGGCCTAGGCCGAGGAGAGCCGCTCCTGTCCGCCCCGACTTTTCGGCCACGTCCTGGAACGTGTGGCGGCCCTGCGCATCGATGAAGGCGACCTTATCGGCGCGGGCCGGCAGGTTTCGGCCCAGCAGGTCCACCGCTGCGTTGTAGCCGCCACCGCGACTCTCGAACGCCATGGGCATCCTCCGATAGGAGCCGCTTCTTCGACGCAGCGACCTAGGCCCACCCTGCGCCTCTGCCGCGAGACATGCAAGATAATGCTTGTTCGGGCATGCCAGCGAGCGCACTATACCTCACACCCAGAAGCGGCCGGAGGAAAGCGTGATCACCTTCGAACGGCAGCCTGAGGCCTATCGACATTGGCGCCTCTCCATAAACGGTCGGATCGCTACGCTCGCCCTGGATGTGGACGAGGAGGCCGGTCTTGCACCCGGCTACAAGCTGAAGCTGAACTCGTACGACCTCGGCGTCGACATCGAACTGCACGACGCGCTCCAGCGCATCCGGTTCGAACATCCTCAAGTCGCTTGCATAGTCCTGACCAGCGGCAAGGAGCGAATGTTCTGTGCGGGCGCCAACATATACATGCTCGGCGCCTCGACCCATGGCTGGAAGGTCAACTTCTGCAAGTTCACCAACGAAACCCGCAATGGGATGGAGGATTCGAGCCGGCATGACGGCCTGAAATTTCTGGCCGCCATCAACGGCTCTTGCGCCGGCGGCGGTTACGAGGTCGCGCTGGCGTGCGACGAAATCCTGATGGTGAACGACCGGTCGACGGCGGTGAGCCTGCCGGAGGCGCCTCTGCTGGGCGTGCTGCCGGGCACCGGCGGCCTGACCCGCCTGGTGGACAAGCGAAAGGTGCGTCGAGACCTTGCAGATCTGTTCTGCACCAGCGCCGACGGCGTGCGTTCGGATCGCGCAATGGCGTGGGGCCTGATCGATGACTCGGCGACGCCCAACCGGTTTCCTGAACTCGTACGGAGCCGGGCGGAGGCGCTGGCGGCAAGCTCGCAGCGCCCCGCGGACGCGCACGGCGTAATCTTGAATCACCTCGAGCGCGCCGCCGACGAACACGGACTGAAGTACCGATACGTCGAGGTCAACTACGAGCGCCCCGAGCGCCGGGCCACGATCACGGTGCGCAGCCCGCACTCGCCTTCGCCCCAGTCGGCCGAAGAGATCCTCGCCCTTGGCGACCAATGGTGGCCGCTGGCGATGGGACGTGAACTCGACGACGCGATCCTCTCGCTTCGCACGAACGAACCGAACCTTGGGCTCTGGGTGCTCAAGACAGAGGGGTCGGCCGAGGCCGTGCTCTCCGCCGGTCGCGCCCTCGTCGCCAATCCAGACGACTGGTTCGTGCGGGAGACAATCGGATTCCTGAGACGGACCTTCGCCCGGCTCGAAGTCAGCTCGCGCAGTCTCTACGCGCTGATCGACAGCGGCTCATGCTTTGCGGGCGTCCTCTTCGAATTGGCCCTGGCGGCGGACCGCAGCTACATGCTTTCGCTCATCGACGACGGGCAGGATGCGCCCACGATCGTCCTGGACGAGACGAACCTCGGCCTGCTGCCAGCCGTCGACGGCCGCTCGCGCCTGGAGACGCGGTTCTTCGGTGACCCCTCGGCTCTCGACGAGGCGCGCAGCCTCGCAGCTCAGGCCCTGGACGCCGAAGCCGCCCAGAACGCCGGTCTCATCACCGTCGCCTCGGACGAACTCGACTGGGACGACGAGATCCGCCTCGCGCTTGAAGAGCGCGTCAGCCTCTCGCCCGACGCCCTCACCGGCATGGAGGCGAGCCTGCGGTTCCCGGGCGCGGAGACGCTGCAGACCAAGGTCTTCGGTCGGCTTTCGGCCTGGCAGAACTGGGTCTTCAACCGGCCGAACGCGACCGGCGAGCGCGGGGCGCTGAAGCTCTTCGGCTCAGGCGCCAAACCCCACTTCAACTGGGAGCGCGTGTGATCATGGCCATCGACTATCAAGAACGCATTCCCAATAACGTCGACCTGGCCTCGAACCGCACGCTGCAGCGGGCTCTCGAGCATTGGCAGCCAAAGTTCCTCGACTGGTGGCGTGAACTTGGGCCGACCGACTTTCAAGCCGCCGATATCTATCTGCGAACCGCGGTCTCGGTCGACCGCCAGGGCTGGGCTTCCTTCGGACACGTAAAGATGCCGGACTACCGGTGGGGCATCTTCCTCGCCGAGCAGGATCCGAACCGGGTCATCGGATTTGGCGACGAGTACGGCAACGCGGTCTGGCAGCAAATCCCGGGAGAGCATCGCTCGACGCTGCGCCGATTGATCGTCACTCAGGGCGACACCGAGCCGGCTTCGGTGGAGCAGCAGCGGCTCCTCGGCCTGACCGCGCCATCCCTCTACGACCTTCGCGGCCTGTTCCAGGTCAATGTGGAAGAGGGTCGCCACCTCTGGGCGATGGTCTATCTGCTGCACGCCTATTTTGGTCGTGACGGCCGCGAGGAAGCCGAAGAGCTGCTGTCACGCCACTCCGGCGACAGCGACAAGCCGCGAATCCTTGGCACCTTCAATGAGCCCATCTCCGACTGGCTCAGCTTCTTCATGTTCACCTTCTTCACCGATCGCGACGGCAAGTATCAGCTCATGTCGCTCGCAGAGTCCGGCTTCGATCCTCTGGCCAGAACCTGCCAGTTCATGTTGACCGAAGAAGCCCACCACATGTTCATCGGTCACACCGGCCTCGCCAGGGTGACCCGTCGGACGCTCGAGGTGATGAAGGCGCTGAAGACCGACGACCCGGAGACGGTGCGCCGCGCCGGCGCGATCGATCTTCCAACCATCCAGAGGTACATCAACTTCTGGTTCTCCTCCGCCCTCGATCTGTTCGGCTCGGAGTCCTCTTCGAACGCGGCCCTCTATTTCGCCGCAGGACTGAAGGGGCGTCCGAACGAGAAGCAATACGAGGATCATCTGGCGCTCGACCAAACCTATGCGCTGGATGCTCCGAACGGCGCCCAGGGCGTGACCCAGGAAGAGGTCCCGCTGCGAAACGCGATGAACGAGGCCACGCGCATGGCTTACGCGCAGGAGTGTCAGATCTTCCTCGACCGCTGGAACGACATGATCCAGCAGGCCGGCGTGGACTTCCGCTACCGCCTGCCCAGCCCCCGTTTTCGGCGGAGCATCGGTCTATGGGCCGGCGTGCCCACCGACCCTGATGGACGCCGGATCTCTGGAGAAACCTTCGATGCCCGTCAGGGCGAATGGCTGCCCACAGAGGCGGATAGGGCCTTCGTCCACAGCCTGATGAAGCCGGTCACTGAACCAGGGAAGATGGCGGCCTGGATCGCGCCGCCGGATCGGGGGATCAACAACCAGCCGGTCGACTACGAATACGTCAGGCTGGCGTAGCCGCGGCTATGTCGAGCAGCGCCTCGCGCACGAGTTCGGGCCGTTCGATGGGTAGGAAGTGCGTGGCGCCAGGAACGGTGCCCACCTCCACCTGGCTGGCCGGTCGCGGAAACTCCGCCGCCTGCGTGATCGAACACGTTGAGCCGTGTTCCGCGCGCCAGATGCGGACGGGCGCCTCTATTCGGCTCATGGCCTCCCACATGTCGTGGGCGTGGGCGGCAAAATTGGCGGCCTCCCATTCGGGCGCGCAGGCCAGCTCGACTTCGCCGTCCGCAAGGTCGCGAAATCCTGCCTCGACATAGTCTCGAAGCGCCGCTTCCGGCCAGGTCGTGAAAATGGCGCGGCCGTGATAAGCCGCGAACGCTTCCTGCCTCGAGGCGAACCGCCGTCGCCGGCTGCGGGCCTTGGCCACCAGCGGGGATTCCGAAATTGCAAATCCGGCGCTCGAGATGGCCCGGGCGTTCGCTTCCTGCGACAGGATCACCGGATCGAACAGGGCGATAGCTCTCACCCGCGTCGGAGCCTCTGCTGCGGCAAGCAGACTGACACAGCCACCGAGGGAATGACCCGCCAGGATCACCGGCTTGTCCGGAGAGACAACCTCAAGCAGGCCCAACAAGTCATCCCGCATGTCCAGGGCGTCGCGCTTTCCCTCGGCGGACGCCGCCTGGGGAGTCGCCCCATGGCCCCGTTGGTCGATCGCAAGGACCTCCAAGCGACCGGCCAGGGCGGCGAGCGTGTTTCGATAGGTCCCGGCGTTGAACCCGTTAGCGTGAAGCCAGATCACGTCTGGGGAGCGGCCGCTGGGCTCGGTGGACCAGCCTGCAATATTCAGCGCCCGCGATCCCCTGTGGATCTCAATGCCAACGTTCTGGAGTTCCGTTTGTGAGGTATCGCGCACGCGCACTTGATCCCCTTAGAAGGTGAGCCTTTGATCTGACCCCCGTTTCTCAACCAGGCGCAACGCGAGTCCGAGACTGTTCTGGTCCTTCGCGGTCGCGGCTGGCAAGAGGCGTTCGCACCCACTCCGCGCCGCTGGGCGCCCGCTTGTAGTGTCGACGTCGGCGGCTATTACAGCTTGGCGGTAAGACGAAAATAGATTTCGCAGGACGGTTGTTTGTCGAACGCCTGGGTAATCGGGAAGCCAGCGGTCAGATCTGCGGTGACATTCTTGCGGATCGCCATTGTCAGGCCGAGACCCATCGAGTTCAGCGTGGTGACGGCTGGCTTGGGGTTGTACACTGAGCCCCTGTCGTAGAAGACGAATCCTGTGAGATCTCTGTTGACCAAACTAAGGTCATGGTGAAGCTCGAAGTTGGCATAGAATCCCGAAGAGCCGGCGACCGCGTCTGTCGAGTAACCCCTGACGGTCGTTGGACCGCCGATCTGGAACAGCTGGTCACCCGTTAACAACGGCGCGGACGACGCTTGGAACGCCCCGTCCACCAGCACGTCGAACCGACTAGGAAGATGCAGCAGGCCCGAGAATGTGCCGTTGTAGAGATTGTAAACCTGCGACGTGTTGGTGACGGCGATATCGGTCTGGGCCCGCGAGTAATTGGCCGCTACGTTCGCCGAAAAGTGCGGGTCGGTGTAACCCACAGTCAGACCGCCCGTGCCCTTATCGGTGGTGTCGGCCGTAACCTCCACCGCAGCCTGCCTGGACGTGGTGTTGATATAGGATATCGCCGCATTGGCCAGGATCAGCCAGTGCTGGTTGACGAAGATGGGCTGGCTGGCGTTGGTCGCGACAGTGGTCGAAGCGCCGCGAATGTCGAGCGACTCAAAGGCGCCGTGAATGACCCGGATTGCGCCATAGCTTGCGCTGAAGCCGAGTCGGCCACCCGAGCGATCGAACGGCAGGTTGTAGGCTCCGTCGACGGAAGCGTCGCCATCCGCGAACACGCCGTAGAGCGTGAACCGATCATCGACGCCCAAGGGGGCATAGCTCTGGTAGAGGAAGCCGCCTTCGTATCGACCGACGGAGGGCACGCCCTGGTCGTCGACGAAGAGGCTGAGGCTGTTGGCGGGGGGTTCAGTCACCGCCAATTGTATGTTGGTCAGACCGAACTGTGAGCCAGCCTGCAGCGAAGCCTGGACCTGCGCCACGCCGGTGCGATTGAAGGCTGCGAGCCTGTTGGCCAGTTGGTTGGTGTCCACAACTTGGCCGGGCTCCTCGCCGATCCGGTCGCGAAGGTAGTCCGCCGACAGGCGCGAGGCCCCTTTGACCGTCATCGCGCCGAGCTTCCCCTCGACCAGCCCGATATGCAGCACCCCATTGTCGAGGGTCTGGGGCGGGAGGTAGGCGTTGCCGGTGGCGACACCCTTGGCCGCGTAGAGATCATTTACCGATTTCACCAGCTTCTGGATCTGCGAGATGTCGACACGCGCACCGATGTACTTGGCGGCCAGTGCGTCGAGTTCGGCCTTGGACAGGAACTTCGACTTGTCGAACACCACTTGCTTGATGACGACCGTCGGGCCACCTGGGGCCGGCGCGGCCGGGATCGTGCGGCCGGGTGGAATGACGAGCTGCGTCGGCGACGTCGGAGCCGTCTGCTGCTGGATTTCCCGCTGGTTGCGCTGGTTCTGCTGGTTAATGAGCCCAGGATTGACCTGCGGAGCCACGGGAGGAGGCGCCGTCTGGGCGAATACGGCTCCTGCCCCGCCAAGAAGGCATGCGGCAGCCAGAGACGCGAGGTACCTTTGCTGGAGCATGCTTAACGAGCCTGCCCGCCCGCGGTCGTATCATCCAGATTGACAGCCGGCGCGCCGGACGTGCTGTCGAAGATTACGCCAGGCTGGGTCTCTTGCGTGCGGTTGTGCAAGGCCTCCGCCCCTGGACCGGCGCCGTCGTCCCCCGATTGGCCCAATGGTGTGAACATCGTCGGATCGCCATTGCGCTGGATCCGGTCAAAATCACGCACGAAACTCGCCCCCACATAGATCTGCCCGAACGTATCGTCGGGATTCTGGTTGATCAGGTCGTCGTACACCAAAGGTGTGGCATTGTACTGCACGACGAAAGAAGTCGTCGTCACATTGTCGCCGATTTCATAGAAGGAAAACCGGTTCGACGGTTGGAACAGCTGCAAATCTTCACCGTTGACGGGCCGCGACAACACATCGTTCGCCCAGGTATTGACGTAGGGCGTCACCAGTCGAAGCCAACCAGTTATATTGGCATCGGCCACTTTCACTTGGTATGAATTAGTGTCGATGGTCGCCTGGTTTTCATAGAGCTTTGGCATGATCAGCTCGACCGGCGCGTCGACCGTAACGTTCGCGGTGCTCCCGACGCCGCCCTTGTAGCCCGTCAGGGTCATGGCCAATGGGCCGGATGGGCCGGGGCCCTGGCGCAGCGTGCCGATCAGCACCTCGCCGGCGGCCAGGTCGATGGTGCTTTGCGCCGTCACGGTCGCCAACTGAAGGGCTCCAGGCGTGGTGAGCGTGATGTTGGAGGCCGTGAGCGAGCCGATTTCGATCGCGCCAGCCGCATCGACCGCGAGGCCCCCGTTCGTGAACAGGCTCTGGACCTTCACGAGGCCAGCGGAGGTGAGCGAGGCGCCCGTTTCAGCAACAACGTCGCCCAAGACGATGCTGGCGCCATTGGCGTTCAGGTCACCATTGGCGGTCAAGGTCTGACCCTGAATGGGCCCGGAGGCGGAGGCGATGTCGATGTTTCCGGCGTCGCCGGGGATCCCCGTCGTATTCAGGCTGGTGAAGAAGACCCCCGTGTCTCCGGAAAGGGTCTGACTTCCACCGCTCTGGGCGGAACCGATCGTGATTTCGCCGCCGCTGGAGGCGACGGCCAGGCTCGCGCCGACCACCGCTTCACCCAGAGTCACGTCCCCGCCGGCGCTGAGGCTGGCCGACCCTCCAGCCGTCAGGTTGGCGATGGACACCCCGTCGTCGGCGTGGACCGTTGTCGAACCTCCCGACTTTACTTCATCCAGGGCCACGCTGACGGCATCGATGGAGATGTCGCCGTTGGCCTGGATCAGTGACTGTCCGCTGGGCTGGCCCTGGACTGGCCCCTTGGCGGAGGCGATGTCGATGTTCCCGGCGTCTCCGGGGATCCCCGTCGTCGTCAGGCTGGTGAAGTAGACTCCCGTCTCGCCGGACACGGTCTGGCTCCCGCCGCTCTGGGCCGAGCCGATCGTGATCTCGCCGCCGCTGGAGGCGACGGCCAGGCTCGCGCCGACCACCGCTTCACCCAAAGTCACGTCCCCGCCGGCGTTGAGGCTGGCGGAGCCACCAGCCGTCAGGTCGGCGATGGACAGCCCGTCGTCGGCCTGGACCGTCGTTGAACCTCCGGACTTCACTTCATCCAGGGCCACGCTGACGCCATTGATGGAGATGTCGCCGTTGGCCACGATCGAAGACTGTCCGGTGGGCTGGCCCTGGACCGGCCCATTGGCGGAGGCGATGTCGATGTTCCCAGCGTCGCCGGGGATCCCCGTCGTCGTCAGGCTGGTGAAGAAGACCCCCGTCTCGCCGGCGAGGGTCTGGCTCCCGCCGCTCTGGGCCGAGCCGATCGTCAGCGAGCCGGCCGTCGAGGTCGCGTCCAGGGTCGCGCCGGCGGTCAGGGTCGCCACAGTGACCGCGCCGGCGCCGGTGATGCTGGTTCCTGTTCCGGAGGTGACCTGGTCGAGGCTCACCGTCGTCCCGGTCACGCCGACAGCGCCGGCCGCGTCGATCGAGGAGCTTCCCGCCGGCTGGCCCTGCACCGGCCCACTGGCGGAGGCGATGTCGATGGCGCCGGCGTCGCCGGGGATCCCGGTCGTCGTCAGGCTGGTGAAGTAGACCCCCGTCTCGCCGGAGAGCGTCTGGCCCCCGCCGCTCTGGGCGGAGCCGATCGTCAGCGAGCCGGCTGTCGAGGTCGCTTCCAGGGTCGTCCCGGCGGTCAGGGTCGCCAGGGTGACCGCGCCGGTCCCGCTGATGCTGGTTCCTGTTCCGGAGGTGACCTGGTCGAGGCTCACCGTCGTCCCGGTCACGCCGACAGCGCCGGCCGCGTCGATCGAGGAGCTTCCCGCCGGCTGGCCCCGCACCGGCCCATTGGCGGAGGCGATGTCGATGGCGCCGGCGTCGCCGAGGATCCCGGTCGTCGTCAGGCTGGTGAAGTAGACCCCCGTCTCGCCGGAGAGTGTCTGGGACCCGCCGCTCTGGGCGGAGCCGATTGTCAGGGTCGTTCCGGCGATTGCCTGGATGGCGCCCTTGGGAGCGAGAAGGTCGACCAGCGTCAGCGAACCGGTCCCCTCGACGTCGATGAAACCCTGATCGGCGATGATGGAGTTTGCCTGGAAATCGGTGTCCGTGTGGATGACCACGTTGCCAGTGGGAGCCAGGATGGTGGCCCCTGTGACGGCAGTGACGGCGTTGACGTAGACCGGTCCCGTCGTAGCGGTCAGATCCAATGTTCCCGCCGCGATCAGGAGGGGGTTCGGCGTCAGGTTCGTCTGGTGAGACGTCCCGGGCGCCTCGCCCGCCGCGTCGAACGCCTCGGTGTTCGTCTGGGTCTCATCGCCGATACCCAGTCCGGCCAGAATGGTGACTCCAGCGCCGGCGGCCGTCGCGGTAATGTCCGCCGTGCGGGTCGGATCGTCGCCCGCCAGGACATGGCCGCCAGCGGTGATCGACACGGCCTGAGGTCCCTGCCCGCCGGCGTCGAGCCCGGTGACCTGGGCGTCGCCCGAGGTGGCGATGTCAATGGATCCGACCAGAGCATTGGTCGCCGAGCCGTCGGTTGCCTTGAAGGAGGCGGCCGCGATCGAAATATCGCCGGTCTCGGATCGAACGACGGCCGTAGACTCCAGTCCGACTTCGCCTCCGGCCGCCAGGTCGACGTTGGCGCCGGCCTGCACGAGTCCGGCGAGATCGAGGCTTTGCGCCCCAGCGCTGTCGCCCGTGGGCAGAGGGCCGGTCGTGGCGGTGAGGTCGATCGCGCCAGCCGCCACCATTTGGGAGCCGGCCACCGTCTGGATGGACGCCGCGTTGACGATAATGTCGCTTCCCAGGGACTGTACCATCGTCAGCGGCCCAAGCGTGACCGCGCCGCTAGCGCTGACGTCGACGTCGCCCGTCGCCTGCGCCAGCCCGAGGAGCTGCACATCGACCGAACCGGTGAGGTTCACGGTTCCCAGGGCCTGCGCCTGCTGAATGATGAAGTCATCGGGATCAGGGCCGTAGAGCGTGATCGAGCCCTTGGCGGCGCTGGCGTAGATTCCGCCCCCGATATTCGCGCCCACGTTGAGCGGGTCGCTGGCGGCGCCGATCGAGCCGTTCTGGGCGGTCAGGGACACCATCGTGCCCAGGATGTTGATCAGCTGATCGTCGTTGGCGTTGAGGATGGAGCCGTTCGCCGCCAGGGCGATGTTTCCCAGCGAGTAAAGGGTGTCGACGTCGGCGTCGCCCGGGAACTCAAGGTCGATCCCCTTGGCCGACCGGCCGATGATCGTCGCCCCGGGCAAGAGGTCCAGAGCGAGCGCCCCCGTGACTGCGCCGCTGGCGTCGAGCGCGCCGCCGATCGCGCCCTGCGACGCCTCGAGGATCAGGTCCCCAGTCCGGACCGAGAGGCTCGGCGCACCGGTGATCGAGCCGATGACCTTGATCCGGGTCTCGCCCGGCACGTCGATCGACCCCAGCGCCACCGACCCGAGGGAGGCGAGGTAGGCGTCGCCGACGTCGAGCGTGCCGGAGGGGCTCGCCGTCACGCTGACGTTGAGCGCCTGGCTCGCCTGGAAGTTTAACGGCCGCTTGGTGAGGATCGTCAGGTAGGTGCCGGCGTTTTCCGCCAGCCCATCCGCCGCGATCTGCAACATGGCTTGTTGCGCCGAGGTGAGGGTCGAGGGATCGGCGCCCAAGGGGATCGTCTGCGGCCCCAGACCCAGGGCCGCGTCGTAGGCCGCCAGGTCCTGGACCTGCAGCGCTGGCGAAAGGGCGGCGAACTTCGCCGGGTCCACGCCGCTGACGGTCAACTCCAGGTCCGAGCGCTCAGCGGCCGCCAAGGCGACCTTTTCCGCGTCGGTGAGTGTGGTGGGATCCGTTCCCGCCGCGATCTGGATGCCAGGGATCAGCGTCCCCCCGGGCCCGTTGGTCTCTACCGTCTCGCCTAACCCGAGACCGGCGTCGAGCGTCACTGTGGCGCCGGAGACGTTGGGCGACTTCACGACAGGATTGGTGGAAGTGACGGTCTTCAGCGCTCCGGCGGAGATGGAGAAGGACAGCTCCGCTTGCGTCCACTGGGCTCCGGTGGAGAGGGCGGCGTCCTGGGTGGCTGTCG
>DATHPX010000140.1:0-15115 GCA_035483335.1 Caulobacteraceae bacterium | reverse complement strand
CGAGTATTACGAGGCCGTGGCGGCGGCCATGGGATACCGCGGCGGGTTTACGCACGATCTGGCCAGGCCCGTGGGGGTGAGGCGAAAGCTGCTGGATGTGAGCGGCCAGAGGCGTCTTGGCTGGTCGCCGCCGACGTCGCTCGCCCAAGGGCTCGCAGCGGCCGTGGCCTGGTTCCGCGAAACGCCTGCCCGTTAGGACTCTGCGCGGGGCGCGACCACGCGCGGCTTCACCGTCTGCAGGCTCGCCAGCAGCACGACCAGGACCGCGGTCGTCGCCAGGCTGCCGCCAAGGCCCTGGTCGCCGCCGCTCCAAAGGGTCGGACCGCTCAGCCTGACCTGGGCGATGGGACCTGTCGGCGAGAGGGCGACGCCAGCGAAGGCGGACCACGTCCACATCAGATGCGCTGCGGTCGAGGTGGCGAGGCCGCCGCTGCGCAAGGCGAGAAGGCCCAGAAGCAGGCCCGCGAGCAGGAGGTTCACCACGGCCAGGGGGCCTTGGGGGCCCGCCGCGACGTGGAAGACGGCGAAGGCCGCGGCGGTAAGGAACAGGCCCGGCCAGGCGCCCCAGGCGGCGCAGAGGACCGGCTGAATCCAGCCGCGGAAGAACATCTCCTGAGCGGCCGCGCCCAGGGCCGCGATCAGGATGGCGGCGGCGAGGGGGCCGGCCGGAAGAGACGACGGTCCTGTGATGACCCCGACCGCCCCGGCTATCGACGCCACGGCGGCGCAGGCGAACACGGCGCCCAGGCCCAGGGCCACGCCGCCGATCACGGCCGCGAGACCGTAGGTCTCCCGCGGCCACAGACGGCGACCTTCGAGCCGCGTGGCGACGATGGCGGCGATCGCCAGGCAGGCGAATACGATCAGATCGGACGGCGCCTGACCGGCGATCGACGCTGTCGCGTGGCCGACGAAGAGGAGAGCGCCTGGGAAAATGAGGCCGACGATCGCGACGACAGCCGCCGGCGTGCGTCTGCGCGCCTGTCGGACCGACATGATCCAGGGGTTAGCGAAATCCGCCGCGAACATGAATTCCCCTTGGGCCGGATACCCCCTTTTGCAGGCGTCTTGACCCGTCCGACCTCGGGGCCGAAAGAGTCTGCTCAACCGGTTCGCACGTCAATAGTCGGGATTGCGGCTGTTCGACAGTGTGTCGCGCCGGCCACATGAGACCGTCCAAGTACAACCGGTCGAAGTTCGAACGCCTTTTCCTGGTTTTGCGCCCATCGGACCTCTTTGGAGCGGCCCATCGGTTTACAAATGATCTCTATATCGAGGGGACGGGTTGTGGCTGCACGTGATCACCGGCGCGGCTTGCGGACGCCAAGCCGTAAAAAGGGCCTCACGAATTGGACGGTTTGTGAGGCCTCTGGCGGCGCGGAGAGAGGGGCCGATGGGCCGGCCACCAGAGTATCCTCCGCCCGCCCTGCCACAACTCGACCGCCCGGCTTTCGGCACGGTCATTCACCGCGTTGATCGCTTCGCCGTCGGTGGCGCAGTCGATGTCCTCGGACCCCGCCGGCTTATCGCCTTCGGCAAAGAAGTGAAGGGTGTAAAGCGGCACGGTCTGGCGCCCTTTCGTCGTCAGTCCGAAGACAGGGCTAAACGGCGCCGAAGCGCACTTGTCTCCCTGGCCGCTCAGTGAATTAACAATCTGTGATATGATGCGGGCGCGGGCGCCGACACAGGCCGCAGACGCTCCCTCCTTTGCGCAGCATCCAACCCGCCTTAAGTCATGGTCCCGGTAGGAGAGACGGGCCAACGGATGTCGAGCGCGGACGAGGGAGCTGTCGGGGGGCCTGGAGGATCGGCGGCCCAGGCGCGAGGCGCCTATCCGCCAGCCGCTTTCCGCGAGACCCGCAGCGAGGTCCTCGAGGCCTTCATCTGCGCCAATCCTTTTGGCCAGCTGATCACCACTGGACCGACGGGACTGCACGCGTGCGGAGCGCCTTTCGTCCTGCGTCATGGCTCCGGAGGGGTCTATCTCGAGGCGCACGTCGCCCGGGCCAATCCGCTTGCGTCCCGCGACGGAGCGGAGGCTCTCGTCCTCTTCCAGGGTCCCCACGCCTACATCCGACCGGCCTGGTACCCAGCCAAGGCCCGTGACGGGCGTGTCGTCCCGACATGGAACTACATCGTGGCGCAGGCGCGCGGTGTGGTCTCGATCGTCGAGGACGCGGCGTGGCTTCGCGCCCTGCTCGACGACCTCACCGCCCAGCAGGAATCCGGTTTTTCCGATCCTTGGTCGCCCGCCGACGCGCCGGCCGATTACGTCGATCGCCTCCTGCGCGGGATCGTGGGCGTGCGGCTCGACCCGGTCGAGCTCGAAGGCGTCTGGAAACTGAACCAGAACCACCCGCGCGAGAACCGGCTCGGCGTCGTCGCCGGCCTGAGCGGGATGGCGCATCCGGACGCTGCGGAGATCGCGCAGGCAATGATCGAGGGAGAGGGCGGCGACTGAACGGGCGTTGAGGGAACCTTAACCGCCTGGATCGCCTTGGCGCAGACATGGACGCTACGACCATCATCCGGACCAAACGCTACCGCGCCGAGGCGGGGGAGCCCATCGACCTCTCCAAATGGAAAGCCCGGCAAGAGCCGGTCTGCAGCTCGCGCGCCGAGGTCGACGCCATGCTCGCCGCGCACGTGAAGGCGACGGCGGAGCTTCAGGGACGGCTCTACGCGACCAATCGGTTCGCCGTTCTGGTGGTGCTCCAGGGCATGGACGCCTCCGGGAAGGACGGGGCGATCAAGCATGTGATGTCCGGCGTGAACCCGCAGGGCTGCCGCGTGACCAGTTTCAAGCAGCCCAGCGCCGAGGAGCTCCGGCACGATTTCCTCTGGCGCGCGGCCGTAGCCCTGCCGCCGCGCGGCACGATCGGCCTGTTCAACCGCTCCTACTACGAGGAGGTGCTTATCGCCCGGGTCCACCCGAAGATCCTGGCGGGCGAAGGGCGCGATCCCGACGAGAAACCAAAGCAGCTGTGGGCGGACCGCTACCGCTCCATCCGCCACTTCGAGGATCACCTTCACCGCAATGACGTGCGGATCGTGAAAATCTTCCTTCACCTCTCGAAAGAGGAGCAGCGCAAGCGGTTCCTCGCCCGGATCGACGAGGTCGACAGGAACTGGAAGCTGTCGACCAGCGATATCGACGAACGAGCCTACTGGGACGACTACGTCGACGCCTACGAGCGCTGCATCGAAGAGACGACGACGCGCGAGTGCCCCTGGTACATCGTTCCGGCGGACGACAAAGAGAGCGCCCGCCTCATCGTCTCTCAGATCCTGCTCGACACTCTGGACGATCTCGACCTGAAGTGGCCGGAGTCGACCCCGGAGCACAGGGCGGAGCTGCTCGAGGTCAGGAAGCGGCTCCAGGCCGAAGGCTAGGTTTCAGGGCTCCAGGCCCCATGCCTGGCGGGCCTCCTCGATTGCAGCCAGCTTCGCCTCGAAGGGCGTCCAGTCGTCCCGCTCGGCAATCGCCGCCCAGATCGACTCCACCTCCTCGATGAGCATCTCCTGGGGGTCGGGACGGGCGAAGTAGGGATGCGAGAGGCGCTCGGGACGCTCCGGCTCGCGGCGCGAGATGATCTCGCGGAACGCGGTGAAGTGCTCTCCCGAATAGAGATGGGCGCGGGGGCCGGCGAGGGCGCGCGCCTCGGAAGCGGCGCCGCAGAACCAGTCGAAGAAGAACGGCTCCCAGCGCAGGGGTTCGCCGCCTTCGGCAAGGGCGCGGAAGGCGGCGTTGGCGAGATCCACGTCCTCGTCCCATGACGCGCGACGCAGGCCCAGGCGGTCCGCCATCGCGCCCGCGAGTTCGGCGCGATACGCCCCGCCGAAGAGATTCAGCACATCGACGAGGGGCTGGGCCTCCCCGGCCACGCTCAGG
This sequence comes from Caulobacteraceae bacterium, assembly GCA_035483335.1. GTDB lineage: Bacteria > Pseudomonadota > Alphaproteobacteria > Caulobacterales > Caulobacteraceae > Acaudatibacter. The sequence goes on along the minus strand of DATHPX010000140.1, from coordinate 11,223 downwards.
GCCCCCGCGAACTGGCGCAGGTTCCAGAACACCGCCTCGGGCTGGCGTCCGAAGCTGTAGAGGCCCGTCTGGTCGAAATAGGCGGCGACGAAGTTGGGGTCGTTGCGCGGCAGGAACCGCCAGGGTCCGTAGTCGAAGCTCTCGCCATTGATGTTCATGTTGTCGGTGTTGAGCACGCCGTGCACGAACCCGGCGGTCATCCATTTCGCTGTCAGATGGGCCGAGCGGTGGACGACGGCGTCGAGGAGCGCCGCGCCCGGATCAGGCGCGTCTGAGATCTCCGGAAAATAGGTCTCGATCACGTGGCGCAGCAGGATCTCGATCAGGTCGCGCCGGTCCAGGGCGGCGAGGCGCTGAAAGGTCCCAAAGCGGATGTGGCTGAACGAGAGCCGCGTGAGCACCGCCCCTCGCGTGGGGCTGGGTTCGTCGTTCCGCTCGAGCGCCTCGCCGGTCTCGTAGAGGGCGAAGGAGCGGGAGGTGGGGACGCCGAGCGCCTCGAGCATGGTCGTGGCGAGCACCTCGCGCACCCCGCCCTTGAGCGTGAGGCGCCCGTCACCGGAGCGCGACCAGGGCGTCTGGCCCGATCCCTTGGTCCCAAGATCGAGCAGACGGTCGGACCCGGTCTCGCGAAGCTGGGCGAACAGGAAGCCGCGCCCATCCCCGAGGTCCGGGTTGTAAACCCGGAACTGATGGCCGTGATAACGCATGGCCAGGGCCTGTTGCTGGTTCTGCGGCAGGGGCTCGAACGCCCAGAAGTGCGCCTTCCATTCGTCCATCGACAGCGCCTCCAGTCCCACCGTCGCGGCGGCCCGCTGATTCAGATATCGCGGCTTGCAGTCCGGAAAGGCCGCCGGCTCGACGACGTCGGCGAATTCGGGGCCGAGCGCCTGGAAGCGCGGATCGGGGCGATAGGCGGCAGACGTGGGCATGACCGGCAGGTAGCGCCACTAGAGAGATCGCGCCAACCAACTCCGTGCGGAAAGTGCGCGGCCGTTGTTTGAGCTCGTGAACCGTTCAACACTGGATTTGCAGTTTACAGGCGCCCTTCCCCCCTTGCGGGGACTGTTGCAAAACGCTCCGCTCCCTTTTTCACCCGTCATCCCGGACGGAGCGCTCGAAGAGCGCGCAGATCCGGGACCCAGCCTCCACGACCTGGACGCTGTTGGCCGCCGCGGTTCCAAAGGGCGCGCTGTCGTTGGTCCAATCAGCGTTGTTCGCCGTGGAGAGGTCGTGGAGGCTGGGTCCCGGATCTTCGGTCCCCCGGCCCGAGGCCGGGGTCCCTACGTCCGGGATGACGGGCGAAATTGGGAGTTTCGCGACCCCCCCTGTAGTAGAAGGGCGTTGTTTCATCTCGCAAGTTCCCGGTGGTTAATTCATCCCAGGCTCTTGAGCCGGTAGAGGGCCTCAAGAGCCTCCCGGGGGCTCATACTGTCGGGATCGAGGGTCGCGAGCGCGGTCTCGACCGGCGACGGGCCGGCCGGAGCTGCTGATTGGGGCGGAGCGCTGGCGAACAGGGGTAGCTCCTGCAGCCCGGCGTGGGAGACGGCCTCGCTTTCCAGGCGACCGAGCACTTCGCGCGCTCTCGAGACCACCGGGGCGGGGACGCCCGCGAGGCGCGCGACCTGGACGCCATATGAGCGGTCGGCGCAACCCGGCCCCGCCTCGTGCAGGAAGATCAGCTCGCCATTCCACTCCTTGGCCTTGAGGGACAGGTTGGAGACGTGGGCCAGGCGATCCTCCAAGGTCGCCAGCTCATGGTAGTGGGTCGCGAAGAGGGCGCGGCAGCGATTGTGGTCGTGCAGGGCCTCGGCGCAGGCCCAGGCTATCGCGAGGCCGTCCCAGGTCGCCGTGCCCCGGCCGATCTCGTCGAGGATGACGAACGATCGTCCGGTCGCCTGGGTGAGGATCGCGGCGGTCTCCACCATCTCGGCCATGAAGGTCGAGCGGCCGCGCGCGAGGTCGTCCCCTGCGCCCACACGGCTGAACAGTCGATCGACCACCCCCAGGCGCAACGACTGGGCGGGAACGAACGCGCCGGCCTGGGCGAGTATCACCAGCAGGGCGTTCTGGCGCAGGAAGGTCGACTTGCCCGCCATGTTCGGCCCGGTGACGAGGGACAGCCGGGGATGCGCCTCACCCGACCCGTCCAGGGCGCAGTCGTTCGGCGTGAAGGCCGAGCCGGCGCGGCGCACCGAGGCCTCCACCACCGGGTGTCGGGCGCCGCGCGCCTCGAAGACGAGAGAGCGGTCCACCACGGGCCGCACGGCGTTGGCCTCGGCCGCCCATTCCGCCAGTCCCGCCGCGACGTCGAGGCGCGCGAGACCCTCTGCGGCGGCGAGCACGAGCGCGCCAGCCTGCGTCGCGGCGGCGCGCCAGGACTCGAACATCTCGATCTCCAGCGCCAGGGCCTGGTCGGCGGCGCGTGCGATGCGCGCGTCCAGTTCGGTAAGCTCGACAGTGGTGAAACGGACCTGGTTGGCGAGGGTCTGGCGGTGGATGAAGGTCGCCGACAGCGGCGGCTTCATCAGCGGCTCGGCCTGCTTGGCGCTCGTCTCCACGAAGTAGCCGAGGACGGCGTTGTGGCGGATGCGCACGGGCGCGCCGCTTTCGGCGGCGAGCCGCGCCTCGAGCGCGACGATGACGCGGCGGCTGTCGTCGCGCAGGGCGCGGGCCTCGTCGAGGGCCTGCAGGACGCCGGGAGAGACGAAATTGCCGTCCCGCGCCATGGCCGGGAGTTCGGAGCCGAGCCCTGCCGCCAGCGTCTCGCGCAGCGCCGCGAGGGTGGATTGCGCCTGAGGATCGAAGGCCCTCGCCGCCTCTGTGATCTCCGCCGGCGCCGGGTCGAGCGGGTCCGTCTCCGCCTCCAGCCGACGGGCCAGCGCGCCGGCCGCTGTCAGGGCCGCGAGCAGGCTTCCAAGATCGCGAGGGCCGCCGCGCCCCAGGGCCAGGCGGGAGAGGCCGCGGGCCATGTCGCCTGCCCCCTTGAGGCGCGCGCGCAGGTCCTCGCGAAGGCGCGGGCGGGCGAGCAGCCAGGCCACAGCGTCGAGCCGCGCGTCGATCGCCGCCGGATCGGTCAGCGGCTGGGCGAGTCGCGCGGACAGCAGCCGCGCACCCGCCGAGCTGATCGTGCGGTCGATGGCCGCCAGGAGGGACCCTTCGCGGCCTCCCGAGAGTGTTCGCTCGATCTCCAGGCTCACGCGCGTGGCCGGATCGATCGCCAGGGCGTCGTCCTCGCCCAGGCGGCGCGGCGGGCGCAGCACAGGCGCCTTGCCGGCCTGAGTCGTCTCGATGTGGGCGGCCAGCAGGCCAAGCGCCGAGATCTCGGCGCCGCTGAGGGCCCCAAAGCCGTCCAAGGTCGCAACCCCATAGAGGCGCATCAGCCGGGCCTGGGAGGCCGCCGGCTCGGCCAGCGCTCCGGCGACAGGCGCCAGGGCGCCGCCAGACTGCTCCAGCGCAGCGCGGACCGCCGGATCGGCGAGCAGGCGGTCGGGCGTGACCGTCTCGCGCGGGCGCAGCGCGCCCAGGATCGCCGCCAGGCCCTCCGCGGTCGTGGCGTGGCAGTCCACCTCACCGGTGGAGAGATCGACGCTCGCCACCGCCGCCCCGCCGGCGCGCACTGCGACGGCGGCGAGGCGATTTGAGTCGCGCGCGTCCAGCAGGCCGTCCTCAGTCAGGGTGCCGGGCGTCACCACGCGCACCAGCTCGCGGCGGACGACCGACTTGGCCCCGCGTTTGCGCGCTGCGGCCGGGTCCTCCATCTGCTCGCACACGGCGACCTGGAAGCCGGCCCGGATCAGCTTGGCGAGATACGCCTCGGCCGCGTGCACCGGCACGCCCGCCATCGGGATGGGCTTGCCCGCATGCGTGCCCCGGTGAGTCAGGGCGATGCCGATGGCCTCCGCGGCCCGGGCGGCGTCGTCGAAGAAGAGCTCGTAGAAATCGCCCATCCGAAAGAAGACGAGCGCCCCTGGGGCCTTGGCCTTGGCCTCGAAGAACTGCGCCATCACCGGCGTGGCGCCGGCGGCGTCCACCGCTTCTGACGGGGCGGTAAAGGGGGCGTTCATCCTTTGCAGGGTAAGCTGCTGGATGCGAGTCGGGTAAGCCCGGCGATGTAGATGGGTTAGGCAGCCGAGGCGAATGGCCTACGCCCGCGAAGGGAATCGGCTGGACCCGGGAGGTGAGTCGGATAGGTCCCCTGGCAGTTTCGCGACAGCTCATGGGCGCCTAAAAAAGATGCAGTACGGGCGGTGATCGTGTCGCCCCCCGTCCTGCGACGAGCCGCCTCAGGCTTGATGACAAACCTGCGACGGTCTGGCGCCTGCCCCATCTTCAGGCACGGGTACAAGCTCGATGACTATGGAACGTCTTGCCGCTTACAACATCCTGCCCGCTGGCCCGGGCGACGCTGCAGCTCTTGCTCGCGTCCATGTCCGAGCGTGGCGCGAGACCTACGCCGGCATGCTCCCAGGTCCCTTCCTGGCCCAGATGAACCCCGGCGTGTACGCGCGGCGCTGGCGCCGCCAGCTGATGACGGCGGATTCCTCCGAACTCATCCTTTGCGCGGAAGGCGCCGGCGGCCTGGTCGGCTACTGCGGCGCCAGCGAGCGCGCCGGCGGGGCCGAGGTGTCGACCCTCTATGTCGTCCGCCCCGCCCAGAGGCGCGGGCTCGGCAAGCGGCTGCTGTCCTCGGCGGCCAAGGTGATGGCCGCCCGCGGCGCTCCCTCGCTGCATCTGTGGGTGCTCAACGACAACACCAAGGCCCGCGCCTTCTACGAACATCTCGGCGGCATGCCCGTCGAGGAGCGGCAGGTCAGCGGCTGGGACGGCGCCTACCGCGAGACGGCCTACGCCTGGCCCGACATCCGCACCCTGGCGGGGGCCAGCGAGAGCGCCTGACTTCCCGGACGGCGGCGGCGAGCCTAGGTTGAAGCTTTCGCCGTCAACCGTCGGGTCGCCATGGACACCGTTTCGACTGAGATCCCTGCCCGCCATCATCGCGCCGGCCGGGGCAAGATCTACAATTCCATCCTGGACACGATCGGCGACACGCCGCTCGTCCGTCTCCCTCGGCTGAGCGCTGCGCTCAAGCCCAAGGGCGAGGTCCTCGCCAAGCTCGAGTTCTTCAATCCCCTGGCCTCGGTGAAGGACCGCATCGGCCTGGCGATGATCGAGGCGCTCGAGAGCCAGGGCAGGATCGGGCCGGATACCACGATCGTGGAGCCCACCAGCGGCAATACCGGCATCGCCCTGGCGTTCGTCGCGGCGGCCAAGGGCCTTCCGCTGATCCTGGTAATGCCCGAGAGCATGTCGATCGAGCGGCGCAAGATGCTGCTGCTCCTGGGCGCCCGAGTTGAACTGACCCCAGCCGAGCGGGGCATGGCCGGCGCGATGGCCCGCGCCCGCGAATTGCTGGATGAGATCCCCGGCTCGGTGATGCCCCAGCAGTTCGAGAATCCCGCCAATCCCGCGATCCACCGCGTCTCCACCGCCGAGGAAATCTGGAACGACACGGCCGGAAAGGTCGATGTCGTCGTCAGCGGGGTCGGCACGGCCGGCACCATCACCGGCGTTGGCCAGGTGCTGAAGTCGCGTAAGCCTTCCGTGCGCATGGTGGCGGTCGAGCCTACCGGATCGCCCGTCCTCTCCGGAGGCCAGCCTGGTCCGCACAAGATCCAGGGCATCGGCGCTGGCTTCGTTCCCGCCATCCTCGATCGCGGCGTCGTGGACGAGGTGATCCAGGTCTCCAACGAAGACAGCTTCACCATGGCCCGGCGCTGCGCCCGCGAGGAGGGCGTGCCGGTGGGCATCTCTGCCGGCGCGGCCCTGGTGGCGGCCTTCGACGTCGCCGCCCGGCCGGACATGGCGGGCAAGATGATCGTCACTGTCATTCCGAGCTTCGCGGAGCGCTATCTCTCGACGGCGCTGTTCGAGGGGCTGTGACGGACGGCCCCGAGCCAGGTCCGCCGACCCCCGACGTCCCAATTACCGACGTCTATGGGCCGGCCAAGCGCTCGGAGGTCATGCGTGCGGTCAAGGGCAGTGGGACCTCGCCCGAACTCACCGTCCGTCGTCTCGTCTGGTCCCTGGGCGGCCGCTACCGGCTCAACCGCGCGGACCTGCCCGGCAAGCCGGACATCGTCCTGACCGGCCGGCGGCTGGCGATCTTCGTCCACGGCTGCTTCTGGCACGGCCACGACTGCACTCGCGGCGCACGGGTTCCCAAGGCCAACCGGGACTATTGGACGGCGAAGGTCGAGCGCAACCGCGCGCGCGACGCCTACGCCCGCGAGGCCCTCGCCGCCGCCGGCTGGCGCGTCGAGACGATCTGGGAGTGCGAGCTGAAGGACCGTCCGGGTTTGGAGAGCCGCGTGCACTCGTGGCTGAGAGATTCACGATTTCAATCGGGACCTAGGAATTAGGACCCAGGACCCAGGACCCAGGACCCAGGACGTAGGGCTACGCGAGCAGGCGCTGCGGTTCGCGAACCGCAAAGGCCGGTCTAATTGCCTGGGTCCTGGGTCCTAATTCCTGGGTCCTAAGGCCTGAGGGGCGCCCGTCACTCCCGCCGATGCGGCAGGGCCTTATCGATCGGCCGCAACGGCCGGCGGCTGGGGCGGGCCCACATCGAGAACCTCCCCCTGGAGAACGGCGCCTTGGGCGTCCAGCCCTCGCCTTCCCAGAGGCTCCAGTCGGGCGTGAGCTCGAGGTCCGCGCACAGCCTCTCCACCGTCTCGCGCAGGGGCGCCCGCTCAAGATGCTCGTACGCCGCGTCTTCATCGAGCCGCTCCTCGAGGGCCTCGAGGACGCCCCACAGGGCCTCTTCGTCCTCGACCTCCCGCTCCGCGGCCTCGATCACCAGGACCTCGACCGTGTTGCGGCGGTCCCGTTTCCGAGCCGCCGCCTCGTCGACCTCGCGTTTGCGTGTCGCAAACCGCCAGGCTTCCGCGTCGGCCGCCACCCCCGCGCGCAGGGCGCGCAGTTGCTCTTCGGCGCGGGCCTGAAGGGCGAGAGTCAGGCGAAGGGACCGTGCAATGCGGGCGAAGCCAGCCGAAAGCTCGCCGGCTGTCTCGGGGGCGGCGCCAGGGGCCGACGCCGCGGCGGCGTCCGGCTGGGCGGGCGGGGTTGGATTGGCCGCGGCGATCGCCTGCCGTTGCAGGGCCTCCGCCAGATCCATCTCCAACTGCGCCAGCTTCTCGAGCATCCGCAGACGCCGTTCGGCCCGCACGATGGCGGGATCGGGAGCTTCGGCGGGATCGGCGTGGGTCACGGGGGAAGTATGGAACATTGCAAATTGCAAGTCAAGGAGATGCTGGCAAGAGCCATGGACCTCCCGCGCGCTTCACCTGGGACCGCCGGGTCTCCTCGCCCAAGCGACGGCGTAAAGATCCGGCCTGGGTGCTGCGTCCACTCCTGACTCGACTCATAGCGGACCTTGGGAAGGTCCGCTCTCGGGACCTGAGCCGAACGTCCGGTTGGCGGCGGCGCCCAGCTGACCGCTTTCGATCCATAGAGGTCCTCATCGCCGGGCTCGAAGAAGATCTGGTCGCGCCGGTTCCCGCGCTGGGTCAAATGGTGAGGTGTCACCGAAACCGTGACCCGCCCCTGGGGTGCGAATCAATGACCGCGAATGATCCCGTCAACGGCTCTCCATTCGGACGGCCGGATCAAGTGCTGATGGGCCACTCGCACGGAATGCAGTGGGCCATCGAGCTCACGCTGCCAGTGATCGAGAAAACCCTTCAGCGTCGGAAAGGCGGGCGCGATGTCGTAGTCCTGCCAGACGTAGAGCTGCAGCAGAGCTGGATGGTCAGGCAATCGGTAGTGAATCTCCGCCGTGGTCAATCCGTAGCCTTCCAGTTGCAGAGAGAAGTCGCGGCTCACCATGATGCACCTCTCTACGCTGACGGTATTCCCGTCTGGGCCGCGCGCAGGCTTGCATCGTAGACCAGGGGTCCAACGATGATCGATCGGCCGGAAGCTGTCGGGCTGCTCCACACCGGCCAATCGACGGCAACCATGGCGGCGGCCTCACCTATCGGACGGAGCGACGACGAGAACCGCTAGAGCAAACCCCGTTCAGACGGAACCGTCTGAACGGGGATGATTTGCTCTAGATTCAAAAGCTTGAGCACCGTCCGATTGCCGAACCAGTTCCCACTTGGTCGGATGCCGCTCTAGAAGTCCATGTCGCGCATGCCGCCACCCGATCCGCCACCCCCCGCGGCGCCCGTGTTCTTGGGGGCTTCGGCGACGGCGGCTTCGGTGGTGATCATCAGGCCGGCCACCGAGGCGGCGTCCTGAAGGGCAGTGCGGACCACCTTGGTCGGGTCGATCACGCCCGCCTTGACCAGGTCCACATACTGTTCGGTCTGGGCGTTGAAGCCGAAGGTCGCCGAGGCGTTCTCCAACACTTTGCTCACGACGATCGAACCTTCAACGCCAGCGTTCTCGGCGATCTGACGGATCGGGGCCTGCAGGGCGCGCCGGACGATGGCGATGCCCGCGTTCTGATCGGCATTCTCGCCTTTCACGCCGTCCAGCGCCTTGGCCGCCTTAAGCAAGGCGACGCCGCCGCCGGGCACGATACCTTCTTCCACCGCCGCACGCGTGGCGTTCAAGGCGTCATCCACCCGGTCCTTGCGTTCCTTCACTTCGATCTCGGTCGAGCCGCCGACTTTGATGATGGCGACGCCGCCGGCGAGCTTGGCCAGGCGTTCCTGAAGCTTCTCCTTGTCGTAGTCCGACGTGGTGTCTTCGATCTGGACCTTAAGCTGAGCGATGCGGCTCTGGATCGCCGCCTTGTCGCCGGCGCCGCCGACCACGGTGGTGGCGTCCTTGCTGATCGTGACCTTTTTGGACGTGCCGAGCATGTCGAGGGTAACGTTCTCGAGCTTGATGCCCAGGTCCTCGCTTATGAGCTGGCCGCCGGTGAGGATCGCGAGGTCTTCCAGCATCGCTTTGCGCCGATCGCCAAAGCCCGGCGCCTTGACCGCCGCGACCTTGAGGCCGCCACGAAGTTTATTGACCACCAGGGTCGCCAGGGCCTCGCCGTCGATATCCTCGGCGACGATGAGCAGCGGACGAGCGGCCTGGACCACCGCTTCCAGCAACGGAAGCAGAGGCTGCAGCGAGGAGAACTTCTTCTCCGAGAGCAAGATCAGCGGGCTCTCGAGCTCAACCTCCATCTTGTCGGCGTTGGTGACGAAGTACGGAGAAATGTAGCCACGGTCGAATTGCATGCCCCCGACCACCTCGAGTTCGGTCTCCAGGGTCTTGGCCTCCTCGACCGTGATCACCCCTTCGTTGCCGACCTCTTTCATGGCCTTGGCGATCATGTCGCCGATTTCCTTGTCGCCATTGGCTGATACGGCGCCCACCTGGGCGATCTCGTCATTGGTGGTCACTTCGCGGGACGAGGCCTTGACGGCCTCGACAACAGCGACCACGGCCTTTTCCACGCCGCGCTTGAGATCCATGGGGTTCATGCCGGCCGCCACCGACTTCAAGCCCTCGACCACGATGGCCTGAGCCAGCACGGTGGCGGTGGTGGTGCCGTCGCCGGCCTTGTCGCTGGTCTTGGAGGCGACCTCGCGGATCAGCTGGGCCCCGAGGTTCTCGAACCTGTCCTCGAGCTCGATCTCTTTGGCGACCGTGACGCCGTCCTTGGTGGAGCGCGGCGCGCCCCAGGATTTCTCGATGACGACGTTACGACCCTTCGGGCCGAGGGTGACCTTGACCGCGTTGGCGAGGATGTTGACCCCACGGAGCATGCGATCGCGCGCGTCGGAGGAAAAGTGAACGGATTTGGCGGCCATGAGCCTGCACTTTCAAAAAAAAGCGGAAGTTGGGAGGGAATTGAGTGGGGTATTCGCGACCGCTCAGGCGGCCTTTGCGACCGCGGCGACAGGATCGACGAGGCCCAGGATGTCGGACTCTTTCATGATCAGAAGGTCTTCACCGTCGATCTTGACTTCGCTGCCGGACCATTTGCCGAACAGGATGCAGTCGCCGGGCTTGACGGCCATGGGGACGCGCTTGCCTTGCTCATCCCACACGCCAGGGCCGACCGCGACGACCTCGCCTTCCTGCGGCTTTTCCTTGACGGTGTCGGGGATAATGATGCCGCCCTTGGTCCTGGCTTCTTCTTCGACGCGGCGAACGGCGACCCGATCGCCCAGCGGATGAAAGGCCATGATCCAATTCTCCCTTGGCGCTACGCGCGGAGTCGCCGCCGGATTGGCAGTCGTCGCCTGAGAGTGCTAACGCCGCCTTGCAAATGGCCCGGCCCCATTGGGAATACAACGCTTGAGGCTAGCGATTTGAAAAGATAGTCGGGGCGGCCCCGCTCTGACGAGGGCCAGTTTCCAGTTTCAGTTTCGGTGACCAGTTTCGACCAGGGTTCGGGTTTCGTGATTGGTACGACCGCGGACGTCCGCGATGGGTCGCGAACCGTCATCCGATCCGATCTCGAAACGGACATCCCGGAGTTGGGCCCGCAAGCGGATCTCGCGTGAGTCGGTTCGGGGTGGGGAGCGGCCGTTAGAGGTTGCGGACACTTTAGGTCTGCTCTGCGTGGAAGGTCGGACTTCGCGCTGTGACCGGTTTGAGCCATTTCCCGGCTCGCACTCAGTCAAATGATTACGCAGGTCTCGCACGTGAACGGCTGATTGTTAGAATAGACGGGCATCAGATTGTTAGGGCAGGGAGAGCCACAGAGGCCGACCTGTACTGTACTACCGCCGGTGGCGTTTAGGGCGTTTTCGTCCGGCAACTCCCTTAGCGGGACCAGCGGCACCAGGCCGTGCCATTTAGAAAGCAGTACGAACATCGCCTGCACGGCACCTGTCGAGCGGTCCGCGTAGCCCCGAAGCAAATGGGCAGCATCTTCGGGAGCGGAGTCTTTGAGCTGGTGGTACAAGCGCTCTCCGACTTTGACAGTTACACTGACTATAATATCGTTCGGGCGCGCTTGTTCGCGGTCATGGAGGGCGCCGGTGGCTTCGGCCATGTCTCATTTCTTTCCTGTGAGAACTGCGACGTTACTTGTGCCCGATCCCTACGGCGAACTGCGAAGGGCGGGGATTGATCTAGGTCAACCGATGACGCCGCGCTCTTGGACGGGATCGGTCGCCGGCCAGCCAATGTCCGAGATGGGTCGTTTTCTACCGTTGGCTTGGCGCCGGAAAGCGGACCTTCGCAAGCCGGCGCTGAATGTCTGGTTTC
>DATHPX010000139.1:0-9307 GCA_035483335.1 Caulobacteraceae bacterium | reverse complement strand
GCGGAAGCTTCAGGCGCGGCCATCGGCGGCGGCGAAGCCTCGGCGTCAATGGCCGGGGGAGGCGGCTGCGGCGCAGGCGCCTGGAACCCGGGCGGCGCGTCGGACGGAGCGTCATCGTCCGTGGGGGGAGCCCCGTGGATGGGAGACGGTCGGACCATTACCGATTGGCCCTCGTTGTCCGTCTGGGCGGCCGCAGCGCCAGCCAATGCCAGGGCCGCGCAGCAAAGGAGCTGCATCCTCATCAAAATCGCCTCCTTCTTTGAAAGAAGGGCAGCGGCCAAGCTTAGCAGACCATCGACTAATCACGGCCGAAGCTTGCGGGAATATTTACCACGGGCGGAATTGCGGCCAAATGTGGGATGTGGTGCGGCAATTCGCCGCATCTAAGGTCCCTATGGGGATTGCGAGTCCGCGTGCGGTGCATTTTTCGATCGAAGTTCTCTCTGCAAGGAGGCGCATAACAAGCCAAGTTTGAGAGGGACCATGAGCAAGGGATTCAACCGAGGTTCCTGATCCGCGTCCGGTCCAGGACCATGATTTTTGCCACATTCGTAAAAATTTTCTTGACAGGAACAATTCATTTGTTCCCTCAAAAGCCCTGCGTTTCTATTTTGATTCGTCCTGCCAGTGCGCCGATTGCGTCCGATCGGAGGCGGCTGAGCCACAAATGGCGAACGACAGGCGGCGAACCTCCTGCCACACCTCGAACTCCTGGCGCGCATCAGCGAGGGCGCGGTGGGCCGGCGGTCGAGCGAGTCGCTCCCGAGTCTCACGAAGGATCCGAATCGCCGTGTGCGCGACCTCGCCAGGCTCTCGCCCCGGGGCGAGGATCTCAGCGGCGGCATCCAGGTCCGCCTCCTCAGTGTCCCGCAGACGCAAGGCGTGCCGGGGATAGCCGGCGGCGCGCAGCAGGACGCTCAGCCACTTGCCGTCCCACGAGGGGGCGCTGGCGAAAACCTCATGCGCGGCCAGGACCTGCATCATGCGGCGCGCCACCTCCTCGTGAGGCTCGCCGCGGGCGAGGAGGACGTCGCGGCTGAGGCCATGGATCGCCTCCGCCGTCGGGTCCCAGTCCGTCCACGCGGGCGCAGGGCGGATGAGGTGCTCCTCGGCCGAACCATCCTCCATCACCCAGCCAACCTCGATCGGGTAGCTGCCCGGCGCCAGGGACGAGGCCTCGAAATCGAGGAAGACGCGCATCCGCGATGAGGCCTCGCCTGCTGGGGTCCGTTGTCAGTCGTCCGCCCGCACGGCGAACAGGTCCTTATAGCGTCGAGGCTGGGACCGGAGGTACTGCGGCGGGGCCGTCACATGGGCTTCGAAATGGGCGGCGGCGTGCCAGGGCCAACGCGGATCGTAGAGCGCCGCCCGGGCCAGGGCGACGAGATCGGCGTCGCCGGTGGCGAGGATCGCCTCGGCCTGCTCGAATTCGGTGATGAGGCCCACCGCCACCACCGGCATGCGGGTGGCGGCCTTCACGGCGCGGGCGAGCGGGACCTGATAGCTCGGCCCGATGGGAATGTCCTGGTGCGTCGCGAGGCCGCCACTCGAGACATTGATCGCCGCGCAGCCGCGCGCCTCCAGCGCCTGGGCGAAGACGCAGGTCTGGCCGATGTCCCATCCGCCCTCGACCCAGTCGGTCGCGGAGACCCTCACACTCACTGGAATGTCCGCGGGAACGACGGCGCGCACGGCTTCGAACACCTCGAGTGGGAACCGCATGCGGTTCTCGAGGGAGCCGCCATAGGCGTCGTCGCGCTGATTGGAGAGTGGGGAGAGGAACTCGTGCAGCAGGTAGCCGTGTGCGGCGTGGAGCTGGATCGCCACGAAGCCCAGTCGCGCCGCCCGGCGCGCGCTGTCGGCGAAGGCGTTGCGCACACGCGCCAGCCCGTCCGGGTCGAGCGCCATGGGGGCGTGATCGGAAGGGTCGAATGGGATCATCGATGGGGCGACGGTAGTCCAGCCGTTGGACGCATCGGGCGGGATCTGCTTTCCCCCCTTCCAGGGTAGCTCGGTGGACGCCTTGCGTCCGGCGTGGGCGAGCTGAACGCCAAGCGGCGTGACGGCCCAGCGGCGCACGGCCTCCACGACCCTGTGCATCGCGTCTTCAGTCTCGTCCGACCACAGGCCGACGTCGCCATAGGTGATGCGCCCCTCCGGCAGGACGGCGGTCGCCTCGACGAAGAGCAGGGCTGCGCCAGACATGGCGAGGTGACCCAGGTGCATGACGTGCCAGTCGCTCATGCACCCGTCCTGGGCCGAGTACTGGCACATGGGCGCGATGACGATGCGGTTGGCGAGCGTGAGGCCGCCTATCTCCAGGGGGGTGAAGAGATGGGCTTGGGGCATGGCGCTTCGAACCTCATGGCGGGGTCGGGGGCGCGGCCAGCAGCCGATCCGGGGCCGCGTCAGGGGCGATGCCTGGCTCTACCACCGGCGACCCGCAATCGGCGAGAGCGCCAGCGCTGGCGAACGCTGCTTGGCTCTTTGGGCGGAGGCGGGCCGCGTGTTTCGACAAAATTAGCGCCCTGCGAGCCCATCGATCGGCGAAAGGCGCCCTTGCGTTAGCCTCGCCGGACGAAACCGAGGCTGCTAGGCAGGGGCATGCTTCAGGATCCCATGCGCGTCGCCGAGGCGGCGCCCGCCGTCTTCCCTACCCGGTCCGGCCTGCGCCTGGCGGCCGAGGTGATCGGAGAAGGCCCGCGAGGTGTGGTCATGCTGGCCCACGGCGGGGGCCAGACGCGCCATGCCTGGGCCTCCACGGCGGAGCGCCTCGCCGAACGCGGCTGGCGCGCGGTGTCGCTGGACCTGCGCGGCCACGGCCAGAGCGAGTGGGCGCCAGACGGCGACTACGCCATCGCGCGGTTCGCCGAGGACCTCGTGGACGTCGCCCGCGCCGTGGGCGGCCGCCCCGCCATGATCGGCGCCTCGCTGGGTGGGATGGCGGGACTGGCCGTGGAGACGCAGGTCGCGCCGGGCACCTTCTCCTCCCTCACGCTGGTGGACATCGTTCCAAGGTCCGACCCAGAGGGCGTGGCGAAGATCATGGGTTTCATGGGGGCGAACCTGGAGCACGGGTTCGACAGCCTGGAGGCTGCGTCCGATGCAATCGCCGCCTACCTTCCCCACCGTCGCCGTCCGACCGACCTCTCGGGACTGCGCAAGAACCTGCGCCTCGGCGCGGATGGCCGCTGGCGCTGGCACTGGGACCCCGCCTTCGTCACCGGCATGTCGCGTCGCCGCGCGGCCGACGCGCTGGCCGAGCCTCGCTACGAGGACATGGACCTGCCGGTGCATCTGATCCGAGGGCGGATGAGCGAACTGGTCTCGCCCGAGGCGGCCGAAGCCTTCGTCGCCATTCTCCCGAAGGGCTCGTTCACCGACGTCGCCGACGCCGGCCACATGGTCGCCGGCGACCGCAACGACGCCTTCCTGGAGGCGGCCCTGGCGTTCCTGGAGGCGCAGGCCAACCTTCATCGTCCCTCCCCTTCTGGGGAGGGTGGCTGAGCGCAGCGAAGCCGGGTGGGGAAATGTGGGTCAACCCTCACGGTCGTGGTCTTCCCCCGAAGTTCCCCACCCGTCGCGCCCTTGGCGCGACACCCTCCCCAGAAGGGGAGGGATGCGACATTGTCAGGCGCTCAACGGACCTCGCCCGATGAGGCAACCGCTGTCTCGAGTAATGGGGAACACGCCGTCACCGGCGGCGAAGGCCTCTTTGACCTTAGCCTCCAGACGATCACGGGCATCGGGGCCGGCGGCATCACCCGGCGGGTAGGATAAGAGGAAGGCGACGACGTCAGCCGGATCGGTCACCCGCAGGACATCGACCGAGCGAATGACCTCCACCTCGCCGAAGCATTGACGCAGGATGTCCTCGCCGGCCTCCAGGCTGAAAGCCGCAGCGCCCGGATCGGTGGAGGATCCGCCAAACACGGCGTGGCTGAGCTCCATCACGGCCGAGAAGTTGGCAAGCCCGTTGGTCGTGACCACGACCATGCCGCCGGGCCGGAGGACACGCGCGATCTCGGCCACCGCCGCCGCCGGATCGGGGGCGTGGTAGAGCATGTGCATGGCCATGACGACGTCGAAGCTCGCGTCGGCGAACGGCAAGGACATCACGTCCGCCACCTGTCCGCGCACGTTGCCCCAAAGGCCGACGCCCCTCACCCGCGCCAGCGCCTCCTCCACCATGCCCGGCGAGATGTCGGTAAGCAGGATGTCGAGATCCGCGGGAAAGGCCGAGGCCGCCCGCTCCCAGAAGCGTCCCGGGCCGCAGCCGACCTCCAGCACCGAGGCGCCCGCGGGAATCCCGAGCCGCGCGGGGAATTCGTCGAGCGCGTTGCGGTTGCCGTACTTGAGGTGAATCCGCATACGGGCCATCAGCTTTGAGCTGTCGCGGTACTGCCCTGTCGCCAGGTCGTCGCTCATCTCGCCCCCCAAGATCTCCTCGTGATCTGTGCATTTGGGCACTTCATGGGGCAAGAGCCATGCGCATCGCGGGCGCTCGAGGGGCAAGGCGGGGGCGCGCAGGCCACCCTATCTGTCGGCTGCCGCTAAGAGCGCGGCCGTAAGGAGTTCACGGATGGATCTGCAGTTGAAGGCCAAGCTCGCGCTGGTGAGCGGCAGCACGGCGGGTATTGGCCGGGCGATCGCGGCGGCCCTGGCGGCTGAAGGCGCCCGCGTCGTGGTCAATGGCCGACGCCAGGCGGATGTGGACAAGGCCGTCGCAGAGCTGCGCGCCGAGACGGGCGGCCAAGTGGAGGGCTTCGCCGGGGATCTCACCCAGGCGGCTCCCGCCGAAGCCCTGGCCGCGCGCTTCCCGGACGTGGAGATCCTCGTCAACAACCTGGGGATCTTCGAGCCCAAGCCGTTCGAGGCCATTCCGGACGCCGACTGGACGCGGTTCTTCGAAGCCAATGTGCTGAGCGGCGTGCGCCTGGCGCGGCTCTATCTGCCGGCAATGAAGGCCGCCGACTGGGGCCGCATCATCTTCATCTCCAGCGAGAGCGCGGTGCAGATCCCCCAGGAGATGATCCACTATGGCATGACCAAGACCGCCCAGCTCTCCGTCGCGCGCGGCCTGGCCGAGTCGCTCGCCGGCACCGGCATCACGGTGAACTGCGTCCTGCCCGGTCCCACCCGGTCTCGCGGCGTGGGCGACTTCGTCGAGAGCCTGGCGAAGTCGCAGGGCGTGTCGTTCGAGGCGTTCGAGGCGCAGTTCTTCAAATCGGTGCGGCCGACCTCGCTGATCAAGCGGTTCGCCACGCCCGAGGAGGTCGCCTCGATGGTGGCCTACGTGGCCAGCCCCCTCGCCGCGGCCACCACCGGCGCGGCCCTGCGCGTCGACGGCGGGGTGATCAAGAGCGCGTTCTAAAGCGAGCTAGCCGAACCGGACGGCATAGACCGGCGGCAGGCGGGCGCGGGCGGCGGACCAGGTATCGCCGCCGTCCTCGCTCAGCCACAGGCCGCCGGTGGTGGACCCCATCGCCAGGGTTTCCCCCTCGGGATCGATGTCCAACCCGTGGCGGTAGACGAGATCGTAGGCGTGCTCCTGAGGAAGGCCCTCAGTGAGCACGTCGAAGCTCTCGCCGCCGTCGCGGGTGCGGGCGACCACAACACGGCCGTCGGCCGGGTAGCGGAATTCGTCCTTCACGGCCGGCGCGAACCACGCGGTCCGTGGATCGGCGGGATGGACGACCACGGAAAATCCGAAGTTGGGGTGGGTGGTGGGACGGATCTCGCGCCAGTCGTCCACGCCCTCGGTCGCCCGAAACACGCCGTTGTGGTGCTGGACCCAGAAGCAGTCGGGGTCGGCGGCGCAGCGCACGAGACGATGGGCGTCCTGCGTCTCGGGCGCGTCGGACTCTTCGGGGGGGAGATACTCGGCCCGCATGCCCGTGCCACCCAGGCGCCAGGTCTCACCGGCGTCGGTCGTATCCCATACGCCGCCACATGAGGCGCCGATCGCCAGCCGCCGTGGGTCGCGCGGGTCGACACAGATCGAATGGATGCCCGGCTCGTCGAAGCCGCCGCCGAACCACTGCCTGCGACGCGGATCCTCCCAAAGAGGCCGAATGAGGGACCAGCTCTCGCCACGGTCGCCGCTGCGGAAGAGGCCGCCGGGGATGGTCCCCGCCCACAGCACCCCCTCCTCCTCCGGTCCGCCGGTCTCCAGGGCCCAGATCAGCTTGAGGCTCGGCGGCGAGTCCGCATCGGCGTCGACGCCGGCGTAGGATGGCGCGGCGATTTCGGTCCAGCTCGCCCCGCCGTCCTCGCTGCGATGGAGCTTGGCCCCGAAGTGACCCAGGTCGAGTGCCGCATAGAGGGCGCCGTCCCTTGGGTCGGACAGCAGCATGCTGACCGGCGAGCCAAGGAAGGACGTGCGAGCCACCTGCCAATCGCCCGCGCGGCGCCGGCGGAACTCGAACAACCCCTTGCGTGTCGCGGCGAACGCCCTGTCGGTCATGCCGATCCCCTCCCCGTCTCAGCCCCCTGAGAGAGCCTGGAAGATGTAGACGTCGCTGGTTTCGGCCAGGGCCAATCCAAGGGCGCCCTCGCGCGGGCGCATCACGCCGTCCACGAAGACGGCGATATGCCGGCGCAGTCGCCCGTGGTCGTCGAAAAGGTAGCCGCGCAGCAAAGGATAGTCCGGCTCCAGCGCCCTCAGCGCCTCGCCCAACGTCGCGCCGCGGCACGCCGTCGGGCGCGTCGGCCCGACCTGGCGCAGGTGCGGCGTGAAGGAGATCGTGGCCATCGGCGGGCTCTTCTCAGTCTTCCGGCCAGGGATCATACGCGGCGGCTTCGGTTCGTGAAGTATCCGCGTGTCGAACACGACCGACCAGACGCAGGGCCATGAACAGCGAGCCCTCCGGAGCCCCGCAATAATACGGTGTGATGGGCTCGAACCCCATCCGGCGATAGAGGGCGATCGCTGACGTCATGCTCGGCAGGGTGTCGAGCCGGATCTCCCGATAACCGATGCGCTCGGCCTCTCGCACAATCCGCCCGGCAAGAGCACGACCGAGGCCCAGAGCCCGAGCCTCGGGGACGACATACAGTCGCTTCATCTCGCAGCACCGCTGTTGTTCCAGTGGGCGCAGGGCGACGCAGCCGAGCGGGGCTCCGTCCGGGCTGCTCGCGAGGAGGATTGCACCCCTGGGCGGGGCATATCTGCCGGGAAGCCCGGCGAGTTCGCCCTCGAAGTCCTGGTAGCCGAGATCCACCGGAAGTGAGGCGGCGTAGGCCGCGAGCAGACGCGCGACGACGGCCATGTCTTGGGCCCCGCGCGCCGGTGCGATGACGAAGCCGGGAGTCACGGATGCGTGCGGCTCATCAGGCGAGGCTCAGGCGCCAGGTCTCGCTCGCCTCCGGCTTGCCGAAGTCGTCGTGGGTCCACGTCTCGACGATTTCGAACCCGTAGGCGGCGTAGATGCGCCGCGCACTGGTCAGGACTGCGTGCGTCCAAAGGACGATCTCGCGGTAGCCGACATCCCGCGCAAAGTTGACGCAGGTCGAGACGAGCGCCTCGCCGATCCCAAGGCCGCGGGCGAACGGTTCGACGTAGAGCAGGCGCAGCCGACTGGCGCCTTCGCCTTCGTCCACGAGGAAGATCGAACCGGCCAGCGCGCCGTCGACCTCGGCGATCCAGCACTGTTCGCGCCCGGGCTTGAAGTTGCGCAGGAAAGCGGCGGTGACCTCGAGTTCGACCGCCTCGATCTCTTCGCCCCAGCCGTAGACCTCGCGGTACAGGATCGCCTGGCGCGAGGCGACCTGACCGAGGTCGCCTGGCTGGAAGGGGCGCAGGACGAAACGGCGCTCCGCGGAGACGTCGAGCAACGCCCTGGCGTGGGTAAGGGCGCCGGCGAGGCTGTCCTGCTGTGCCGGCCCCAGGCGCTCAAGGGCGCGCACCACCTCTTCGCGCTGCCGGAGGTCGAGATCGTCGAACACGGCGCGGCCGACCGGCGTAAGGGCGATCGGCCGGCGTCGGGCGTCGGCGGCGGCGCGCGGCCGGACGATCCAGCCGCGTCCCTCGAAGCGGGCCAGGGCGCGGCTGACATGGGCGCGGTCCATGCCGAGGACCGCCTGCAGGTCGCTCGCCAGGGGCGCGTCACGCGTGGCGATCTCGAACAGCAGGCGGGCTTCGGACAGGGAGAGATCCGTCCCCAGGAAGCGCGGATCGAGCGCGCCCACAAAGCGGGTGAAGAAGCGGTTGAACCCACGAACCGTCTCGATCGCTGCGTCCATGACCGGACGCTCGCGCCATTAGTTGATCAAGTCAACTATCGAGCGGTCGATTTCTCGACTCGTGCGGTTGGTATGACGAACGGGATCAGCAGCACGGCGGAGAGGGCGGCGACGGCGGCGATGACGCCGAAGAATGCGCCGGACGTGAGGTGCGACCAGAGCGTCCCCAGCCCGCCCGCAAGAAGGTTTCCCGCGAAGCCAGCGAAGAACCAGACGGCTATGGCGGTGGCCTCGAGGCCATGCGGCGCGAGCCGGCCGAACAGCCCCAGGCCAACCGGAAGGATGAAGAGCTCGCCGACCGTGAAGATCAGGAAGAAGACGGTGACCCAGACCCAGCTCGCCCGGGCTCCGTGAGGCGCGAGTCCTGCGCAGACCAGGGCGATCAGGGCGAAGGCGGCGGCGGTGATCGCCGCGCCGACGACCATCTTGGTCACCGACGACGGTTCGCGCCCGCGTTTGCCCTGCCGTGTCCAGAGTGCGACGAGCATCGGAGTGCCCAGGAAGATCACGAATGGATTGAGGGCCTGAAACCAGGTGAGCGGGACCGACCAGCCGCCGGGGAGATGGCGGTCGACGCCGGCGTCGGTCCACAGGGCGATGGTGTTGCCGTTCTGCTCGTAGGCGCCGCGGAAGACGATGACGACGGTCATGACGCCGATCAGGAGCAGGAAGCGTCGACGGTGGGACTTGTCCCACACCCGCTCGCGCGCCCGGACTTCGCGGCGCGTCTCTGGAGCGAGATAGCGCGAGCCTGCGAGATAGGTGAGCAGGCCGACGATCATGCCCACGCCAGCGGCCGCGAACCCCCAGTGCCAGCCGAACGTCTCGCCGAGCGTCCCGCAGACGAACGGGGCCAGGAAGGCGCCGAGGTTAATGCCGACGTAGTAGATGTTGTAGGCCGAGGCGAGGCGCGGATCGTCCTTCGCGTAGAGCCCGTTGATCTGGCTCGAAAGGCTTGGAAGGAACAGGCCGTTACCGAGCGCGATCGCGCCCAGCGCGGGGAAGAACAGGGCCGGGAGGACAAGCATGAAGTGTCCCGCGGCCATGAGGAGCCCGCCGGAGA
>DATHPX010000138.1:0-12133 GCA_035483335.1 Caulobacteraceae bacterium | reverse complement strand
CCGCCTTCGCCATGGCCCGTGGCTAGGTCGTGGTGGCCCTCGAGGCCAGCGTGGCCGAGTCGGTAGGGATCGCGCCCGTGGAGTTCGGTGGCGGTCAAACCCGGCCCTCCTGCAGCGCAAGGTTCCGCTTGGCCCGGTTCTCGAGGTCGATGCGCGCCACCTCTTCTTTGGGGATGACGCGCTCGCGGACATCGCGCCAGGAGAACACCACCAGGGTGGCGTAGGCGCCGATGAAGCCGACGATCAGCATCCACCAGATGTGCCAGATTAGGGAGAAGCCCATCACCACGGCGAAGAAGGCGCAGACGAAGCCGGTGGGGCTGTTGCGTGGCATGTGCAGATCTTCGTACTCGGGCACCGGGCGCGTGATCCGCTGGTGCTCGCGGGCCGCTTCCTTGAGGCCCCAGTAGGGCTCCTCTCCAATCACGTTGGGCATCACTGCAAAGTTGAACTCCGGCGGGGGCGAGGGCAGGATCCACTCGAGGCTGCGGCCGTCCCAGGGGTCGCCATATTCGTCTCGGCGCTGATTGCGCGTGCGGATCGACACCACCAGCTGGGCGACCATGCAGAGGATCCCGCACAGGATCGCGAGGGCGCCCACCATCGCGACGTTGGCCCACATGTGCCACTCCGGCACGTCATAGCTCTGCATTCGCCGTGGCATGCCCTCCAGGCCCATGACGTAGAGAGGCATGAAGGCGAGGTAGAAACCGATCACCCAGAACCAGAAGGCGGCCTTGCCCCACCTCTCGTCGAGGGTGAAACCAAAGGCCTTCGGGAACCAGTATTCGTAGCCGGCGAAAGCGGCGAACAGCACGCCGGGAATGATCACGTTGTGGAAGTGCGCCACCAGGAACAGGCTGTTGTGCAGGATGAAATCGGCTGGCGGGATGGCCAGCATGACCCCGGTCATGCCCCCGAGGACGAAGGTGATCATGAAGGCGATCGTCCACATCATCGGAACGCTGAAGCGCACGGTCCCGCCGTACATCGTGAACAGCCAGTTGAATATCTTCACCCCTGTCGGCACCGCGATCACCATGCTGGCTATGCCGAAGAAGCCATTGACGTCGCCGCCAGGACCCATGGTGAAGAAATGGTGCAACCACACCAGGAATGAGATGATGCAGATCGCCATCGTCGCGACGATCATCGATCTATAACCGAAGAGTGGCTTATTCGAGAAGGTCGATACGACTTCAGAATATATCCCGAATGCCGGAAGCACTAGGATATAGACTTCTGGATGCCCCCAGATCCAGATGAGATTCATGAACATCATCTGGTTTCCGCCACCAGTGTTGGTGAAGAAATGGAAACCCAGGTAACGATCCAGAAGAAGCATGGCCAAAGTGGCCGTTAGGACCGGGAACGCGGCGATGATCAGCAGGTTTGAGGCGAGCGCCGTCCAACAGAACATCGGCATGCGCGTATAGCTGAGCCCCGGCGCGCGCATCTTCAAAATGGTGGTGACGATGTTTATCCCGCCGGCAAGGGTTCCTATTCCAGATATCTGTAGGCCCCAGCAGTAGTAGTCGACGCCGACGCCAGGCGAATAGGGCACCTCCGAAAGCGGCGGAAAGGGCAGCCAACCGACCCGCGAGAACTCGCCCACCACCAGCGAGATGTTCACGAGCAGAACGCCCGACGCAGTCAACCAGAAGGCCACCGAATTGAGCGTGGGGAAGGCGACGTCGCGGATGCCCAGCTGCAAGGGCACAACGAAGTTGATCAGTCCGATCACGAACGGCATGGCCACGAAGAAGATCATGATCGTGCCGTGGGCCGAGAAGATCTGGTTGTAGTGTTCCGGCGGCAGGTAGCCCGGTGAATTGAAGGCGAGCGACTGCTGCGAGCGCATCATAAGGGCGTCGATGAAGCCGCGGATGAGCATCACCAGCGCCAGGGTGCAGTACATCACGCCGATCCGCTTGTGGTCGACGCTGCAGATCCACTCGTTCCAGAGGTACGGGGCCCAGCCCTTGGCGACGATCAACACGAGCACGCCGAGGATGACCACGATCACCAGGGCCCCCGTAAACAGGGGGATCGGTTGGTCGAAGGGGATTGCGCTCCAGGTGAGCTTGCCCAGCAGGTTCATGTCAGCGAGTCCGCACTGGCCGCACAAATGGATTCTTGTTGCCGGCTTCCACCGGACCTGTGCCCGGCGGAAGCCTCTGCAGCACGATGTCGTCGAACAGTCCGGGCCTCACCGAACCGTAGGCGTAGGGTCTGACGTTTGAGGTCTGTTTGAGCAGCGCGCGGTAGGCGGAGTCGTCCAGAACCGAACCTTGGCCCCGCGTCGACGCGGCCCATGCGGCGAACTGGTCTGGCGCGATCGCGATGATCTTAAAGCTCATGCCAGGGAAGCCGTCCCCGCTGAACATGTTCGAGCGACCGTCGGTTGTGCCGGGGCGGTCGACCTGCCACCACATGGTCCCCCTCATGCCGTTCATGACATAGAGTTGGCTGCCGACCTGCGGGGCGAACAGGGTGTTCATCACAGACGAGGAGGTCAGGCGCATCCGCAGAGGCGTGCCTACGGGGACAACCAGCTGGTTGATCGTCGCGACCCCCTGGGTCGGGTAGATGAACAGCCACTTCCAGTCCATGGCCACCACCTGCACCTCCAGCGGCTGGACGGTCGACTTCAGAGGCCGGGCCGGATCGAGGTCATGCGAGCTGACCCAGGCCATGCCGCCGAGGAAAAGGATGGTCAGGGTCGGGATCGACCAGACGACCATCTCGATCCGGCCCGAATAGACGAAGGTGGGGTCGCGCTTGGCGCGGCGGTTCGACGCCCGGAACCACCATGCGACCGCCACTGTGGCCAGGATCGTCGGAACGACGATGGCGAGCATGATCGCCACCGAATCGAGGATGATGATCCGCAGGGCGTCGCTCACCGGGCCGACGGGCGTGAACACCGAGCTATCGCGGCACCCTGCAATCGTGATCAGGGGCGCCACGGCCAGCAAGCGAATGACCACCGTCGACCAGTTGCGCGCGCGCCGCAGGGGGGACGTAAAGGCGCCCAAGAGCCGTCCTCGTCGATCGGCCGGCCCCCCGCCGAGCCTGCAGCGACCACGAGGATCGCCCTATTGAGGTCTTATATTCCTCAAAATTCGGGCGATAGGAAGCTTAGCTTTGGTATTGAGACAACAACACCTTGTGAATCCAGCACGATGAGCCAAATCGAGGGAATCTGATAACAAGAGCTTCCCTGACTGGAATATGGAAGTAAAAACTAGAGACAATGCCTCGTCGACTTCTATTGGCCGCAGTCTCACCTTCGACCGAGACAGGATAGCGCAATTGGTCTGAGAATGCGGTCGACAACTCTATTATGTTCTTAATCGTACGTCATGGATGGGCGCGAAGAGGCCTACGC
Organism: Caulobacteraceae bacterium; assembly: GCA_035483335.1. Taxonomy (GTDB): domain Bacteria; phylum Pseudomonadota; class Alphaproteobacteria; order Caulobacterales; family Caulobacteraceae; genus Acaudatibacter. The sequence continues at coordinate 8,742 of DATHPX010000138.1, read as the reverse complement.
GCATTCTCCCCACGCCTCTAAGCCTGGCGGACGTATCTTTGAACTCTATTGCGATGCGGGCGCCTGGGCGCGCCGCCCGACCCTGAAGTCAGTGGTCTGTTCAAACTCGCGCGCCGGCTGTCCGATTCGCCCACCGCGCGCTTCATCTTCCGTGTTCCTCTCATGTCTTGGCGAAGTGCAAGGCCGGGCGCTTGGACGGACCCGTCAGATGGGACACACTCGCTGGCGCGATGGACGCGCCGGTCCGCAAGATCATCCATATCGACATGGACGCCTTCTATGCGTCCGTAGAGCAGCGCGACGATCCGAGCCTGCGTGGGCGGCCGGTCGCGGTGGGCCATGGCGCCGCGCGAGGCGTGGTGGCGGCCGCCAGCTACGAGGCCCGCGTCTTCGGCGTCCGCTCGGCGATGCCTTCGGTCACCGCCCTGGGGCGCTGCCCCGACCTGGTGTTCGTGCGGCCGAGGTTTGACGTCTATCGGGCTGTCTCGCGCCAGATCCACCAGATCTTCGCCGACTATTCCGACCTCGTCGAACCCCTTTCCCTCGACGAGGCATATCTCGACGTTACGGCGAACCGGCGGGCCCTTCCGTCCGCCTGGCTCACCGCACGCGAGATCCGCGCGCGCATCCGCGAGGAGACCGGCCTTACCGCCTCGGCTGGCGTCTCCTTCAACAAGTTTCTCGCCAAGCTCGCCTCAGACCATCGCAAACCCAACGGCCAATTCGCCGTCACGCCCGCCGACGCGGCGGAATTCGTCGTGGCCCTGCCGGTGAAGCGCTTCCACGGTGTGGGACCGCGCACGGCCGAGAAGATGCAGGCCCTGGGGATTCTCACGGGGGCGGATCTGCGCGAGCGCAGTCTCGAAGAGCTGCAGGCGCGCTTTGGCAAGGCCGGCGCCTGGTACTACGCCATAGCGCGCGGTCAGGACGATCGGCCGGTGCGGCCCGACCGTGAACGAAAGTCGTCGGGTTCGGAGACGACCTTCCGCGAGGATCTCAGCGATCCGGCGGCGATCGAGGCCGGCGTGCTGGAGATGGCCGACGACGTCTGGGCCTGGTGCGAGCGGACGAGCTCGTTCGGACGCGGCGTCACCGTCAAGGTGAAGTACGCCGACTTCCGCATAGTCACGCGTAGCCGCACCTTCACGGCGCCGATTTCTGACCACGAGGCATTGCGGGCGGCCAGCCTCGCTCTCGTCCGCACCCTCTTCCCGCCGGTGCAGTCGGTGCGCCTGGTCGGCGTCACCCTCTCAGCCTTCGACGCCCCCGCCGCCGACGACTCCCAACTCAGCCTCGCCCTCGGCTGAGCCCGGCGCGCGCCGATGGTCCGGCCAGATCCATCTCAAACACAGAGGACACAGAGGAGACGGAGTTTACAGAGAAGGACGAGTGCGCTTCGCGCTGCGGCGGCGGCGCCCCGGGCTTACTGCGCCGAAGGCGCGCCTGATCTTCTCTGTGACCTCCGTCTTCTCCGTGTCCTCCGTGTCAAAGAACGGCGGTCGCCGTCCCGCTAGATTTGCCGGCTCATCCCTCGTCGGGGCGGACGACGACGACCACGCCATCGGAGAGGCGGATCTCGGGGACGTTGGCCATGGTGAAGGGCGCGTACCAAGTGGCGCCGCCGAGGGGCTCGATCTCCAGCAGCTCGCCGGCGCCGAAGTTCTGCACGGACTTCACGCGCCCAAGCGACGCCCCGTCAGGCGCCACGGCGGCGAGGCCGATCAGGTCGGCGAGGTAGAACTCGTCCTCCTCCGGTTCAGGCAGCAGGCTTCGGGAAATGAACAGCCCGAGCCCCTTCAGCGCCTGCGCCTCCTCGCGCGTCGCCACCTCTTGGGCGCGCGCGATCAGGCCGTCGCCCGAGACCCGACCCCCCGTGAGGGTGAGGCCGGGCGAGCCGTCCTCGCGCCTCAGTTCGCGATAGTCCAGAAGGGCGGCGGGCTCGGCCGTGTAGGGCGTGATGCGGATCTCTCCGCGCACGCCGAAGGCCCCTGCGACGCGGCCGACCAGGATCAGTCGCTCGGCCATGCCAGGGACTCCTGCTTGGCCGCGTGGCCCCCAGCCTCAGGCCTCGGTTTGCTCGCCACCCTCGGCGACTTCAGGCGCCTCGGCCGCCACCGGCTCCTCTGCCGCCACCACCGGCTCCTCGACCTCGACCTCGGGCTCGGGGGCGGGCGCGGCTGCGGCTTCCGCCGCCGCAGCGGCCAGCGCCGCTTCGCGCTCGGCCCGCTGGGTCGTGCGTTCCTTGGCCTTGGCGTGTGGTTCGGCCTTCTTGGGATTGTTACCGTGCTCCCACTTGGCCAGTCCCTTGGCGGCCAGGAAGCGGGCCACGCGGTCCGTGGGCTGGGCGCCCTTGGCGAGCCAATCGCCGATGCGCTCGCCATTGAGCGTCACCCGGCGCTCGTCGTCGCGCGCGAGGAGGGGATTGTAGGTGCCCACCTTTTCGATGAAGCGGCCGTCGCGGGGCGAGTGGCTGTCGGCGACGACGATCGAATAGTAGGGGCGCTTCTTGGCGCCGCCACGGGCGAGACGGATTCTCAGCATGGGTTCTTACGTGTCCTTTGAAATCGATTTGAGGGTTGTGCGCATCAGCGCTTGAAGGGGTTCACGCCCGGCGGCAGGCCGCCTAGGCCGGGGAGCTTGGGAGCGGGAGGCGGACCGCCCAGACCGGGCAGGGAGCCCAGGCTCGGCGGAGGTGCAGCGCCGGCGCCCCCGTTCGCATCGCTGGGTTTCGCGCCGCCGAGGGCTGCGAGAGCATCCACTCCGCCTCCGCCGGCAGCTGCGCCGCCGACGCCGAAGAGGCCAGCCAGGCGGGCGAAGCCGCGGCCGCCATCCTTCGACAGCGACTTGAAGGCGTCCTGCATCTGGCGGTGCTGCTTGAGCAGACGGTTGATCTCGGCCACCTCCACGCCCGCGCCGGCCGCGATGCGGCGCTTGCGCGAGGCCTGCAGGATGTCGGGCTTGCGCCGCTCCTTGGGCGTCATCGAGCCGATGATCGCGCGCTGGCGGCGGATGATCTTGTCCGAGACACCCGCCTCGGACATCTGCTTCTTCACCTTCTGCACGCCCGGCATCAGGCCCATCAGGCCTTCCATGCCGCCCATCCTTTCCATCTGGGCAAGCTGCTGGGAGAGGTCGTCGAGGTCGAACTGGCCCTTGGCCAGCTTGCGGGCCATGACCTCGGCCTTGGCCTGATCAAAGTCGGCGGCCGCCTTCTCCACCAGGGCCACCACGTCGCCCTGGCCGAGGATGCGTCCGGCCACCCGGCGCGCGTCGAACACGTCGAGGGCGTCGATCCGCTCGCCCGTGCCGAGGAACTTGATCGGCAGGCCGGTGACGGCGCGCATGGAGAGGGCCGCGCCGCCGCGGGAGTCGCCGTCGGTGCGGGTGAGGACGAGGCCGGTGAGCGGCAGGCGCTCGTGGAACGCCTTGGCTGTGCGCACGGCGTCCTGGCCGGTGAGGCTGTCGGCCACCAGCAGGGTTTCGACGGGGCTGGAGAGGCGCGCGATCTCGGCCGCCTCGCTCATCATCGCCTCGTCAAGCGTGGTCCGGCCCGCGGTGTCGAGGATCAGGACGTCGAAGCCGCCGAGCTTCGCGCTCGATAGGGCCCGACGGGTAATATCGGCCGGGGCCTGGCCAGCTACGATCGGCAGGGTCTCGACGCCGGCTTCCTTGCCCAGCACGGCGAGCTGCTCCATGGCGGCCGGACGGCGAACGTCCAGCGAGGCCATCAGCACCTTTTGCCGCTCGGTCTTGGAGAGGCGAAGGGCGAGCTTGGCCGACATGGTCGTCTTGCCCGAGCCCTGCAGGCCGGCCATCAGGATCACGGTCGGGGGGTTGAGCGCCAGCCGAAGCGGCTCGGCGGCCTCCCCCCCCAGCATCTCGATCAGGCCGTCATAGACGATCTTGACCACCTGGTCGGCGGGCTTGACCGAGCGGATCACCGCCTCGCCGGTGGCGGCCACGCGAGCCTTGTCGATGAACTGGCGCACGACCGGCAGGGCGACGTCGGCCTCGAGCAGGGCCACGCGCACCTCGCGCATCGCCTCGTCGACGTCTTTCTCGGAGAGCACCCCCCGCCCGGACAGGCGGTCGAAGACGCCGGAAAGCCTTTCAGTCAGTCCTTCGAACATCACCACACCTGCCAAACGACGAAAGCCCCCGTGCGCGATCACGCGGACGGGGGTCCCCTCCGCCCTCGTCCCTCGCTAGCCGGAGGGGGTCGTGGCGGTGGAGGCGCGAGCATCGTTTCTCACACCGGAAGGGCGGGCTTATGCGCTTTCGTCCACCCGAAGGTCAAGCGGGGGCCCTGGAGGGCAGGGTCTCAGTCGTCGCAGCGATAAAACCAGGGCCGCGACTCAGCCGCCGCCTTGGCGGCCTTTGGCGACGGGAAAGGACCAATCTCTTCGCCCTGCCCTCGGTCCCTGAACGTCGTTCCGTCAATACATTCCCGGTCAACGAAAAAGGCCGTGCCGTCACGGTGCATCCGGACCTCTGAGCACCGCTTTCCATCCTGGCTGTAGATTTGCAGCGTCACCTTGTACTCAAGGCCGTTGGGAAGCGTCGTCCGCTGAAAGATCCGAGGCCACCACGCCATTCGTCACTCCCTTGGTTGGGTAAAGCTTACGCGCGCGGTCGGCTTTTGTAAGGCTGGCGCGATGTCCCGGCTGAAACTGGCCGTGTCAAACGTGGCGCAGGTCGGCGGCCCAGCTTATCCTCCGAGCATGGAATCCCGCGTGCAACTTCGGGCGGAACTGACGGAAGCCATCGCGAAGGTGCGGGGCCAGATCGAGGTTGATCAGCGGGCGATGCGGTACATGGCTCGCGGGCCCGCGTTCAACCAGCTACGTCAGACGCTCGCCGAGCTTGAAGAGGCTTTCGCTAGTCTGGATGCCGAGGGATCCTAGGACCGCTCCACCACGCCCTTGATCCGAAGGCCCTATCCAGGCTCTAGCTCCCCCGGACACGAGCGGGAGGACGCCGAAGATGGATCCGCATTTCAAGGCCATGCTGGAAGAGCAGGCCGCCAGCGCGCCAGCGGAGACTCCGCCCCTGCACATGATCCCGCGAGAGCTCCTGCGCGGCATGTACCGCGAGCAGCGCAAGTCCCAGAACGTGAAGACCTCCCCGGCCGAAGTGGAGGCCCGCGACCTGCAGGTCGGCGGCGGCGCGGGGCCGATCCCGGCCCGCCTCTACACGCCGGCCGGCGCGGCGGCGCCCGGTCCCCTGCTGGTCTATTTCCATGGCGGGGGCTGGGTGATCGGCGACCTCGAGACCCATGACGCCCACTGCCGCCGTCTCGCGGCCTTCTCCGGCGCGCGCGTCATGGCGGTCGACTATCGTCTGGCGCCCGAACACCCCTTCCCCGCCAGCCATGACGACGCCCTGGCCGCCACCCGCTGGGCCTTCGACCATGCCGCCGAGCTGGGCGTCGATCCGGCGCGGATCGGCGTGGGCGGCGATTCTGCCGGCGGCAACCTGGCGGCCTGCGTCGCCCAGGATCTGCGTGGCGACGCGAAGCTTCGGCTGAAGTTCCAGCTCCTGCTCTATCCGGCGACGGGACCGGAACAGAAGACCGCCTCGCGCCGCGACCGCGACGGGCCGGTGCTCAGCAGTGCGGCGATGGAGTTCTTCGAGGCCGCCCTGGCGGCAGCGAACCATCCGCAGGGCGAGCGCGCCATGCCTGCGCGAGCGAAGGACCTCGCGGGCCTCCCGGCGGCCCTGGTGGTCACCGCGGGCTTCGATCCGCTGGAGGACGAGGGTCGCGACTACGCCGCCGCCCTGGCGGCCGCGGGTGTTTCCGCGCGGCACGTGAACTACCCGCCTCTGGTGCACGACTTCTACATCATGGGCGACGTCTCGCCGGCGGTGATCGAGGCCGCCCGCGAGACGGCGGAGGCGCTGCGCGCGGCCCTCTGAGGGCGCGGGTCAGTCGTCCAGAAGGAGGCTGTCGCCCGCCGCCAACCTGCGTCGGCTGGCTTCGCGCAGGACGAGGGCGCCGGCGGCCACCGAAACGAGGGAGCCGGCGATAACCGCCAGGCGCGCCGCGTCGCGCTGGGGGGGCGCCAGGGCGAGGTCGGCGATGAAGAAGCTGATCGTGAACCCCGCGCCGCAGAGGCAGGCGACGCCGAAGATCTCGATCCACGCAGCGCCCAGGGGCCGTCGGCCCAACCGCGAGGCGAGCGAGCCGGCGACGGCGAGGAAGATCCCCGCCGGCTTGCCGACGACCAGACCCAGGGCCACGCCAAGGGGGGCTGGCGCGAGCAGCTCGCGCCAGGTCAGGTGTGCGAACGAAATGCCGGCGGAAGTGAAAGCGAACAGCGGTAGGACCAGGTAGGCGACATACGGGTGCAGGCCGTCCATGAAGGTCTTCAGCATGCTTTCCTGGTCCGCCCGGCGGGGATCGACCGGCGTGGTGAGGGCGCATGCGAAGCCGGCGATGGACGGGCTCAGGCCCGATTTGAGGGTGAAGGCCCAGCAGACGACGAAGCCGGCGGCGTAAAACAGGCGCGGCGCCTGGCGCCAGCGGGAGAGGGCCGCCAGCACCGCCAAGGTCGCGCCTGCCGCCGCCAGGGGCTCGACGTGCAGGTGCTGGTGGTACAGCACGGCGATGAGAAGCACGGCGACGATGTCGTCGGCCACTGCCAACGTCAGCACGAAGAGACGCAGGGACTGGGGAAGTCCGCGCCCAAAAATGCCAAGTGCGGCAAGCGCGAAGGCGACGTCGGTCGGCGTGGCGATCGCCCAGGCCTCCGGCGCGCCGTGCAGCCCGCTGTTGATCGTCAGATAGACGATGGTCGGGCCCGCCATGCCCCCGAAGGCGGCGATCACCGGCGCCGCCAGGCGACGGGGGCTGGAGAACTCGCCGCGCAGCACTTCGTACTTCACCTCCAGGCCGACGACGAGGAAGAACAGGGTCATCAGCCCGTCCCGGACCCACTCCTCGATCGAGAGGGTCGCGGCGAAGGGGCCGATGCGCACAGGCTGCGGCGCCGTGACGAAGGCCTGATAAGCCGCCGCGCCATGGGAATTGGCGATCACCAGCCCGGCGAGAGCCGCCAACGCCAGCAGGACCCCCGCCCCCGTTTCGGTGCGCAGGAACGCCAATGTGGCGGGCTTGGCCATTCCCTGGCGCTAGCATGCTCTCCGCGCGGGCGAGAAGCGATTCCGGCGACCCTCAGGCGCGGCGCGGTCGTAGGGCCCGCGGCGCCGTCCAGGCGCCACGCGAGCGGAGGGCTCGCGGCTCTGTCCAGGCGCGACCCTTCCAGATGAGGATCGAGACTGCCGCGTCAGCGAGCGAGACCGCGAACTGAACGCCCACCAGACTTATCAGGCCCCAGTGCAGCACGAGGGCGCAGACGAAGGTCGCGGGCAGGGTGACCATCCACTGGCTCACGAAGGGGATCAGGGCCGCGATGCGCGTCGCCCCCGCGCCGCGAAAAGCGAAGCCGAGGATCAACCCCACGGGCGTGGTGAGGATGGTCACGCCGGCAACGCGCATCGGAAGGAGCGCCGCGGCGAGGACGGCGTGATCGCGAAGGAATGGCGCGAGCAGGGTGTGCGGGGCGATGACCCCGAGCAGGCCGAGCGGCGCGACGACCAGGGTTCCGATCACGCTTGCGCGCCAGCCCCACCGCCGCGCCCCCGCCGGATCTTCCGCGCCCAGGGCCTGACCCACGAGGGTGGCGGCGGCAACGCCCACGGCGACGCTGAGTTGGACGGGAAGATTGGCGATTGAGAACAGGACATTGACGATCGCCGTCGCCGCCACGCCAAGGCGGGCCACGATCGCATAGCCCAGCACATACCCGCACTGGAGCAGGGCCTGCTGCAGGCTGATCGGCCAGGCGAGGGCTAGGGTCTGCGCCACGCCGGCGCCGGTCGGGCGGTGACGAAGGACATCCGGCGCGCCGCTGCGCCGAAGGACCAGCGCCATCTGCAGCCCCAAGCCAACGAGGGTCGAGATCGATTGCCCGGCCCCGGATCCGGCGAGACCCAGGGCCGGCAATGGCCCGGCGCCGTTGATCAGGGCCAGGCTCGCGAAGATCTGTATGGGCGCTGTGGCGAGCGCGACGACGAGCGGAAGGACCGGGCGCGCTGAGCCGACCCACAAGGCGTTGGTTGGGATCGTCGCCGCGAGGAACACCAGCGACGGCGCGGCGGCGCGCACATAGGCCTCGCCCAGGTCTGTCGCCTCCGAGGCGCCGAGCATCGCGCGCAACAGCGGCGGCGCGCCCGCCGACACCGCCAGCGCGAGCGCCAGCCCGAGCGGGACAGCGATCGTCAGGGCCTCTCCTAGGATCAAGCCGAGCCGGTCTCGTCGGCCTGCGCCAACGGATCGCGCGACGCGGGCCTGCACGGCCGTGTCCAGACCGAACAGCATCGAAAGGGCGACGAGGTAGATCGAACTCGCCGCCCCGACTGCGGCGAGGGCGGAGGCGCCCAGCCGTCCGATCATGCCCAGCACCAGCAGGTTCACGACGCTCGGGATGAGGGAGAAGCCGGCCAGGGGCGCCGATAGACGCGCGACCTTCCAGCTTGGCGCCGAAGCCATCGTTCTGTTCCCCTTCGCTCTGAAGGCTAGGCGAAGGCGTCGTCTCGCGATACTGAAATTGCTCGATGGATGAATTCGATCAGCTTCAGATCAGGCGCCTGGACGGCGGCCTTCTGCTCGTGTTTCGCGAGCTGCTGCTGCGCCGGCGGGCCACGGACGCGGCCAATCACCTGGGCCTCAGCCCTTCGGCG
>DATHPX010000137.1:0-2539 GCA_035483335.1 Caulobacteraceae bacterium | reverse complement strand
AGCAGGGCTGCGAACGCGGCGGCCAGGACGGCGCCGCCCAGGAGAAGGGGTCTGACCGGAAACCGGCGCCGCCGGGCCGCGGCCCGACGACGGGCCCGCCGGCGGGGCCTTCGACTCACGAGACTTTCTTGAACACGACCGAAGCGTTGGTGCCGCCGAAGCCGAAACTGTTCGACAGGGCGACATCGATCTTCATGGGCTTGGCGGCGTTGGGCGCCAGGTCGACGGGCGTGTCCACCGAGGGATTGTCGAGATTGATCGTCGGCGGAGCGATCTGGTCACGCAGGGCGAGGATGGAAAAGCAGGCTTCCACCGCGCCAGCAGCGCCCAGCAGGTGGCCGATCGACGACTTGGTCGAGGACATGGTGAGCTTGCCGGCCGCCTGGCCGAACAGCCGCTCCACCGCCCCCAGCTCGATCTCGTCCCCCAACGGGGTCGAAGTGCCGTGGGCGTTGACATAGTCGATGTCCGCCGGCTCCAGCCCGGCGCGGGCGATCGCCGCCTTCATCGCGCGATAGCCGCCGTCGCCATCCTCCGCCGGGGCGGTGATGTGGAAGGCGTCGCCCGCCAGGCCATAGCCGACCACTTCGGCATAGATCTTCGCGCCGCGGGCGCGCGCGTGCTCCAGCTCTTCCAGGACCAGGGCGCCTGCGCCCTCGCCCATGACGAAGCCGTCGCGGTCGCGGTCATAGGGCCGCGAGGCCTTGGTCGGCTGGTCGTTGAACTTGGTGGCCAGGGCGCGGCAGGCGATGAAACCGGCGATGCCGATCTTGCAGACCGCCGCCTCAGCGCCGCCGGCCACCATGACATCGGCGTCGCCGTACTGGATGAACCGCATTGCATCGCCCACCGCGTGGGCGCCGGTGGCGCAGGCCGTGACGACCGAGTGGTTCGGCCCCTTGAACCCATGCTTGATCGAGACCTGGCCGGAGGCGAGGTTGATCAGAGCCGAGGAAATGAAGAACGGGCTGACGCGCCGCGGACCCTTCTCCTGAAGCTCGATGGCGGTGTCGGCTATGGTCGACAGGCCGCCGATCCCCGCGCCGATGTTCACTCCGGTGCGCTCGCGCTCTTCTTCGGTCTGCGGAGACCAGCCGGAATCGGCGATCGCCTCGTCGGCGGCGGCCACGCCGTAGAGGATGAAGTCGTCGACCCGGCGCTGGTCCCTGGGACTCATCACCTGGTCGGGATCGAAGGCGTGCGGGAAGTCGGGCCCGCCGCCCCCGCGACCGTCCACCCGCGGCACTTCGCAAGCCACCTGGCAGGCATAGTCCGTGGGATCGAAGGCGGTGATACGCCCCGCGCCGGACTTGCCGGCCAGCAGGGCGCGCCAAGTTGGCTCCACGCCCCAGGCGAGGGGGGTGACCATGCCAAGACCGGTGACGACGACGCGACGCATGAGATTGGAGATGGGCGGCTGAGGAGGGTCCTTGAAGCCGGACGCCCGGTCAGGCGCCCAGGCGTTCGCTGATGAAGTTCACCGCATCGCCCACCGTCTGGATGTGCTCGGCGGCGTCGTCGGGGATCTCGATGTCGAACTCCTCTTCGAACGCCATCACCAGCTCGACGTTGTCGAGGCTGTCGGCGCCCAGGTCGTCGATGAAGCTCGCCTTCTCGGTCACCTTCTCCGGGTCGGCGTCGAGGTGCTCGATGACGATCTTACGCACGCGCTCGAGAATATCGGACATATTTGTCAGTCCCGTCCTTCTTTAGAGTTTTGGGGCGATCGGAGGTTCGGCGAACTCTCAGATCCCCGCCCCGGGTGAATGTGTCGGCTCCGAACATGCAGAGCGCGCCGCGGCTTAGGCGTGGGTTGAACTCGCAAGAGCGCCTAGCATGTTCCTCCGCGTCCGCCTAGCGGCCCTCGGGAGGCGCCTGCACGGCGCGAACACGGACATCAGATCATAGCCATCCCGCCATTAACATGCAGGGTCTGGCCGGTCACATAGGCCCCCGCCTCGCTGGCCAGATAGACGCAGGCGGCCGCGACGTCGGCGCCGCTTCCCAGCCGCGCCATCGGAATTGTCGAGAGGATCTGGGTCTTCTGTCCCTCGGTCAGGGCGTCCGTCATCGGACTTTCGATAAAGCCGGGCGCGATGCAGTTCGCCGTGATGTTGCGGCTCGCGACCTCCTGGGCGAGGGCCTTGGTGAAGCCGATCATGCCGGCCTTGGAGGCGGCATAGTTGGTCTGGCCGGCGTTCCCGGCGACCCCCACGACCGAGGTGATGCCGATGATCCGGCCCGAGCGGCGGCGCATCATGCCACGCAGAGCCGAGCGGCACAGACGGAAATAGCTCTCGAGGTTCACCTTGAGGACCGTGTCGAAGTCCTCGTCCTTCATCCGCATCAGAAGGCCGTCGCGCGTGACCCCGGCGTTGGAGACCAGGATATCCAGCGGGTTCCCGGCGGCGGCCTCGGCGCCGGCGATCAGGCCATCCACCGCCGCCCCGTCCGAGAGGTCGCAGGCGACGACGAAGGCGCGCTCGTCCAGCTCACTCGCCAGGCTCTCGAGCGCGCTCGCGCGCGTGCCCGACAGCAC
>DATHPX010000136.1:0-3204 GCA_035483335.1 Caulobacteraceae bacterium | reverse complement strand
AGCCGGCCGACGGATCGACCCCCGAAGACTGGAATCGCGCGGAGCACCGCTTCCGCCACGTCTATCAGGCCGCCGCCGACGACGTCTCGCCCGCCTTCCGCGAGCGAGCGACCTCGCCGTCCCCTAGAGCAAACCCCATTCAGACGGAATCGTCTGAATGGGGATAATTTGCTCTAGATTCAAAGATATAGAGCCCGATTCAGCGTCTGCATCTGTCCCGTGCAAACGCATCGGGCTCCGCGATAAGTAGGAGTCCACCGCCATGTTCGAAAATCCAACCCTCCCGTCGGGAGGGGGCGCCCCCGCTTTGATCAAAGACAGGCTCCAGAGCGCCACGCACCATGTCGTGGACGTGACCTGGATCCGGCATTGGACCGATCAGTATTTCAGCTTCGGCGTCACCCGCCCGGCGAGTTTTCGCTTCCGCTCCGGCGAGTTCGTGATGATCGGCCTGCCCGGCGCCGGCGGCGGCAAGCCGACCCTGCGCGCCTATTCGATCGCCAGCCCCGCCTGGGCCGAGGAGCTGGAATTCTTCTCCATCAAGGCGCCCGACGGTCCGCTGACCTCGCGCCTGCAGAGGATCACGCCCGGCGACCAGATCCTGATGGCCAAGAAGCCGACCGGCACCTTGGTGACCGACGCCCTGCGGCCGGGCAAGCGTTTGTGGCTGCTCGGGACCGGCACGGGCTTGGCTCCCTGGCTGTCGGTGGCGCGTGACCCGGACGTGTACGAAGCCTTCGGCCAGGTGATCGTCACCCACTGCGTGCGCCGGATTGGCGATCTCGCTTACCGAGAGCTGTTCGAGCGCGAACTGCCAAACGACGAGATTTTCGGCGAGATGGCCAAGGCTCAGCTGCTGTACCTGCCGACCGTCACGCGCGAGGCTTTCAGCCGAATGGGCCGCATCACCGATCTGATTGAAAGCGGTCGCCTGTTCGCCGACGCGGGTCTGGCGCAGTCCTGTTTCGATCCCGCCGAGGACCGCGTGATGCTCTGCGGCTCCATGGGTATGATCAAGGACATGGCCCAGATGCTGAAGGCCCAGGGCATGAAGGAGGGCTCGAACTCCGAGCCCGGCGACTTCGTGCTGGAGCGCGCCTTCGTCGGGTAGGCTAAGGAACGAGGAGACTAGCTGGCATGTCGAAAGCGCCGATCACCGTCGCGGTCTCCGGGGCAGCCGGCCAGATCTGCTACGCCCTCCTGTTCCGCCTGGCGCAGGGCGACGCCTTTGGCCCGGACCAGCCGGTGCATTTGCGACTTCTGGAGCTGACGCAGTTCCTGGGGAGCCTGCGCGGGACGGCGATGGAGCTGGAGGACTGCGCCTTTCCGCTCCTCGCCGACGTGACGGTGACCGACGATCCGGTCCTGGCCTTCCGCGACATCGACGCCGCCTTCCTCGTGGGGGCCCGCCCACGGTCAAAGGGCATGGAGCGCCGAGACCTGCTTTCGGTCAACGCCGAGATCTTCAAGGTCCAGGGGCAGGCCCTGAACGAGAACGCCAGTCGCGAGGCCAAGGTGCTGGTGGTCGGCAATCCCGCCAACACCAACGCCCTCATCGCGGCTCACTTCGCGCCCGACCTGCCGCGCGACGCCATCACCTCGATGGTCCGCCTCGATCACAACCGGGCGGCGAGTCAGCTGGCGGCCCGCGCTGGCTGCAAGGTCGACGACATCGAGCGCCTGGCGGTGTGGGGCAATCATTCGCCGACCATGTTCGCCGACTGGAGTCACGCCAGGGTCGGCCGAACTCCCCTGGCCGAGCTGGTCGCTGACAACGCCTGGTATCGCGAGGACCTGATCCCCACGGTGGCCCAACGCGGGACCGCCGTGATCAACGCCCGCGGCGCCTCCTCGGCGGCGTCGGCGGCCAACGCCGCCCTCGATCACATGCGCGACTGGGTCCAGGGCAGCGGCGGACGATGGGTCTCGATGGGGGTGAGGTCGGAAGGTGACTACGGGATCCCGCCCGGCCTGATCTGCGGCGTGCCGACGATCTGCGAGGCCGGCGCCATCCACCGCGTGCGCGACCTCGCGCTGAGTCCGTTCGCCCAGAACATGCTCGACCGCACCGTCCGTGAACTCACCGAAGAGCGCGACGCCGTCGCCGCGCTGCTGCAGTAGGCGGATCAACGCCACCCCATCTGATCAGGCGAGATCGTCTCAACCACGGAGACACGGAGGACGCGGAGGAGCACGGAGGGACAGACGATGAGGCGCCCGGCGTTCCGAATTGTTCTAATGCCGGCCGAAGGCCGGCGATTCAGCTTCGCCACCCCTCTCCCCTTCGGCAGATGCACGACCTCCGTGTCCTCCGCGTCCTCCGTGGTTAAAGCCCAACTCTCTGACTGCTCAGGCGTAATGGGGTGATCCATCAAATCCATCGATTGGATCGACCTGAACTATGAGATGGCGTGGTGGAATAAGTTGGAAGAAGAATCGTCCATCCCTCAGCAGGGGCGGTTGGGACGAATAGAGGCGAAAGGACATGGCAGAGGCGCTGATCCCCACCGCGGACCCCTCCGGGACTGGAGGCCAGACGCTCTACGCCTCGCGGGTTTGCTCGGAGCGCCCGGAAGTCGCCGAACGGCTCGAGGCGCAGACGCGCAAGGCGGCGGTGACCGAGGAGCGCAACCGCATCGCCCGTGAGATCCACGACACCCTGGCCCAGGGCCTGGCCGCGATCCGGCTGCAGCTCGAGCTGGCGCAGGCGAACGGCGCTCTGCCGGCGGGCGCTTCCCAGGCCGTCGCGCTGGCCCATCAGATCGCCAACGAGAGTTTCGTCGACGCCCGCCGCATGATTTCGGTTCTGAGGTCGCCTCCGCCCTGCCTCGCGACAGCGCTTTCGACTGCGGTCGAACGGGCGCGCCGGTTCGGCGGGGTGAAGGTCGTCGCCAACCTTGAGCCGGTCTCGGCGCCGCCGAGCGAGATCGCCCACGAGCTGCTGCGCATCGCCCAGGAGGCGATCTCGAATGCCGAACACCATGCCAGGGCTCAGACCATCACCGTCAACCTGCGCCCCCTTCCGGGCCGCGGCCTTCAGATGACCGTGTCCGACGACGGCAGGGGCTTCGACCCGACATGCCCCGTCTGCGGCTTCGGCCTCGCCGGCATGCGCGAACGGGCGGCTGCGGCGCAGGCGGAACTGGAGATCGAGTCGGAGCCGGGGGCTGGAGCGACGGTGACCGTTACCTGGGCGCCCGAGCG
>DATHPX010000135.1:0-9947 GCA_035483335.1 Caulobacteraceae bacterium | reverse complement strand
GGCAAGTCGATCAGCCAGTCGAGGTAGGTACGGATCATGCCGTACTCGGCCGCGCCCTCGGGCATGCGCTGCAGCCGGTGGAGCTCCTTGCGGGCCTGGTTCTGGACCTCCTCGGGCATGCCGGCCTTGTCGATGGCCGCTTGCAGTTCGGCGACCTCGACTGCGGTCGCGTCGCTTTCCCCGAGCTCCTTCTGGATTGTGGCGAGCTGTTCGCGCAGCAGCACCTCGCGCTGCCTTTCGGAGAGCGCCGCCTGCGTCTGCGCGCCGATCTCGCGAGACAGGCGCAGCACCTGCAGCCGGTGGGCGAGGAGAGCGCTGATGCGATCGAGCCGGGGGATCAGGTCGATCGTCTCGAGGATCTCCTGCTTTTCCTCGGGCGCTGCGTCGAGGTAGCTGGCCGCGATGTCTGCGAGGAGGCCCGGCCGGGTGATCGAGGCTACCGTCTGCCGAAGCTCCGGGAGAGCCTGGGGCAGGAGTTCGAGGATCTCCAGCGCCTGGTTGCGAAGGTTCTCGAACCTCGCCTCGACCTCGGTGCCGCTGTCGGTGGGTTCGGGGATGTGGAGTCCGCGCGCCGCCAGGTAGGGCCAGCCCTCGATCATCTCGGTGATACGGAAGCGCTGCACCCCCTGGCAGACGAGGTGGTGCTCCGTTTCCGAAGTGACGACATAGCGCAGGATGTTGGCGATCACGCCGACATCGTGGAGATCTTCCCGCTTAGGCGCGTCTGTGTCGGGGTGACTTTGCAGCACCAGCAGGATCTGGCGCTGCTCGCGAACCGCCTGCTGAATGGCGGCGACGGAAGAGGGACGGCCCACACTGATCGGGGTGATGACCTCGGGGAACAGCACGGTGTTCCGCACGGGAAGGACAATGAAGGCGTCGGTCGGGAGCGATCGGGCGCTCGGTTCGCCAGCCTTGGTCTCGGCGGCGGGGGCTGCTTCGGCCATGTCGGGCCTCCTTAGGCGAGCTTGCGAAGGCTGACGACGAGGCAGCAATCCCGCATCTGGTGGCGCACCTGATCGTAGCGCCCGGGCGGCAGCGGTACGCGTCGCTCGAACCTGCCCTGCGGCAACTCCATCCTGTGGATTACCGCCGCGCGGAGTTCTCCCGGGAGGGTTCGCTCCCCCTGGATCAGCAGGGCCGGGCCCTCGATCGCCAGTCTCACGTCATCCTCACAGACGCCCGGAAGGGCGGCGATCACGACGACCTCGCGCTCGGTTTCCAGCACGTCGACGGGCGGCTCCCAACTGGGTCGCCGCGGGCCTGTCGCACTCAGCTCGAACAACTGGCGATGCAGGCGGTCGGCCCGGGCAAGGAGTTGCACCGCTTCGCCCCACATCCACCGGCGCGGATCATCGGCTGCCATGATCGCTCCCTCCGCCTCTGCGCCCGCGCCGGGCGGGCTTCATCGACTTGCACGTCCGAGCGGAGGCATAGGAGCGCGCGGACCCGTCACAAGGCAAGCTGGGCTGCGGGCGATGCGTTGGTCACGCAAAGCCCGTCGCGGTCGCCAGGTCCTCCCATGCACACAGGTCTTGCTCCAGTTGGCCGATCTTCGACCGGATTCGCCCGTAGGCGTCCTTTCCGAGAGGCAGACGCAGCGGCGGCGTCGGAGAATCGACCGCCTGAAGCAGCACCACGACGCCCTGTTCGGGATCGCCAAGCTGTCGACCATCATTGGCATGGCTGAAATCGCGCGTACGCCCGCTGGTTGCTTCATAGGCCTCGAGCCGCCGTTGAGCCGACAGGATCGAGCGGCCGAGAAAGTCGGTCCGGAAGGCGCCGGGCTCGACGATCAGCACCTTTATGCCGAACGGCGCCACCTCCTCGGCGAGGGCTTCGGACAGGCCTTCCACCGCGAACTTGCTCGCATTGTAGAGACCGAACCCCATGCGTCCGGTGATGCCGCCGACCGACGAGAAATTGACGATGCGGCCGCCGCCGCTGCGCCGCAGGACGGGGAGCGCGGCGCGGGTCGTCTCGATCAGGCCGAACAGGTTGGTTTCGAACATCGGGCGATACTCAGCCGCTTCGCTCTCCTCGACGGCGCCGATGAACCCGAAACCCGCATTGTTGACGAGGACGTCGAGGCGACCAAAGCGCGCCACGGCCTGGTCCACCGCCGCGGCCGCGTCGCCCGCCCGAGTGACATCGAGGGCCGCCGCAGAGGCCCGGCCGGGGTAACGATCCGCCAGCGCCTGGACGCTCTCCCGATTGCGGGCGGTGACAATCGCATTGTCCCCGCGCGCGAGCACGGCCTCCGACAGGATGCGGCCAAAGCCGCTCGAACAGCCGGTGATGAGCCAGGTGGTCATGATGAGCTCCGTTGCTGAAGGATGGATCGGGTCAGCCGGCGTCCGGCGCCGACACGACGATTTTCCCCGCCGCGCCATCGGCGACAGCGGCGTAGGCGGCCTCGATATCTGAGAAGGTGAAGCGCCGCGGGTCGAGGATGGGCAGCAGTAGCCCGGCTTCCGTAAGCCGCCTCGCCTGTTCCAGGATCGCGCCGTGATGCGCGCGGCCTTCGCCGCTAAGAAGCGGTATCAGGGTGTAGACGCCTGAATAGCTGGCCGACTTGAATGAGAGCGGCGCCAGCGCGTGCGCGCCCCATCCCATCGCGCTGACGACATGGCCGTACCGCCGGACCGCCGCGAAGGACGCGTCGAGGCTTGCGCCCCCAACCGTGTCAAAGACGACATCGAAACCCAGGCCGCCGTGACGGGCGACATAGTCGCGGGCCGTCTCCGCCTCGAAGTCGATCGGCGTCGCCCCGAGGCCCGCGATCGTCTCGGCGTGGGCGGCGCGGCCGCTCGCCCATACCGTGGCGCCATGTGCACGGGCGAGCTGAATGGCGACATGCCCGATCCCGCCGGCGCCGCCTTGAACGAGCACGGTTTGCCCCTTGGAAATCTGGCCACGGTCGATGAGCCCTTCCCACGCGGTGATCGTGATCAACGGCAGGGCGGCCGCCTCGCGCATGGAGAGATTGGCCGGCTTGTGCGCGAGCAGATCGGCGTCCACCGACGCGAACTGGGCGAGCGTACCCTGCACGCCGCCCACGCCGCCGGTCATTCCGTACACTTCGTCGCCGCGCCGGAAGCGGGTGACGCCTGGGCCGACCTCCTCCACGACCCCCGCGAGGTCGATGCCCAGGATGGCGGGTAGGGGATGTCGGGCGTGCGCCGCCGCCGCCTCGCCGGCCCTGGTCTTGATATCGAGCGGATTAACGCCGCTCGCCTCGATCCTCACCAGCACCTCCCCGGCAGCTGGCGCGGGCCTCGGAACCTGGGTGAGGCGGAAGGACCCGGCGTGCGTCTCCAGCACGAGGGCCGTCATGGTGGTCTGTACATTCATGGCTCTGCTCCTTTCGGCGAGCCGGATCCTCCTCAATCGCGAGATGAATGGAAACGATAGACTCTGCACGCTGGTCATGCAGAATTGCATGATGACTATGGACTGGAACGACCTGCGCATCTTCCTCGCGATCGCCCGCGAAGGGACGCTCGGGGCCGCCGCCCGGGCGATCGGCCAGACGCAGCCGACGATGGGGCGGCGCCTCCGCGCACTCGAGGCGGCGGTCGGCCACACTCTGTTCCAGCGTACGGGAGAGGGTTTCGTCCTGACCGACGAGGGGCAGGTCATGCTCGCTCATGCCGAGCGAATGGAGGAAGAGGCGCTCTCCCTCGGTCGCATGCTCGACGGCGTCGTGGGGCGGTTGAGCGGGCTGCTGCGCCTGTCCTGCTCCGATTGGTTCGGCGTCTGGATGCTTTCGCCCGTGCTGGCGGAGTTCAGCCGGGAGCACCCGGGCATTGTGCTCGAGCTGCTGACCGACGCGCGCCTCTACAGCCTCGCGAGGCGGGAGGCGGACATCGCATTCCGGATCAGGCCCCCCGATGAGGCAGACGTCATCTCCCGCCGGCTGCTTCGCATGTCCTATGCAGCCTACATTCGTCGTGGCGCGGCGCACCCTTCGGCCGGCGACGGCGCCGGGTGCCCCCTGGTCATCATGGACTCGGCGTTTGGCGGCATGCCGGACGTCGAGTGGGTCGCGCGGATGCTTCCGAACGCGCACATCGCTGCGCGCAGCAACAACCGCGAGGTGCAGGCGAGGCTGTGCGCGCTCGGCGCCGGACTGGCCGTACTGCCGGTTCCATTGGGCGACGGTACGGCTGGGCTCGAACGCATCGATCTCGGCGAGCCGCCGCCGACGCGCGACACCTGGCTAAGCTATCATCGCGACATGCGCCGCGCCCGCCGCGTGAGGGCGTTCGTCGATCTGGTCGTAGAGCGACTGGCCGATTGAGCGTCTCGCAGAGCGATATATTGTGGGGCAGGTCCCGGCCACCTGGAAAATTTCTCAGCAGCCACAGCCACTTACCCAAAGCCGGTGGCTCCCCGGGCAGGACTCGAACCTGCGACCCGGCGGTTAACAGCCGCCTGCTCTACCAACTGAGCTACCGAGGATCACCGCGAGGCGGGAAGGGGGGCCTATTACGCCGGGTGTTCCGTACGCGCAAGGCGGGCAAAAGCCGTGCCATTCGCGAAATCGTCATCAGAATGGTGTTCCACCGCCTCGTGCGGGAATCAAAGGAGTCGTCGATGATGCGAAGGGCCATGGCTATCGGGCTGGCGATCGGTCTGGCTGGCGCTGGAGCCGCTGCGGCGCACGCCGCGCCGAAGGTCGAAGGCGTTCCCCGCTTCGCCCACGTCTTCGTCATCATCGAGGAAAACAAGGACTACGATCAGATCGTCGGCGGCGCGGACGCCCCGACCATCTCGCGCCTCGCGCGCGAGTACGGCGACGCCACGCGCATGTATGGGGAAGTGCACCCCAGCGAGGCGAACTATGTGGCGCTGCTGGGCGGCGACACGTTCGGCATCCACGACGATGATCCCTTCTACTGCAAGCCCGGTTCGACGGACGCCAATTGCCTGGGCGCAGCGCAGCCAGGCTATGTCGACCACACCGTCCACGCCCGGGACCTCGGCGACCAGCTTGGCTCGCGTGGCCTGTCCTGGAAGGGCTATTATGAGGACCTGCCGGCGCCCGGCTCGCTCGCATACATCGCCAGCGACCCCAAGGTCAGCGACGGCAGCCGGGCGACGGCGCTCTACGCCTCCAAGCACTCGGGCTTCGTGAACTTCGCCCAGGTGCAATCCGCGTCCGATCGCGCCGAGCGCATCGTCGCATTCGATCAGCTGGACAAGGACCTCGCGTCCGGGGCGCTACCGAACTTCGCTCTGATCGTCCCCAACCAGTGCAACGAGATGCATGGCCTCTCGGGGCCGAACGTCCCTGACGACTGCCAGAGCACGAACAAGGACGGGCTGATCCGTCGCGGAGACGCCGAGATCGCCCGCCTGGTGGGGGCGATCGAGCGCACGCCGGCTTGGAAGGGCTCTGACAACTTCGCCATCGTCATCACCTTCGACGAAGGCGCCGGAAGGGCCCGGGACGGGTGCTGCGGGGTGACGCCGGAGGCGATCTCGAACTTCGGCGGGGGACACATCCCCACCATCGTCATCACAAACCACGGGCCCCACGGCCTGGCCGACGACACGCCCTACAACCACTACTCGCTTCTGCGCACGATCGAGGACGCCTTCGGGATCCCCGAACACCTTCGGCACGCGGCCGAGACCGACAAGGGCGTGAAGCCGATGGTCAAGCTGTTCGGGGGCTGATCGAGCTCCCGCCGCTCGCGAGAAGGGCCTGATGGACCCGAGCCCCGTCATGACCCCGCCATCGGCCGTAGAGGGCGAGGTCGGGCGACTGCGACGATTGCAGCAGGAGGGCCGCCATGAGGAAGTCCTTTCTGGCGCCGAGCCGCTGGTCCGCGACTTTCCCGAGAACCGGGACCTGCTGCTGATCGTGGCCACCAGCCTGCGCCACCTCATGCGCGTCCCAGATGCGCTGGCGTCGCTGGAACAGCTCGAGGCGCTGCAGCCGCGATTCAGCCGGATGCACCAGGAGCGGGGGCTGTGCCACGTGGCCCTGCGGGACGCCCCCCGGGCGATCGAGGCGCTGCTGCGCGCGGTGAACATCAATCCCGCGCTGCCGATGAGCTGGCGCATGCTCGAGGGCCTCTACCGGATGAGCGGGGAGGCGCAGAACGCGACGATGGCGGCGGGCCATGTCGCCACCCTCAAGGCCCTGCCGAGCGAGGTCGTCACGGCGACCTCACTTTTTTCGGACGGCGATATCGCGCCGGCGGAGCAGATCATCCGCGCCTTCCTGCTCCGCAACGGAAACCATCCCGAGGCGATGCGCCTGTTGGCCAGGATCGGCATGGCCCAGGACGTGCTCGACGACGCCGAGGTGCTGCTCGAGGCGGTGCTCGTCCTCGCGCCCGAATATCTCGCCGCGCGCTATGACTATGCCCAGACGCTGGTCCAGCGGCAGAAGCACGCGCAGGCCGCCGAGCAGATCCGGCTGTTACTGCAGGCGGATCCGCGCAACCTCGACTACCGCTCCCTCGCGGCCACGGCGGCGGTCGGGGTCGGCGACAACGCCAAGGCGCTTGCCCTGTACGAGGAGATGCTGGCGGACGCACCACAATCGGCCGACGTCCCGCTGTGGATGGGCCACGCGCTGAAGACCATCGGCCGCGTCCCCGAGGCGATCGAGGCCTACCGCGCGGCGAGCGCAATTCGGGCGGACTTCGGCGACGCCTACTGGAGCCTCGCCAACCTCAAGACCTATCGTTTCGCCGAGGAGGAGATCGCGCTCATGCGGGCGCAGGAAACGGCTCCGGCGACCGGCCTCGTCGACCGCTACCACCTGTGCTTCGCTCTGGGTAAGGCCTTCGAGGATCGTGGGGAGACCGAGGAGTCCTGGCGCTATTACGAGCGCGGCAATGGCCTGAAACGGTCAGAGAGCCGCTATCGCCCCGAGAGCATGGAGACCAATACCCGCAAACAGAAGGAAGTCTGTACGCGGGAGTTCTTCACGCGTCGCTCGGGCTGGGGCGATCCGCGGCCCGACCCGATTTTCATCGTTGGCCTGCCAAGGTCGGGCTCGACCTTGATCGAGCAGATCCTGGCCTCGCACTCCCAGGTCGAAGGCACGCAGGAACTGCCGAACATCCAGGCGGTCGCCCTCGATTTTCAGGGTCGGGACCACCATCCGGACGATCCGCGATATCCAGGAGCGCTGGCGGAGCTGGACGCGGCGGCGCTTGCGCGGCTTGGCGAGCAGTATCTGGCCGACACGCAGGCCTACAGGACCGGAAAGTCCTTCTTCATCGATAAGATGCCGAACAACTTCCGGCACATCGGGCTCATCCACCTGATGTTACCGAACGCCCGGATCATCGACGCGCGGCGCGACCCGATGTCGTGCTGTTTCAGCAATCTCAAGCAGCTCTTCGCTCAGGGACAGGAATTTACCTACAGCGTGGAGGATATCGCCCGCTACTATCGCACCTATCTGGACCTTATGGCCCATTGGGACGAAGTCCTGCCCGGCCGGGTCCTGCGGGTGCTGCACGAAGAGGTGATCGAAGACCTCGAAGGCAGTGTCGCACGTCTCCTGGATCATTGCGGTCTTCCGTTCGAGCCCGCGTGTCTCGACTTCCACAACACCCGGCGCAGCGTACGCACGCCCAGTTCGGAACAGGTGCGACAGCCGATCTTCCGGGACGGCCTCGACCAGTGGAAACAATACGAGCCCTGGCTGACCCCGCTCAGAGACGCGCTGGGCGAGGCCCTGGTCAGCTACAGGCGCCCGATGGCGTGAGTACAACGTCCGTGGGCTTCATCAGTCATCGGATCATCTCCCGTCCGACGTCGTTTTCCGAAGTCGGCAAACTGCGACGGGGGGTCACGAAAGCGTAACGCAACTGAGCCAAAGTCCAGCCCATCCGGGGGGCGGTTCTAGCCGTGGCGTTGAACTACCAGCATCTGCGCGCCTTCCACGCAATCGCGAGCGCCGCGAGCGTCAGCCGTGCTGCCAGAGGCCTGAGCCTGTCGCAGCCAACGCTCTCTCAGCAGCTCAAGGCGCTTGAAGACCGGCACCACCTGGTCCTGTTCGAGAACCGCAAACCTCCCCTGAAGCTGACGCCGGCCGGGCGCGAGCTCTTCGCCCTCACGCAGCGCCTGTTCGCCGCCTCCAGCGTCATCGAAGGCTTCTTTAAGGATGACAGCGATCAGCGGCCGATTTCCGCGCGCCTGGGATCCGACTCGCCGATCTTCGCCGCCCGGATGGCGGCGGGGCTCCTGGCGCGCTTCCCCGATCTCACGATCCAGGTGCGGATCGGCAATGCCCGCGAGACCCTGAAGGCCCTGATAGAGGCCCAGGTCGATGCGGCGATCGTTAGCGACCCACCCGGGGACAACCGCTTCACTTACGAACCCCTGTTCGCCGACCGGTTGGTCGTGGCCCTGCCGGCCGGCCACCCTCACGCCCAGAGCCGGTTCTTCCCCCTCTGCGCCATCGCCGAGTCCCGCCTGCTGGTGCGCGAACCGACGTCGCGGACGCGCATCGCGATCGATTACCTGCTTAGCCAGGCGGGCGTCGCCCCCACGGACGTGCTGGAGCTGCACACGCGCGAAACGATCCGCGAGGGCGTCGCCCTGGGCCTGGGCGTCGGGATGTTCATCTCCTCGGAGTGCCCGCCGGACCCCAGGATCGCCTATATCCCGCTCGACCCGAGCGCCCGCTCGCCGGAGCTCGCCGAATATGTGGTGTGCCTGACGGAGCGCCGGCGGACTGCGCTCCTGCGCGCCGTGATGGAGAGCGCAGCGGAGCTCAGACGCCTGAGCCCGATCGGCGTAGAACCTCTGGCTGCGCCGGTCTCGCCGCCTCGTTCCGGTGCGCCGATGGGAGCGGCGCTTGCATCGGCCTGACGCCGTTGGGCGTGTGCGGAGGTGTGTGTGATCAGTCGGGTGAGTGTCGAGGACGAGGGGCGGCGGGTGAAGGTGACCTTCCCCGACGGGCGCGCTTGCGAGTTCGCCGCGATGTGGCTGTTCGACCATTCCGACGAGGCGCGGGACGCATTCAGCGGCCAGCGCCGCCACAGCGCCTCCCTGCTCGAGGGCGGCGCGAGCGTCGAAACCGTGGCCAGTGATGCGGATGGCCTGCGTCTGCGCTTCTCCCGGCCGTTCGGCGAGCGTCGGATTTCGGTAGGCGCCCTATGCGCTGGCGTCCTCAGGCCGCGATCCTCGGTGGAGCTTTGGGAGGCTCCGCAGGCGATCTCAGAAGCTCCTGCTGTCCCGTTCGAAGCCTATCTCGCTGAAGACGGCGCGCTGCGTGAGGCGCTCGCCCGCCTGAGGCGCTGGGGTCTGGCCATACTCTCGGGCGCGGGCGCCGATCCCTCGGCGGTCGAGCGGGCCGTCGCGAGGTTCGGCTTCGTGCGCGAGACAAACTATGGCCGCACATTCGATGTCCGCGTCGAACCCGCGCCCGGAAACCTCGCCTATTCGGATCTCGGTCTCGATCTCCACACGGACAATCCCTACCGCGATCCGGTCCCCACGCTTCAGCTGCTGCATGCGATCGTCGTAGACGAGGCGGGCGGCGAGAGCCTGTTCGCAGACGGCTTCGCCCACGCCGAAGCCCTGAGGCGCGAGGCGCCTGCGGCGTTCGACATCCTCGCGCGAACCCCGGTCCGCTTCGCCTTCGCGGAAGCATCCGGCTCCCGCTGGACGCATGCGGCCCCGGTGTTGTCGCTGGATCCGCTCGGGGCCATCGAGGCAGTCCGGCTCAATCATCGCTCGCTCGATCTGGAAGCGGGCGAAGCGGCCGACACCCAAGCCTGGTACGAGGCCTACCTCGGCTTCCACCGCCGCGTGCACGCGCCCGGCGCCGTTTTCGAGCGTCGCCTGGCGCCGGGCGACATGGTGGTGTTCGACAATCGACGTATCCTGCACGGGCGGCGCGCTCTGACGCGGGAGACTCCGCGCTGGCTTCGCGGCTGCTATGCGGACGTCGACGCGCTCGCCGCCAC
>DATHPX010000134.1:0-5200 GCA_035483335.1 Caulobacteraceae bacterium | reverse complement strand
CGGAAGCTTTCAGCGGCAATACCACACGCCGTGACGATAGTACCGGACGTTACAATATCGGCCACCGTACCTATAATGATAATATCCGCTTCTGTAATAATACGGGTAGTAACGGCCCCGATAATAATAACATGATAGATATTCTCGGCTGGGAGCGAGACTTGATGTCGTTGTCGAGGCCGGCTCGGCGGAGCCCTGCATGACAGGGGTGGCGGTTCTCGTGTCGACGCCTGAGAGTGCGGGACCAGCCAGGGCTGTGCAGATAACGAGCGCGGCCGCGAATAATGCAGCTTGACTCATGAGTTTGGCCTCGCGTCCTTTCCGGGCGGCCCAGACTGACCGCCGCCGGCGCGTCGCCGGAGGGAATGCTCAAGCCTCAACGTCTCAGCGGGCGAACGAAATCAGGTGTTTCCCGGGGTGTCTGTCGAGTTTGTTCGACGTCCTATCCTCGCCGCCTGAAGGCGTTTGATCAGGCCTGAATACTCGCGTGCACGCGGATATCGACGATGCGGCGCTCGCCGCCGACACGCCCCAGCTGCACGACGATGTCGATCAGGGATTGCGCGTACGCGATCGTCTCATTGCGCGAGAGCGTCATCCCGGACTGCATGACCATCATGGCGATCTGCTCGAGCGCGCCTTCGGGGGTGTTGGCGTGGAGCGTTGTGAAGGATCCTGGATGGCCTGTGTTGATCGCGCGCAGGAAGGTCGCGGTCTCTCGTCCCCGGATCTCGCCGACGATGATCCGGTCGGGCCGCAAACGTAGTGAAGCCTGCAGAAGATCCTCGACCGTGACCTTCGCTTCGCCCAACTCGCCCTTCACCGCGACAAGGCCGACCGTGTTCGGTTGGGACACGACGATCTCAGGCGTGTCCTCGACGGTAATGATCCGCTCGTGCGACGGCACAACCTTCAGCAGGGCGTTGAGGAAGGTGGTCTTTCCCGACGAGGTGCCTCCCGAGATCAGGATCGTGCGTCGCGCCTGTACGGCCCTTCGCAGGAATTCGACTGGGGCGGCGCGGATCTGTTCGGCCTCGGCCGCCCGGTCGACCGGCGCCTCTTTGTGCGGCGGCAGAGGGCGGTCGTAGGCCTCGAGCGGCCGGTCGATCATCAGGTACCGGCGGATCGACAACGCCCAGCCGCCTCGCGTCGCCGAGGGGCCGATCATCTGCACGCGCTCTCCGCCTGGCAGGATCGCGCCCAGGATCGGGCTCTCGCGATTGATCCCCTGGCGGGTCGAGCGGGCGATCTGGGCGGCCAGCCGACCCAGCAGGAGGTCGTCGACGTCCGGGCTCTCAATGCGAGTCATTGCGGCCTGGCCCGCCCGCTCGACCCACACCTCGCCGGGTCGGTTGACCATCACCTCGGTGACGTTGGGCTGCTCAAGGAAGGTCGCGAACGGACGCAGGTAGGCGCGGAGATAGACCCCGTTCGCGGCCAGCTCTTCCAGCAAGACCAGCGCCTCTGCGCTCATTGTCCGCCGTCAGAAAAGTCGAGATCGCGGGCGACGAACACCTGGATGGGCGCGCCTTGCATCACCCGCACCGTGGGCGAGGTCTTGATGTCGTTCTGCAGCGCGACGGCTGCGGCTCCTCCGCCCTGGGACGCCGTGCCAATCACGACCGTGCTGCTCGAGCCCACTGCGCTGGCGAGGCCGCTAATGACCGAAAGTAGGATGGCCCCGCCGAACCGCTGCAGGAAGTGAGTGTCGACTTTGCCGGTCAGTCCGGTCTCGCCGTCATCCGTCGTCGTGGGCGAGCCGAGCTGGATCGAGACCCCGTCCGGCCGCAGCACGCGGGTCCAGATGACCAGCATGCGCGTCTGACCGGTCTGGAGGGCGCTCTTGTACTGGCCGACCAGGCGTGATCCGCGCGGGATGAGGACCTTGGACCCGTCGAACGAACGGACATCTCGGCTGACCAGGGCCCGCGCGTAGCCAGGCAGGTCGGAATTCAGGGCTGTCTCGAGCACTGCCGGGATCACCGCACCCTGGGCGATCATCAGGTCGGGGTGCTCGATCTTGTGGATCTGGCTGACCGGCGGCGTTTCTCCGCCGGCCCGGGCTGCGAACTGCTCATCCTGGGAGAAGTACGTCTCGGGTTTGGCCGCGCCGGCGGACTGGGCCGGCGCGCTGCGGACTGGCGCGGCCACGGTCGACGCCGGCGGTGAGCCATTGTCGAGCACGAGGACGGGCGAGGCGTCGGCGGGCGTGGCCGGCGCGGCGGGAATCGCGGCCGCAACCGGCGGCGAGGCGGTGGAGCGGGCGGGGGGAGCTGTCGCTACGGCGGCGCTTCGCGGCGCATGCGTCGCCGGCTTTTCCAACGCTGCGGAATGCTGGTGGGCGAGGCTCAGTATCGTGAGCCCCCCGACGGTTGCCGCCCCGATCAAGCCGACCGCCAGGCCCAGGCCCTCGGCCGCGCTGGATTTGTGTCCGACCTCGGGGGCGGAGCGAACGCTTGCGTGCGCCAACTCGTCCGAAGTGGCGCCCAGGCGCGGGTCGCGGCCGCTGTAGAAGCCGGCGTTGATCATTGGCTGGTCTCCGGGTTGGCGGGAGCATGGTCGCGGGGAAAGAGGCGGGCGAGCAGCCGGCGCTTGGCGGCGGCCTGGGCGCGTGGCCGGGGCCCGTCGGGATCCAGCTTCGGCTGCTGGTAGGCGTCGTCGTACAGCACCGCGACCGCCGAGCCGCGCCTAAGCACATAGGCTGGGGAAACACCGTCCACGACGAGATAGTCGCCCTTGGCGTGGTAGTTCAGCACGGTCTCGGTTTTGCCGGGGCCCAGCGCATAGATCGCTGGCGTCTCCACCCCTTCCGGCCAGCGCAGATAGGTCGACCGCCCGTCGTCGAAGGCCGTGGACGGAACATTGGCGAGGACGCCGGTGAAGGAATAGGCGGTGTTGCGTGCGGCTGGCGCGGGCAGGGGCTCTTCAGGCGGCGGCAGGGGCGGTAGTGCAAGAGGTTCGGCCGCGGCCAACGCCGGCAAAGGCTCCGCATCCTTCGGATAGGCGAACTGCAGCTCGTAGACGACCCGGTCCGCGCGGCACGCGGTCTCGTCGCGGGCCGACAGTTCGAAGGCGTAGCGACGCCTGTCGGTCACCACCATCATGTTGGTGAGTCCGCCGCTGACGGCGGGTTTCAGGAACAGCAGGTCGGACCGCTTGTTCGGCGTCGCCTGCCACAGCTTGGCGTCGCCGAGCGCGATGTTCTCGATCCGCTCCCCGTCCTGGAAGACGACGGTCAGCTGAAAGCCGAGACAGCCGCGCACCCGAACCACCGCGTGCGGATCGTACTGGATCTGGCGAATAGGTGAATCGGCGTGGGCCGCGTGCGAAACGGCGGTCAAGGCCAGAAGCGCGGCCGGCAGGGCGCGGGTCATCATCGGACAGCTCCGGAGAGGCGGGCGGGGCGAGCGGCCGGGCGAAATCCCTGACCCAGCCCCTCTGTGCGCCGGTGGTTCTCGGCGAGCGGGCGCGGCGCATCGCCGGCGGCCGACTGCAATGCGGCGCGGGCCTGCTCGACGCGAACCGACACTGGGGCCTGAGCTTCGCCGCCGTCACGCGCCAAGGAGGCGATCACCTGTCCAACGCGCGGATCAGACGGCCTGGCGGAGGACGCCGCCGGGGCGGCCGCGCCGGCCGGTGACGATGGCGAATTGGGTGGCGACGAGGTCAAGGTCGAGGCGGATCTGGCTGCGCCTTCGGGCGCCTCGCCAAATCGCCACCCGCGGACCAGGCTCGCTGAGGTCCACATAAGCATGGCGACAAGGCCGGCGTAGACGACCGAGCCCAAGAACAGCTCCAGGATCGGCCGGAGGTCCTTGACGGCGCCGGCCGGATCGTCGGCGATGGCGTCGACAAGCGGATCGAGCAGCGCGAGGGCCGCCGACCCGGCCAGGACCGTCAGGGTGGGAGCGAGCGCAAACAGAAGACCCGTGCGCAGCCAGCCCTCGAACAGGCCGCGGGTCTGGCGGAACAGGGCCAGGACGATGAACACCGGCCCGATCGCCAGAAGCAGAGCCAGGACGATGCGGGTCAGCACGAGGGCGCCGGCCGAGGCCAGCAGGATCAGCATCCCGCTGATCCACACCAGTGAGGAGGCGATCTGAGGACCGGCGAGCGGTCCGAGCGTCTTGGACGCTCCTGGCGTGTCGTCGCCGAGCACCTTGGTCACATCGGTCAGGCGGGACAGCAGGTCGTCCAGATGGTTGGCGAAGCTCGCCGTGTCGCCGCCCCCGCCGGTCAGGGCGACGGCGATCTGCTCCGGACCGCCGACGAGCAGCCCATAGATCACCGTGTGGTAGGCGGGCCAGGAGGTCGCGAAGGTCAGCACGAGGCCGACGCCGAGCACCTTGGGAACCATGCCGGAGAGGGTGAGCCGGGTGCGGCCCGTCAGCAATCCGAGCGCGATGAAGGCCACAAAGAGGGTCAGCACGACGGTCAGCACCGTCCCGAACGCGCCGTCATGGCCGAACAGCCGGCCGTAGCTCGAGGCGACGGCCACACCCAATCGACAGTCGACGGAGTCGAGGGCGTGGGCGACGCCGAGGTCCTGTGCATCGAAGGCCGGGCAGCCGGCCGCGATGCTCATGGCGCCACCCGCAGGCGCGGCGGCGTTCCCTCCGGCGCCGGACCCGGCCAGGGAGTCTCGATCAAGTGCGGCCACCAGGCGGACGGATGATCGCCGAAGCGTGTGCGCAGCTCGTCCAGTCGCCGGACCGAGGCCTCCCTGCCCGACAGCGCGGTCAGCAGGTCCGGCATGTCCGCCAGATCGAGGCGCGCCACGACGCTGTGATTGCCGTGCTTGACGAGGAAGCTGCGGGAGTGGGCCGGCAGGGCGCGGACCAGATCCAGTTCGTGCTCGGTCAGGCCGAAGCCCGTGCAGTAGTCTTCGCGCTGCGCCCGCGGGTTGGGCATGAAAATCTGTGACGCCGCCTGCTCGATGATCGCCGAGGCGATGCGGCTGTCGAGCGCGTCGCGCGCCGACTGGGTGCCGAACCCGAGGATGGCGTTGCGCTTGCGCAGCGTCTTCATCCAGTCGCGGATCCGCGCGGCGAAGACCTCGTCGTCGAGCGCCTTCCACCCTTCGTCGATCAGGATGACGGTCGGCTCGCCGTCCAACCGCTCCTCGACCCGGTGGAACAGGTACATCATGGCGGGGGTGCGCAGGACCGGGTCCTCCAGCAGGGCTGTCGTGTCGAAACCC
>DATHPX010000133.1:0-2132 GCA_035483335.1 Caulobacteraceae bacterium | reverse complement strand
CGCAGCCGCTGACCCGCAGGAGCTTCACCGCGGTCTCGGCGCCATCGAGGCTGCCCGCGACCAGCTCGATGGAGGCGGTGGCGGCGTCGCGCTCGCTCTCGTCGATGGCGCGGATGACCTCGTCCACGCCGGCGCCCTCCGGCACCGCCGCGACCGCCCCGGGCGGGAGCCGCGCGCGCAGCTCGGCGAGGCGGGCGACGAGCGGGGGCACGGCCGCGGCGATGCGGGCCTGGACCGCGGCGGCCTCGTCGGCGCCCACCGCCGCGGCCACCTCCGCGCGCGCCTGGTTGCAGCCGGCCTGCGCCAGGGCGAGCTCGCGATGCAGGCGCGCACGCTCGGCATCCTCCGCGTCCTGGACCGCCCGCAGGCGCTCGCGCTCCGTCTGCCAGGCGTCGTGCTCGCGCGCGAGCGCGCTGCGCGCCGCGTTCGCCGCGCTGAGCTCGGCGATCGCCACGCTGGCGGCATCGGGCCCGAGCGCGGCCTCCTCGGCCGGGCAGCGCGAGCACAGCGTGGCTCCCAGCGCGATGAGGAGCAGGGCGAGCGCGTGCGGCCTCATGCGGGCGCCATCGCCGCCGAGATCGCCGCCGAGACGGGTCACCCGTTCGTCACCGCGGGGAACAAGTTCGCCGCCCAGGGCGGCCTGGACGCCATGGTCGGCGCCTCGGCCGGGCTGCGCGCTCTGGCCGTCCCGCTGATGAAGATCGCCAACGACATCCGCTGGCTGGCCTCGGGCCCCAGGTGCGGGATAGGCGAGCTGATCCTGCCCGCGAACGAGCCCGGGTCCTCGATCATGCCTGGCAAGGTGAACCCGACCCAGTGCGAGGCCATGGTGATGGTCTGCATCCAGGTTCTGTCCGAAGACAGCGCCGTCGCGTTCGCGGGCTCGCAGGGCAACTTCGAGCTCAACGCGATGCGCCCGGTCATCATCGCCAACTTCCTGCACTCCGCCACGATCTTGGCCGACGCTTGCGCCAAGCTACGCCAGTACTGCATCGAGGACATCGAGCTCAACCGGGACCAGATCGGCAGCTACGTGAACCGGTCCCTGATGCTGGTCACCGCCCTGTCCCCGGTCATCGGCTACGACAAGGCCTCCGCCATCGCCCATCAGGCCAACGACCAGGGCACCACGCTCCGCGAGGCCGCGCTGGCCTCCGGCTACATCAGCGCCAGGGACTTCGACCGCATCGTCAACCCCGCGGCCATGGTCGGCCAGTAATCGGGGTCGCACTAGGCAAAACCGGTCGGGACTGAGAGCCCTGAGACGAGAAAAACCCCCGATCGGGGGCCGCAATGAGAGGCGGAGACGGGAATCGAACCCGTGTACAGGGCTTTGCAGGCCCTTGCCTAAGCCACTCGGCCACTCCGCCGCAGGAGCATGATCCAACCCGCGACCATACCTGCCGCCGAGTCGCGTCTCCGAGCGGACGACGGGATTCGAACCCGCGACCCTCACCTTGGCAAGGTGATGCTCTACCCCTGAGCCACGTCCGCACTGTTGATCCGAAGATCGATTGATCCGAAGATCGATCCGGTCCGGGGACCGGTTGTCCGCCTTCCCGGTGTTGTCCGTTCTGGCGACGTGAAGAACTGTACTCGATCTTGGCGCACACGCAAACTCGGATCGCCCCGCTCATGAAAAAATCCCTTTCCCCGAACGTTCCCGCGTTACTCCTGTCCCCAAGACCCCAGGTCAGCTGGGGTAGAGGAGTCAGGAAGGGGCGTTCGGGAGAAGGGGTTGCGAGTCTTGTGTGACACGCGTGAACAGCCGCCCAGATGCGATCAAGCTCACACCGCGGAAACGAGGAGCCCGTCCTGGGGCGGGGGAGAAGGGGAGGGATTCGCGAGGGTGGTCCCGGCCCGTTACGGGGGACCGGGCCGGGACGCCCCCGCCGGGGATGCGTTCAGGCTCTCGAAGCGGTCAGGACGCCTGGCGCAGGACACTGGCGAGTTCGGCCTCGACGTCCACGTGATCGGTTTCCTCGCCGGCCGGGACGATCTGGTAGGTGCGGCGGAGAAAGTCGGAGATCTCCTTGATCGGCGCCTCGAAGTGCGCCTGGCCGAACGGTGACGAGAGCTCGATGTTCAGCACAATGCCGGGCAGGCCGCCCTGCGATCCGGCCGACGGCCAG
>DATHPX010000132.1:0-57816 GCA_035483335.1 Caulobacteraceae bacterium | reverse complement strand
CTATTTGAGCTCAAGGTCAGGATTGACGGAATTCGTTACGCGCCTTCGAACATCAGCGGCTCGCCCCAGAACCGCTCCACGAGTCCGTTCTGTTTGCCGGGCCGACCAGTGGTGAGGAAGCGCCGCTGGCCGCAAGAGCCTGGGTCGTATTCCGGGTGGCGGGCGAGATAACGCTCAACGGCCTCGGCCGTGGCTCCAGGCTGGTGGATGAGAGGCGTCCCTTGCGGCAGGGCGGCGCGGAACAGGTCGGCTGTGATCTCGTAGTGCGTACAGCCAAGGATCGCTCGGTCCGGCGCGCGCCCGACGCGGCGCGAGAGCTGGGCGACGTGGGCGGACACGTCCTCGGCAAGCCGAGCCTCGTCCGCCCCCGCCTCGATATCCCGCGCGAGATCCGGGCAGGGCTCGCAGAACACCGCCACGTCCTGGGCGCGCTTGTCGATCTCGATCTCGTAGACCCGACTCCTGGCGGTCGCGGGCGTGCAGAAGATACCCAGGACGTCCACCTTCTCGGCCTTCTCGCTCAAGTGCTCCGCCTCATGCTCCCACGGCACGCCGGTGGCCGCTTCGATGGTGGGGACGATGAGCCCAAGAACGTTCACGCTCCGCGCCATCTCGCGCCGATAGGCGGGAAGCCAGGTCTGCT
Source organism: Caulobacteraceae bacterium (assembly GCA_035483335.1). Classification (GTDB taxonomy): domain Bacteria; phylum Pseudomonadota; class Alphaproteobacteria; order Caulobacterales; family Caulobacteraceae; genus Acaudatibacter. The sequence goes on along the minus strand of DATHPX010000132.1, from coordinate 57,173 downwards.
GCAGCCGGCGCAGGGCCACGGCCGCGGCGGTGTTGCAGGCCAGGATCACCAGGTCGCATCCGGCGTCGAACAGTCGCTCGCATCCGGCGCGGGTGAGATCGACGATCTCCTCGCCGGGACGACCGCCATAGGGGGTCATGGCCTGATCGGCCAGATAGACAAGGTCCGCGCTCGGCAAACGGCGGACCAGGGCGTGGTGCACGGTCAGGCCGCCTACGCCGGAATCGAACACGCCTATGGCCATGGGCGAGGTTTAGCCGCCGCCGGGTTAAGGGTCCATGGACGCAGGCGCCGCGGTCACCTAGCCTCCTTGCGGGGGAGGGTCTGCGATGCGGGTGGCGATCATCGGTTCCTCGGGCTCGGGCAAGTCCACCCTGGCGCGGAGCCTGGGCCATGCGCTCGACGTTCCGGTGATCGAGCTGGACGCCATCAACTGGCAGGCCGGCTGGAGGGATCTGGTGACCCACGATCCCGAGGCGTTCCGCGCCCGCATCGCCGAGGCCGTCGCGCCGGATCGATGGGTCATCGACGGCAACTACAGCCGCTTCGCGTGGCCCCTGATCCTACCGCGCGCCACGGACCTCATCTGGCTCGACTATGGACGCGAAGTGATCATGAGACGCGTGATCGCCCGGTCCTTCGTGCGCGCCGTTTCCGGCGCGGAGCTCTGGCCCGGAACCGGCAATCGCGAAGAGTTCAGCCGCTGGATCGACAAGGAGCACCCGATCCGATGGGCATGGGACACCTTCGACGAGCGTCGCAAGAACTTCGCCGCCCTATTCGAGCGCCTGCAGGACAGGCCGGTCCGGCTGCACCGCCTCCGGCTCCCGCGCGAGGCCCGGGCGCTTGTCGACCAGTTCGCCGCCGAAGCGGCTCCGTCCATGCCCTAGAAACGAAATCCTCCCCCGCGCGCCGCGCGGGGGAGGACCTTCGAGACCTCTGCGGGGGCCGAAGCCTCCAAAGGTTAGTTACTCGGCGGCCTGCTTGGGCGTGTAGCCGAGGATGGCCTTGACCTCGAGGTACTCGTGGAAGCCGAAGTCGCCCCACTCGCGCCCGTTGCCGCTCATCTTGTAGCCGCCGAAGGGGGCGGTCATGTCGCCGCCGCCGCCGTTGAGCGACACCTGGCCCGCGCGGAGCTTTGAGGCCACGGCGCGCACCTTGTTCATGTCCGTGCCGGAGACATAGGCGGCCAGGCCATATTCGGTGTCGTTACCGATGTTCACGGCCTGGTCGACGCTATCGTAGCCCAGGATCGACACCACGGGTCCAAAGATCTCCTCCTTGGCGATGGTCATGTCGTTGTTCACGTTGGCGAAGACGGTGGGTTTTACATAGTAGCCCTTGTCCAGGCCTTCCGGACGGCCCGGGCCGCCGGTGACCAGGGTCGCGCCTTCCTCGATCCCGGCCTTGATCAGGCGCTGGATCTTCTCCCACTGGCTCTTGTTGACCACGGGACCCATCTGGGCGTTGCCGTTGGGGTCGCCGACCGTGGTGGACTCGGCCGCTTCCCTGGCGATGACGATCACTTCGTCCATCTTGCCCTTCGGGACGAGCATGCGGGTGGGCGCGTTGCAGGACTGACCGGAGTTCTGCATCACGTGCTTCACGCCGCCGCCGACGGCGCTCTTCATGTCGGCGTCTTCGAGGATGATGTTCGGGCTCTTGCCGCCCAGCTCCTGGGCCACGCGCTTGACCGTCGGCGCGGCGGCCTTGGCCACCTCGACGCCGGCGCGGGTCGAGCCGGTGAAGGAGACCATGTCGATGTCCGGGTGGCTGGCGATGGCGGCGCCCACTTCCAGGCCCGTGCCGTTGACCAGATTGAACACGCCGGCCGGCACGCCCGCGGCGTGCAGGATCTCCGCCCAGATGTAGGCCGAGAAGGGCGACTCTTCGGACGGCTTGAGGACCATGGTGCAGCCCGTGGCGAGGGCCGGGACCACCTTGCAGGCGATCTGGTTGATCGGCCAGTTCCACGGCGTGATCATGCCGCACACGCCGATCGGCTCGCGCACGAGGCGGGTCGGACCACGATCTTCCTCGAACTTGAAGGCCTTCAGCACCGCAATGCCGGTGGCGATGTGGCCGATGCCGATCGGCGCCTGGGCGCGTTGGGCGAGGCTCGCGGGCGCGCCCATCTCCTCGGTGATGGCCTGGGCGATGTCGCCGAAGCGCTTCTGGTACTCGGCCTGGATGCGCTCGAGCAGTTCGATGCGGTCTTCACGGCTGGTCTGGGAGAAGGTCTCGAACGCCTTCTTGGCCGCGGCGACGGCCTTGTCGACGTCGGCGGCGGAACCGGCGGAGATGTGGCCGCACACCGCTTCGGTGGCCGGATTGATCACGTCCATCGACTTGGCCGTAACGGGGTCGACCCACTTGCCGTCGATGTAGAACTTCATGCAATCGCGCATCGTGAGGTCTCTCCCTGGGGACGGCGCCGCGGCGGCCGAAATTTGTGGAACGGACTTATCTTAGTGATCGGCGTTAAGGGCGGGAAGGGGGCCGCCCTTGCCGCCGATGAAACCCGCCGGTAAAGCCCGGTCGCCGCCTGGAGAGCCGCTCGACATGGACGCCATTATCGTCATCGCGATCTTCGTCATCGCGTTCGCCGTCCTGAACAAACTGGAGTTCGGTCGCGTCGACTGACGCGTCGGTGAGCCCGCGCGGCTGGGCCCTGGTGACGGGCGCGCGCCAGCGCCTGGGCCGCGCCCTCGCCCTCGCCGCCGCGGATGCGGGTTACGATGTCGTCGTCCACGCCCGCGAGGCCGCCGAGGCCGAGGCGACGGCGCGCGAGATCGAGGCCATGGGACGCGCGGCGCAGGCGGCGGGCGGCGACCTCTCCGACCCCGAAGCCTGCCGCGCCCTCGTCGCCGGCGCGTCCGCCCCCCTTCGGCTTCTGGTGAACAGCGCCTCGGTGTTCGACCGCGACGAGGCCGCCACCGCAACGCCGGCGAGTCTCGATGCGGCAATCTCGGTAAACCTTCGCGCGCCCTTCCTCCTGACCCAGGCGTTCGCTGCCCGCCTGGGACCCGACGACCATGGCCTCGTGGTCAATCTGATCGATCAGAAGGTTCTTAGGCTCGACCCGCGTTTCTTCAGCTACACGGTGGCCAAGGCGGCGCTATGGGTGGCCACCCGGATGATGGCGCAGGCCTTTGCGCCGCATGTGCGGGTCAACGCGATCGGTCCGGGCCCCACGCTTCAGTCCGTTCATCAGACCGAGGAGAGTTTCGCGGCGGAGGCGGCCGGCTCACTGCTCGGCGAGCCGGTCGGCGAGGACCAGATCAAGCTCGCCCTGCGCTATCTGATCGACGCCCGCGCGGTCACGGGCCAGATGATCGCCGTCGACGCCGGCCAGCACCTGGGCTGGCGAACTCCCGACGTGATCGAGCCGTGATCCCATGAGCCATTTTTCGACCCGGGTGTTCGTCCGCGCCCTCCGCGTGGAAGCCGAGATCGGACTGAACGCCCACGAGCAGGGCCGCCGCCAGACCCTCATCGTCGACGTCGAACTGGACCTGGCCGGCGAGCCCTGGCGCTCGATCCATCAGACCGTGAACTACGAAAAGGTCGTCGCGCACGCCCGGGCCCTGGCCGATGAGGGTCATGTGCTGCTCGTCGAGACCTTCGCCTGGCGCCTGGCCCGGGCCTGCCTGCGCGAAGAGGGTGTCACGCGGGCCCGCGTGCGCGTCGAGAAGCCACTCGCCCTGGCCCCGTCCGCTGAGGGCGCCGGGGTCGAGGTCGTCGCCGAGCGGACCTGAGTCAGGATCGATTGTCCGGCGGGCCCTTACCGATTCCTCACTTGGGCTTCGCGCGCGGCGGGCTTAACCTACGCAACCGGACCAAGCTCCAGGCTAGATGGGGTATCGCAGGATGTCTGACACCTCCCTGCCGCCGACCGCGCCGCCCCCCGCCGCGCCGCTGGCGGACGAGCGCCAGACTGCGCTGATCGTCTACATCCTGATGCTGGTTCCTTTCGTCGTGCCGGTGACGCACGTCGTTGGCCTGGTGATGGCCTATGTGACACGCGATACCGCCCCAGACTGGCTCAAGAGCCACTACACCTTCCTGATACGCACCTTCTGGATCGGCCTGCTCTATATGGCGGCCGCGTGCCTGCTGTGCGTGGTGCTGATCGGCTTCGTTCTCGTGCCCGCGGTCGTCGTCTGGTACATCGTCCGCTGCGCCCTGGGGCTCTCGCGCCTGATGCGATCGGAGCCTTATCCGACCCCGGAGAGCTGGACCTTCTGATCGGGCCCGAAGGCGGCAGGGCAGTCAGTCCGTCAAGCGCCGATCGATCCGCGTCGCCGGGTCACGCCCATTCGCCACAGCACCGGACGACCGTCCAGCTGGTGCCACAGCGCGCCGCTGACGTGCAGGAAGAGGGTGACCAGCAGAATCCAGATCATGACGTAGACGTGGGCGTGACTGAGCGCGTGCCGGGCGGCGTGGGACAGTCCCTTCATTCCCGGTAGAGCGGGCCACGGAACGCCCCACCATTGGATAGGGCCCTTCCCCATCGAGGCCAGCGCCCAGCCGGTCACCGGCAGACCCAGAAGCAGCATGTAGAACAGCACGTGGGTTGCGCGGGCCAGGGCTCTTTCCCAGGTCGGCATCCCTGCCGGAAGCGGCGGCGCTGGATGGGTTGTGCGCGCTCCGATCCGCCACAGAGCGAGCAGAAGGATAGTCAGGCCGACGGACACGTGGAACCACAGGACCTGCGGCCGCGCCGGAGAGTGATCCCCCAGCACCTCGTTCATGAACCAGCCCAGGCAGAGCTGGATCGCGATGAGACCTGCGGTGGTCCAGTGCAGGAAGATCGATATCCTCCCATAGCGCCGCGCGGCGCCGTCGGGCAGATAACCCAGGCTCATCGCTACCCCGGCAATTGATTGAGCGGGGCGGCCACAATCGCCGCCCCGCGCTTGTCATTGAAGTTGGAAGCGACGGTTAGCGGCCGTGGCCGCCGTGTCCGCCGCCACCGCCGTGGCCACCACCACCGCCGTGACCGCCGCCACCGCCGTGGCCACCACCACCGCCATGGTAGCCACCACCGCCATGGTAGCCACCGCCGCCGTGATAGCCGGCCCCACCGCCGTGGTAACCGCCACCGTGATAGCCGCCACCATATCCGCCGCCGCCGTGCCAACCACGACCATGCGGACCCCACCAGCCGTGCCATCCGTACGGGCCGCCCCACCCGTACCCACGGCGCCAGGGATAGCCGCACCAGTAGAAGCCGGGGCCATTCCAGGCACTATCGTACCAGCAGAAATTCGCGCCGCCCCAGAAGTACTGCACCGGCTGATAAACGGCGGGCGGGCCTTGATAGCCAAAGCCGTAGACCACCTGAGCTGCAGCCGGGGTTGCAGCGGCCGAGCCCATCAGGGTCGCTGCTGCAACGGCGCCGGCGATAAGTTTCTTCATAACGGGTTCTCCAAATCGACTTCCACGGAAGGGTCGAGCGCCACCCGTCCAGGCGCCCACATCCTTCGGCGGACCTAAACGCCCGGGCTTCGCCGTAGGTTCAATCCGCAAGGGCGCCGGGCGGGGCAGTGGGGACTGTTTGCTGGACTGAACCTGAACTGAAGCTGAAGGCCCGAAGCTTCAATGCAGCTTCACCGCCGGACTCGGTCCCCGGCCGAGCATGTTGACTATCGTGCGCCAGGCGACCGCTTGGCCGCCATGCAGGGCGGCCTCGTGCATGGCGTAGAGCGAGCGGTAGACCAGGCCGGCAAAGGCGCCTTCGATGAACAGGCCCTTGCCGGAGATGAAACCCATCAGGCTCCCGACCGTGCTGTGCCCGCCCAGGGAAACCAGCGAGCCGAAGTCGTGGTAGCGGTACGGCTCGAGGGGACGGTCCCTCATGCGGTTCCGGATCTGGCGGACCATGTGCGAAGCCTGCTGGTGGGCGGCCTGCGCGCGCGGCGGAACCAGCGCGTCTGTTCCCGGCTGGGGGCACGCTGCGCAGTCGCCGATGGCGAAGACATCCGGGTCTCGCGTGGTCTGCAGGGTAGGCAGGACCTTCAGCTGACCCAGGCGGTTGGTCTCGAGACCGCCAAAATCGCCGAGGACCGGAGGCGCCTTCACCCCCGCGGCCCAGACCACGAGCTCCGAAGCGATGAACTCCCCGCTCGCCAGGACGACGCCGTCGGGCCGAACGGCCGAAACGCGCGCGCCGACCCGCACGTCGATGCCAAGCTCTTCCAGGCGGTCGCGGGCCGCCTGAGCCATCCGATCGGGCAAGGCCGGCAGGATGCGATCTGCCGCGTCCATCAGCACGATCCGCACATCGCGAGCCGGATCGATCCTGTCGAGGCCGTAGCCGACGATCGCCCGCACCGTGCGGTGCAGCTCCGCAGCCAGTTCGCTGCCGGTCGCGCCCGCGCCGATGATCGCCACTGACAGCTGGCCCGGACGGATCGGTTCGGGCTGCGCGTTGGCGCGCAGGCAGGCGTTGATCAGACGACGGTGAAAGCGCTCGGCCTGGTCTGGAGTATCCAGCGGGACCGCATACTCGGATGCGCCGGGCGTGCCGAAATCATTGGTGACGCTTCCGATCGCCATCACCAGGGTGTCGTAGGCCAGACTGCGCGGTGGCGTGATCTCACGACCCTGCTCTTCGAAGGTCGCGCCAACCTCCAGGCGGCGATTCTCCCGATCGAGACCCGCTGCCGTGCCGAAGACGTAGGTGAAGTGATGCCAGCGCGCCTGGGCGAGGTAGTCGAGCTCGTGATGCGAGCGCAGGAGACTGCCTGCGGCGACCTCGTGCAGCAGCGGCTTCCAGAGGTGGGTGCGTGCGCTGTCCACCAGGGTCACGCGGGCGGCGCCGGAGCGACCGAGCGTGTCGCCGAGGCGCGTGACGAGCTCCAGCCCCCCCGCGCCGCCGCCGGCCACGACGATCCGATGAGCGCCCTCTCGCTCGAGCGTCGCGGCCATCTAAGTCTCCATCGGCGCGCCCTTAGGCGCCAAAATCCCAATCTAGCTGTCCTCACCGCCCTCCAAAGACGGATTCCGCACAAAGCGCGTCGAGGCGAGTGCGAGGAACAATCCGTGCGGGTCCTGTACGACCGATGGGGCTGGACCGGCCGCCCCGACGGCCTGCGAACGGCCACGACGCCTCCCATATTCCAGGCTTCCGCCTTTGAGGTGACATCATGGGAGTTGCGGCATGATCGTCGGACAGCGACCTGGAGCCTCGCCAAGGGTCCTCATCATCATCCTGGCCGTGCTCGCGGCGGCGTGGGTCGTCCGCGAGGCGACGCATCGGGGCGCCGCCGAAGGCAAGGCGCCGGCCGTCCGATCCGCCGCCGCCCGGCCGGCGTCCATCATCGTTGAAGGGCCGCCCGACTCGCACGCGTCCCGGCCTTGACCCGCGAACGGGCCGCACAATGGCTTCACGGACGGAGTTGCGAGCATCAACGGGTGAAAAAAGTATGAACCACGGCCTCGTGGCGGGGCGCTCCCCAGCTCGCCGCCGCCGACAAAGTAATGGCACGCCCTACGCACAAATCTAGCTCGGCATAGAGAGGGGCATGGCGGCTAGTTCAAACTCTAGCCAAATACGTGGGGTGATAACGGAAATTGAGGCGCTAAATCTCGGCTCAATTTCGGTAAGCGGTAAACGATAGGTTTTGACACCCAAGGTCCTGATGCGGCTCAAGTATCGACGAAGCCAAACAGGACAGGTTCGTCATGTCCATACCGTATGATCTGAGCGCCGCGATCGAGAAGGCCCAGGCCGCTCGTCCGATGCGGACGGGAAAGCAGTCGCGCCATGGGTTCCAGCGCATCTCGCTGCTGCGCCCCCGGTGGGAGAACTGCGCTGTGATCGCCTCCGTCGCCGGCTTCTGGCTGGTCGTTGGGACGATGCTCATCAAGTAGGATTTGGGTGCGCTCCGCTCAGACTGCGCCCTGCCTGGTCCAGCGATCCTGACAGGATTCATAGAGGGCCACGTCGTCGCCCGACGATTTCCGGCCGCGACGCCGTTTGCTCATCGAGCGTGATGATGGGGCGGCGCCCCGTAATCATTCCATAGTCAAACATTGATCGCCCCGGTATTTTCCGGACGTTGGCTGATCGAGCCGTGTTTACGGTTGTTCGGTCTTCACGGTTTGCCGCCGGTCTGAATCAAGCGCATTTCGATAAAGGCCACTCAAATACGTACAGTAGTGGACGCAACTTGTCGCGTTGCGACAAAGCGGTCTATCCGGGCAAATGAGCACGGGCCAAGGCAATTCGCCGAGTAGCGGCCCATAGCGTTCGGCCCCGCCCCCACCCCCGGAGGGCGGGGCTAGCGCTCGTCTGGCGACAGACTTCCCCCCTGGATTTGATGCGGTGGGAGCCCTGAGGGGCGCGCAGGACCGCGACACGAGTTCGCATCCTTTCCGCAGCTACACGTCACGCCCTCGCGCGCGGGCGGCGCCGTACCGCGCAAGACCTCCACCGACTCCAGTCGTTGCTACGGCGCGGCCCAGACCGTCGCATTGGCCGCTTGCGAGAAATGTGCTGCAATGCAGCACACTCGGCCTTGACACCACCAGATAATGTCTGGATGACGGCCAGCCAGAGGACCTCCACTCAGCGTGAGTGTCCGATGATTGTATGGGTCTAATCTCTGCGCCCATACACTGGGATCGTGCGCCCGCGGTCGAGTCATCCCTCTAGGCGTGCGAAAAGCGCCCCTGAAAGTCGCTGACAGCTCAGTAGGCGCGGCGCGAACGGCAACACCGTAAGAATCCCAGTTGTATGGCTATTCACCATACGCTAGTTGGCGATCGTCTGCACCGAAACGGACGCCCCTGGCGGCGCGCGCCGGAAACGCAGCGCAGCATGAGGCAAGAGGGTCTCAACGTGATCACGTACGGCGAGTGGGCTCCCGGCAGGGGGCGCAATCGAAGCTGCGCAACCCGCGCGGCCGGAGCTCGCGACATGACCAGCAAGCTTTGGCGGCGAGGCAGGATGGGGCTGCTACCCCTCATCGCCTCGGCAGCCCTGAGCGGGTGCGCCCGCGCCCACTTCGAGCTGCTCGAGCCCGCAGGGGACATCGGCGCTCAGGAGCGCTCGCTGATCCTGCTTTCGCTGGGCATCATGCTTTGCGTGGTCATTCCGGTGATCATCCTGACCCTGGTGTTCGCCTGGCGGTACCGCGCATCCAACACCCGGGCGACCTACGCACCCAACTGGTCGCACTCGAACGCGATCGAGGCGGTGGTCTGGTCCATCCCCTGCGTGATCGTCCTGTTCCTGGCGGTCCTGGTCTGGAACACCACGCACAAACTCGACCCGTACAGGCCACTCGACTCAAAGGTCAAACCTGTTCGTGTTGAAGTCATCGCCATGAACTGGAAGTGGCTTTTCATCTATCCCGACTACGGAATTGCCACGGTGAACCAGCTTCCGATTCCGACGAACACACCAATCAACTTCATGATTACGTCTGACGGGATCATGAATTCCTTCTTTATCCCGCAACTCGGAAGCCAGGTCTATGCGATGGCGGGTATGCAGACGCAGCTGCACCTGATCGCCAACAAGCCCGGAAGTTACGCCGGCCTGTCCTCCGCATTCAGCGGGCCGGGGTTCTCGGACATGCATTTCCAGGCCGTCGCAATGTCGCCTGACAAGTTCGCGGCCTGGACCCGGCGAGCGCGCTCGGCTCCGGCGGCGCTGGACGGGTCGTCCCTGGCCCAGCTCGAGCGACCCAGCATCAAGGTTCCGCCAGCCACCTACGGGCGCCTCTCGCCCGGCCTTTTCGAGGGCATCGTCAATCAGTTCATGGCCGGGCGCATGTCGCAGACGGCCCTCATGACTGCGACCCCACCCTGCGCCCCGAATGGCCACGCCTCACGGAGGGTCGACTGATGTTCGGCAAGCTAACCCTGGACGCCGTCCCGTGGGATCAACCGATCATCATGGGGACGGGCGTGGTCGTCGCCCTGGGTGGACTCGCCGTGCTTGGCCTGATCACCTACTTCGGCAAGTGGAAGTACCTCTGGACGGAGTGGCTCACCTCGGTCGACCACAAGAAGATCGGGGTGATGTACTTCATCCTCGGCATCGTCATGCTGCTGCGCGGCTTCGCCGACGCGATCATGATGCGCACCCAGCAGGCGATGGCCGCAAATGACGCCGCCGGCTACCTGCCGCCGCACCACTACGATCAGATCTTCACGGCCCACGGGACGATCATGATCTTCTTCGTGGCCACGCCCTTCATCCTGGGTCTGATGAACGTGGTCACCCCCTTGCAGATCGGCGCGCGCGACGTCGCCTTCCCCTTCGTCAACTCCTTGGGCCTTTGGCTCTCGGTCATGGGCGGCGCGCTGGTGATGATTTCGATGTGGGTGGGCGACTTCTCCGCCACCGGATGGGTGGCCTATCCACCCCTGTCCGAGCTGAAGTTCAGCCCGACAACAGGGGTCGACTATTACATCTGGGCCCTGGAGCTATCGGGGCTAGGCACGACCCTGGCGGGCGTCAACTTCATCGTCACAATCCTGCGCATGCGGGCGCCCGGCATGAAGCTGATGATGATGCCAGTGTTCACGTGGACGGCCCTGATCACCAACATCCTGATCGTCGCCGTCTTCCCGGTGCTGACGGTGACCCTCGCCCTGCTGGGTCTCGATCGCACCCTGGGTATGCATTTCTTCACCAACGAGCGTGGTGGAAATGCAATGATGTACATCAATCTGATCTGGGTCTGGGGTCACCCCGAGGTCTACATCCTGATCCTGCCCCTATTCGGAGCCTTTTCCGAGATCATCCCCACGTTCTCGAGCAAGCCACTGTTCGGCTACACCTCGATGGTCTACGCGACCTGCGCGATCGGCCTCCTCTCGTTCTTCGTCTATCTACACCATTTCTTCACGATGGGCTCCGGCGCGAACGTGAACGCCTTCTTCGGCATCATGACGACGATCATCTCCATTCCGACAGGGGTGAAGCTCTTCAACTGGCTCTTCACCATGTACCGCGGCCGGATCCGCTTCCATTCCGCCACCCTGTGGACGATCGGCTTCATGATCACCTTCGCGGTGGGCGGGATGACCGGCGTGCTTCTGGCGGTGCCCGGCGCGGACTTCGTCCTGCACAACTCGCTCTTCCTGGTCGCCCACTTCCACAACGTCATCATCGGCGGCGTGGTGTTCGGCTCCTTCGCCGGGATGACCTTCTGGTTCCCCAAGGTGTTCGGCTTCACCCTCAATGAGTTCTGGGGGAAGGTATCCTTCTGGTGCTGGCTGGTCGGCTACTGGCTGGCGTTCACGCCGCTCTACATCCTCGGGTTCAAGGGGATGGCCCGGCGGATGAACCACTACGACCACGCCGACTGGCAGCCTTACCTGCTCGTGGCCCTGGTTGGCGCCTGCTTCATCGGCGCGGGCATCCTCTCGACCCTTATCCAGCTGGCCGTCAGCATCCGCGACCGGAAGAAGAACCGGGATCTCACCGGCGATCCGTGGGACGCGCGGAGCCTCGAATGGTCCACGGCCTCGCCGACGCCCTTCTACAACTACGCCCACGTTCCGCAGATCACCTCGATCGAGCAGCATTGGGAAGACAAGCAGACGGGCCGGGCGGGCGTCATGCCTGCGACGTTCGAGGACATCCACATGCCCAGGAACACCGGAGCCGGGTTGATAATGTCCGTATTCGGATTTCTGCTGTGCTTCTCGATCGTCTGGCACATGTGGCTGTTCGCGGCGGCCGGCCTCCTGGGAATGATCGGGACCTTCCTCGCGAGGGCCTACAACCGGGACATCGACTACTACGTGCCGGCGGCCACGGTCGAGCGCATGGAAGCCGAGCGTCACGCCCTGCTGCAGAAGGCGGCCTGATCCATGGACCTCACGGTTTCCGCACGCCCGGGCGCGCACATCCACGACGCGCATGCGTCGCACGACGACGGCTCGAAGACCGTTCTGGGCTTCTGGGTCTACCTGATGAGCGACTGCATCATCTTCGGGACCCTCTTCGCGACGTTCGGCGTGCTGGTCGACAACATCGCCGGCGGCCCGACCGGGCGGGAGCTGTTCGACCTGCCCTATGTGGGCGGCGAGACCCTGCTCCTGCTGATGAGCAGCTTCACCTTCGGCCTCGCGGCCCTGAACATGTACGCGGGTCGCAAGGCGGGCGTGCTCGCCTGGCTGGCAGTCACGTTCCTGTTCGGCGCCGGCTTCATCGGCATGGAAGTCCATGAGTTCGCCCACCTTATCGCCGAGGGGGCGGGACCCGATCGCAGCGCCTTCCTCTCGGCCTATTTCACCCTGGTGGGGACCCACGGCGTCCACGTCACCGCTGGCCTGATCTGGATGGCGGTGATGACGCACCAGGTCTGGCGGTACGGCCTCGATGGGACGGTCAAACGGCGCCTCACCTGCCTCAGCCTGTTCTGGCACTTCCTCGACCTGGTCTGGATCTGCGTGTTCACCTTCGTCTACCTGCGGGGAGCGATCTGATGTCCGGCGCCAACTCCCACCCGTCTGCGCGCCACGACTTCGGGCACGGCGATCTGAAGACCTACGGATGGGGCTTCGGCCTGTCGCTGTTGCTGACGGCACTTTCGTTCGCCGCAATAATGAGCGGGATGATCCCGCGCGGGATGATGTTTCCCGCGATTACCGTTCTGGCGGTGGTGCAACTCCTCACCCAGGTGGTCTTCTTCCTTCACCTTGGGACGGCGCCGGAACAACGGAGCACCATTACCATTCTTGTCCTCACGCTCCTGCTGATCGGCGTGATCGTCTTCCTCTCGCTGTGGGTCATGCACAACGCGAACGTGAACATGATGCCCACGCTGATGACGCCCGACCAGGCGATGGCGAGGAGTTGAAAGGCCGCCGGCCAGCCTCTCCTCAGGAAGGCGGCCGGGGCCCATCGGCGAGCCGGATCACCCTGCGGAGTCTGGGAGCGCGGCCAATAGAGATGACGGCTTAGACGCGGCGCATCACCGCCGCTTTGTGACCGGCGTCCTGACATGTTATCGCCAATGTACGGGACGGAAACCTACGGAATGAATCAAATGCCCTCGTGGCGGCCGCGCATCGTCGACGGCGCTCCGATGAAATATCTCGGCATTGTGGAGGCGCTGGAAGCGGACGTGCGGGCCGGCCGGGTCCGCCCGGGGGACAGGCTGCCGCCGCATCGGGCGATAGCGGAGGCTCTCAACGTCGACCTCACCACCGTGACGCGCGCGTTCAACGAGGCGCGGCGTCGCGGCCTCGTGGACGCCCAGGCCGGTCGCGGCAGCTTCATCAGCGAAGACTTCGACGGCGGCGCGCCGATCGCGGCCGGGGTCGCATCTCTCGCCATCAGGCTCAGCACCAACGCCCCGCCGCAGCCCCAGGCGGCCGATCTGCAGCGTGCGATCCCGAGAGGCATCGCGGACCTGCTCTCGATTCCGCGCGGGATGCTCCACCTGAACTACCGGGAAAGCGCCGGCGCGGACTTCGACCGGACGGTCGCGGCGAGCTGGCTGGGCCGACGGATCGAGGGCGTGACGCCCGGGCGTGTAGTGATCGCCGCAGGTGCGCAGACAGCACTGTTCGCCATCTGCGACGCCCAGCTCCAGCCCGGCGACGTGATCGCCGCCGGCGCGGTGACTTACCCAGGGCTCAAGGCCGTGGCTGCCCACAAGGGCGTGGGCCTGACAGCTCTCGCCATGGACGAGGGCGGCGTCCTGCCCGACTCCTTCGAGGCGGTCTGCCGGGCGGGTCCCCCGAAGGCGCTCTACGTCGTCCCATCGATCGACAATCCCACAACGGCAAGCCTCTCCGAGCACAGGCGCAGCGCCCTGATCTCCATTGCCCGGCGACACGGTGTCTTCGTCATCGAGGATGACCCGTATTCGGCGCTGCAGTCCGAGCCGGCGCGGGCGATCGCCGACCTCGCCCCCGAGATCACCTGGCACGTCGCGACGCTCTCGAAGTGCGTCACGCCCGCCTTGCGGGTGGCCTATGTCGTGGCCCCCACCAGCACCCTGGCGTTTAGGATCGCCGGTGTCCTTCGCGCCACCACGCTCACGCCGCCGCCCCTGATGACGGCCCTGGCGTCGAGATGGATCGTCGAGGGCGTCGCAGATCGCATCACGGCCGCCATCCGCGCCGAGAACACCGAGCGTCAGAAGATTGCGGCCGACATCCTGCGCGGGGCCAGGTTCGCAGCCGATCCGGAAGGCCATCATCTCTGGCTCGAGATGCCGCGCCAATGGCGGGCGACGGAGTTTGCCGAGCAGGCCGACCACTTCGGCGTCGCGGTGGTTCCGAGCCAGGTCTTCTCGGTGGCGGGCGCGCCGGTCGAAGCGGTGCGCGTCTCGATGGGGGTGGCGCCCGACCGCACCTATCTGGAGGATGGTCTGCGCCTTGTCGCAAACCTTCTCTCGCAGCCTTCCTTCGTAGCGCCCGCGGTCGTCTGACGGGGTCCTGGCGGCGACCGGCCCCGACACCCCGGATAGGCGGATCACAGCGATTTTGAAACAATATTTAAAGGATTGGCTGGACTCGCAGCCAGTCTAAGGTTCAGTATCGCACACATCTGGTGGGAACTCCGGCGCGCCGGTTTTTCACGTGGATCGACCAGCGCCCAAGCGGGCGGGAAGCCTGCGCCGGGCGCGCAAGACCGCTTGACCGACGGCTCCGTTCCGCAGGTTTCCTGTAGGCGTGCGATCCCTCATGGCCGGCGGCCTGAAGCGAGAGGGAGGCCCTTCGGTGCTTGATCCCAATTCCGCTCAAGCAGCAGCTGCTCGCCTTGCGGCCCAGTCGGACGCCGTCGCGCGCCTGGCGAAAGACAGCGGCGCCTTCGCCGCCACCGTCGCCGCATTCGAAGCCGAGGACGGGGAAGCTGTCCGTTGGATCCTCGACCGTCTCGAGCTCTATCCGTTCTGCGAGCTCATCTGCGAATGGCTGCGGATCAAGCTGTGCGTCCTGCGGTGCATCGAGGTCTGCGGGCCACCGCGGATCGAGGACGAGCTGCCGAGCCTTCAGGACTTCGCGCGCGAGCTCGCCCAGCTTGGCCGGCGCGACGGGCTGCTGCGGGACCTCGTCGATGCAGTGGATTGCGGCGCCGGCGAAGCCTATCACGCCTTGCTGGCGGAGCATGGCCTTGACCGGTTCTGCCACCTCATCTGCCGGTGGATTTGTTCGGTTCGCTACGAGCGCATCTGCCGCCTGGTCTGCTCGCCGATCTACGAGCCCCCGATCGACGCGGCTACCGTGGCGGTCGCCGAGGCGCGGAGCCTCGAGAAGCTCGCATCTGGCGACACCCTCAAGCGCCTGTCCGACGCCGTCCTCGTGCTTAATTGCGTGGAAGCCCAGAGCTCGCTCAACAACGCCGGCTTCCAGGGCGAGTGCGAGATCATCTGCCGCGTGATCTGCGTTTGGCGGATGAGCTGGGTCTGCCGCGAGCTGTGCCTGCGTCCGCCCGTGGTCCTGACGGGCGTGCTGGCGACGGAAGAGGCCCGGGAGTTCGCCCTCGCCTCTCGCGCCCTGGCGGCCCAACCGCGCCTGGCGGCGACGCTGGTCGACGCCGTCGCGCGCAACGACGCCCAGGCCTTCGGCGGCTCGATCGCTCGGTTGGGGCTCGAGCCCTATTGCCTGCAAGTCTGCAGCTGGGTCGGGTCCCTGATCTGCTTCGAGTTTTGCCTCTGCGTCTGCCCCAATCCGACGGTGCAGGCGCCGGAGTGGACCAACATCGGCTACATCCTTGTCGCCTCGGACATCGACGCCACGGGTAAGACCACCGTCGCCCGCAGCGGAGCGGGCGGCGTGGGCTACGCCTTCTACAACAGCCTTCAGCTCACCGGCTTCTGTGCGGCCACGTCTTCGATCACGCCCGGCTCGCCCATGATGTACCGGTTCGTCTATTCGCTGAACGGAGGCCCGCTGCAGCCCGTCGTGGACGGCATGCTGAATCCCGCACCGTTCCAGGTCGCGGGCCTGCCGACCCAGCTGTGGCCAAGCGAACTGGGGGGAAAGGCGACTGCGACCGACATTCCGACGCCCGGAGGCGCCGTCTTCGTGTGCAACAGCGGCGACGTGCCCTTCCCTGTCACCACGCCGCCGGCCATAAGGCCGGCGCCCGGAGTGGGTGACACTTGGTATCCGCCCCAAGTCTATGTCTGGCCCGATGCGGCGACCGGCTGGACCCTGGTGTTCCAGGACACCTACGCCGGCTTCGTCACCGGCTTCATGGACCTGAACAGCGAGACCATCGCCGCCGGATCAGATCCGAACGTGGGCTTCGCCCTCGCGGATATTGGCGCCCCGATTCCCGCAAGCGCCACCCTCAACGGCTCGAACGTCACTTTCACTTTCGAAGCCACCCGTGTGAGCACGCCCAGCCCGCCGGACTACCAGCAGACGCCGGTTCTGACCCGTGTCAACAACAACGACGAGGTGAATCAACTCTATTTCAAGCAGTTCTTCGGAACCGAAGGTTGTTGCACGCCTATCTCAGACGATCTGACGGTACTGTTCTCCGTGGATCATGAGGAGATGGGTCCATGGTCACTCGTCATATCGAGCTGCGCTCTGACTAGCCCGATCACTCTGTGGCCGACCGGGACGCCTCCCGCGACCGTCACGATCGATGCGCGCGGCGGCTACGGTTTCTTCGATCAGAGCACGACCGGGTTCCCCGCCTGCTCATATACGGTGACGCTCACGACGACGCCCCTGCTGACGACCGGGATCGTGAACTGGCCCTCGGACCCGCACCCGCTCACCTTCTGTATCTGCGGGCCTTGAGCGGCGGCCCGGGATGGCGGCGACGGGCGGCATGATCGCTCCAGCGGGCGATCTCCTCGTGCGGTTCGTCCTCGCCGCCCTGGCGACCTGGCGGGTAAGCCACCTGCTGGCGGCGGAGGACGGCCCCGGGGACGTGATCTTCCACCTTCGCCGCAAGCTGGGGACAGGTTGGCTTGGCAGCCTTGCGGACTGCTTCAACTGCCTGAGCCTCTTCGTGGCCGCGCCCGTCGCCTTGTTCGTCTCGCGCCAGCCGATCGTCTGGGTGGTGGCATGGTTGGCCCTCTCTGGCGGCGCTTGCCTGCTCGAGAGACTGGGTCAGTCTCCTCCACTCACAGACCCGTTCGTCCAACCGGAAACAGGAGAGGCCGATGTGCTGCGGTTCGAGACGCGCGACGTTCCGTCCGCCCCCGATGCGGACCCACGCGCCGCGCGCGGCGGCCGCTGATCCCCAGCCGGTCCCGCAGGAACCAGGAGACTCGCTCATGGGTCTGGCGGCCTTGCGCTACCTGCAGCAGGCGCCGATCCGCGTCCTGGGGCCCGCCACCGGCCGCGCTTACGCCTTCTCCGGCTCGAGGCCGGTCCAGATGGTCGACGTTCGCGACGCCGAAATCCTGGGACGCGCGGCGCTCTTCCGTCGGAACTGAGTTTTGCCGACAGAGCCGTTGGAGAGCCTCGGCCGCGGGTTGAAACACCTGGGCCCTTGCATCGCCCCGCATCGGCTTGACGAATGCATACCCCTACGGTTATGAAACGACCCATAACTGGGAAGTTATCGGATGCACGCGCCCGATGCCCACGACATGCTTTTCCGAACGCTCGCCGATCCGACCAGACGGGCGATCTTCGAGCGGCTGTGCCGCGAAGGAGAGCAGACGGTGGGGGCTCTGACCGCTCGCGCGGGAGTTTCCCAACCGGCGGTGTCGAAGCATCTTGGCGTCCTCAAGCAGGCTGGCCTGGTGCGCGACAGGCATGAGGGCCGCCAGACACACTACCGCGCCCAGCTCGGGGCCCTCGCCCCCCTGCTGGACTGGACCAGTCAGATGACCGGCTTCTGGCAAGGCCGGTTCGACGACCTCGAGGATCTGCTCAAGAGGATGGATCAATGACCAACGCGGCGACCGAAACGCTCACTGTCGTTGTCGAGCGAGAAGTCCCCTTTCCGCCGGAGAAGGTCTGGCGGGCGCTGACGCAACCCCACCTGATCGAGGAGTGGCTGATGAAGAACGACTTCAGCCCCGTGGTGGACCACCGCTTTCGTTTCACCGCGGACTGGGGCGGCGTGGACTGTCAGGTGCTGGCCGTGGAGCCGAACAGGACGCTGTCCTACACCTGGGGCGCCTTTGGTCTTGGCACGGTGGTCACCTGGACCCTCTCGGCGACGAGCGCCGGCACTCATCTGCGCATGGAGCAGACGGGCTTCAGTCCGGATATGCCGCAGGCCTATCATGGCGCAAGGGCGGGCTGGCCGCGGTTCTTCGATAACCTGGAGAAGGTCCTGGCCCGGGAAGATTGAAACCCGAGAACGGAGGAAGGACGGACGTGACGACGACCGCAGTTCAGGAAGGCAAATCGCCTTCCCAACTCATCGACGCGAGAATCCAGGAACTGGGGGACTGGCGCGGCGAGATGCTCGGCCGGCTCCGCGGCCTGATCAAGGAAACCGATCCAGAGGTTGTCGAAGAGTGGAAGTGGAGAGGCGTTCCCGTGTGGTCGCACGGCGGAATCATCTGCACCGGCGAGACCTACAAGGCGGTCGTGAAACTGACCTTCGCCAAAGGCGCGGCGCTTGCGGACCCTTCGAAGCTCTTCAACTCCAGCCTCGAAGGTAACACACGGCGCGCGATCGACCTTCGCGAGGGCGACGCGATCGACGAGGAGGCGCTGAAGGCTCTGGTCCGCGCCGCCGTGGCCCTGAACACGTCGAAAGCTCGACGCTGACCCACGTCCCGCACGGGCGGCCTTCGTAAGGCCGCCCGGCCGTTCAGAACGGGAACTGCGAGGCTCTCAGTCCAAGCGTCTGGCCGAAGCCGGAGAAGGCCGCAGGCATCGCGTCCTCATCCATGACCGCGCCGAAGCTGGAAGCCCGCGGCGCCGAGAAGATCCTGTCCGCTCCGCGCCAGACCTCGGCGGCGTTGCGCCCGGCGAGGTCCAGCATGGACGCGATGGCCTCGTCAGAGTCAGCGCACCAAACCTCCTCAAGGTCTGTCACGCCGCTTGGTTGATCCGACAAGTAGACCCTGTAGCGTTGCATCAGATTGCCCCTGCCTACCATTTGCGGCCAGTTAACGCTTTCTTAGCCCTTCTCCCAAGCGAATCAGACCGGGCGGGTCGAGTCTCACTAAAGTTAATATTCAAATTTTATCCATAAAGTAGCCTGCATGGTCTGCCTGCCTCGTTCAGCGCACGAAGCTGGCGCCGTTCACGTCAAGGACCGCGCCAGTCATGGAGGCGGGAGCGTCCAGGGCGAGATAGGTCACGACGCTCGCCACCTCCTCGGGCTGCGCCACCCGGCCGAGCGGTATGTCGGCGAGCAGCTTCTCCCCGCCGCGGGAGGCCAGGTAGTCCTCCGCCATCCCGGTCATCACGAAGCCGGGGCAAATGGCGAAAGCCAGGATCCCCTCGGGCGCGTAGCCGCGGGCGATCGACTTGGTCATGCCGACCATTCCCGCCTTGGACGCCGCGTAGTGCCAATGCGCAGGCGAGTCCCCGCGGTAGGCCGCACGGCTGGAGATGTTGACGATCCGGCCGCCCGACTTTCGCTCGCGCCAGTGCAGGACTGCGCACCGGCAGAGATCCGCAGAAGCCTGGAGGTTGATCTGCATCGTCCGCCCCCAGGCCGCTTGCCATGCCTCGAGAGAGACCTCCGGCGCGATGGGCTCGAACACGCCGGCATTGTTCACGAGGACGTCGATGCGGCCGTCCAGTCGATCCAGCGCACGGTCCCACAGGACGTCGGCTGCGCCCGACTCCTCCAGGTCTGCTCCAAGCGCCTCGGGACCGTCGCGGCGCGCATGGCCGACGATCCGCGCCCCGCGGGCCGAGAGGGCCTCGAAGGCGGCGCGGCCGATGCCTCGGGAAGAACCGGTGAGAAGAATGTGCGGGGGCTCGAGCATCCGCACGTCCTAGCTTCCTTCCGAAGCGCCATCCAGCGCTCCAGCTCGAGGCTCGCCCCCTGAGCCTCTGAGTGGGTCACTCCGCCTCACCCGACGGCCGTCGAATATTCCGTCATCGGATCAAAAGAGTGTGATATTTACCTACGGGGACCGAGTCGTACGATCTATTTCGGGTGGAAGAATTGGCTGGCGTGGAGATGCGGGCGTTACGGCGCATCGGCGGTGAAGCGGACTTGGCCACGGCGGTTCAGTACGCGGCCCTGCCCTATCGCATGAATGACGAGGTAGAGGTCCTGCTGCTCACCTCGCGGGAGACCGGCCGCTGGGTTCTGCCAAAAGGCTGGCCGATCGCGGGAAAATCCCCGCGCGCGGCCGCCAGGCAAGAGGCCCTCGAGGAGGCAGGGGTCATCGGCCGTGTCTGCAAACAGCCGATTGGCGTCTTCCACTACGACAAGAGGCTGGATGGCGGCGGCCTCGTGACCTGCAAGGTGGTTGTCTATCCCCTCGAGGTGACGCGCCAGCTCAAGCGTTGGCCGGAACAGGGCCAGCGGACGACCGGTTGGTTCAGGACGGAGGACGCCGCGCTGGCTGTCCTCGAACCCGAGCTGGCCATCCTGCTGTACGGGTTCACGCCGCCGAAGGGCGATGAAGCCGACAAAGGATAGGGTCGGGCTCCGAATCCGGCGGCTCGCGACCGCGATCAGACAATCCGCTTGGGCGAGATCGGATCGCTCGCGGGAAAAGTCTCCTGCACCGCCTCGTCGATCAGCTTCTCCTGCCTCTCGGCCAGGTCTTCGCCGGGTTGCAGATCTCCCGGGGCGGCGTCGGCCGCGCGGTTCGCATGGCTGTGCGGGAAGGCCGCAGAATTGTCGGCGGTCTTGTCCTTGTCCGGCTTGCCGCTCATCAGGAGGCTCCTTTCAAGGTCGGAGGCGGCGGGGACGAGCCCGCCCCCCGCTCAGGCGATCTGTCGCTGACGGCGCACGAGGCCCGCGTAGTCGTCCATCAGCGACAGCGAGATATTGCCCGGTGTGAAGCGATATTCGCCCACCTGCGCCACGGGCGTCACCTCCGCCGCCGTACCGACAATGAAGCACTCAGAGAAGGTCGCGAGTTCCTCGGGCCGGATGTGGCGCTCCTGGATATCGAAACCCCGGGTGCGGGCGATCTCCATCACCGAGCGGCGCGTGATCCCATCGAGGAAGCAGTCGGGGGTCGGCGTGTGCAGGACTCCATCACGCACGAAGAAGACGTTGGCGCCGGTGGCCTCCGCGACATAGCCGCGCCAGTCGAGCATCAGGGCGTCGGCGAATCCTTCGCGCTCCGCCGCGTGCTTGGAGATCGTACAGATCATGTAGAGGCCCGCGGCCTTGGACTCAGTCGGCGCGGTTTCCGGCGAGGGGCGGCGATACTTGGCCCAGGTGAGGGCGATTCCCTTGGCCTTCTGCTGGGGATCGAAATAGCTCGGCCACTCCCACACGGCGATCGCGACGTGGATCGTGGAGTCCTGGGCGGCCACGCCCATGACCTCTGAGCCGCGCCATGCGATCGGCCGGACGTAGCAATCCTCCAGGCCGTTGCGCGCGCAGGTCTCCTTGCACGCATGGTCGATCTCTGCGAGCGTGTAGGGGATCTCGAAGTCCAGGATCTCGGCGGACCGGAACAGCCGACGCGTATGCGCGCCCAGGTGGAAGATTTCTCCGGCGTACATCCTTTCGCCTTCAAACACGGCCGAAGCGTAGTGCAGACCGTGCGTGAGGACATGGATCTTCGCCTCGCGCCACGGGACGAAGCGCCCGTCGAACCAGATCCAGCCGTCACGATCGTCGTAGGGAATTAGAGCCATTGCGGAATAAGCCTCTGGCGGGGAATTTGGGCGAGGGGCCCTTCAGGTCGGAACGCAGAGCCTTAGACGCTCAGGGCCCAGGTCCGTCAAACGAAATGGCCCGCGCTCCAGGCGGCGAGCCGCGCCACCTGCTGGTCGTGGACGATGACGACCGCCTACGGGACCTGCTCAAGGAATTCCTCGCCGACCGCGGCTTCCGGGTGAGCGCCGCCCGCGACGCGGCCGCCGCCCGCAGGCTCATCGAGGCGATGCGCTTCGACCTTCTCGTGCTCGACGTGATGATGCCGGGCGAGGATGGCCTTTCCCTCACGCGATGGCTCCGCGGGCGCGCGGGAGCTGCGGGTTCCGCGCCCGTGCTCATCCTCACCGCGCGGGGCGATCCCGAGGCGCGCATCGAGGGTCTTCGCCATGGGGCGGACGACTACCTGGCCAAGCCGTTCGAGCCCGAGGAGCTCGTCCTACGTATCGGCGCAATCCTCAGGCGCTCTGCGCCCGCCTCGCTCGACGGACCGGTCCGCCTGGGCGGGTGCCTGTTCGACGTCGCGCGAGGCGAGCTGACCGCCAACGGCGAAGCGGTCCGGCTCACCGAGAGCGAGACCAATCTGCTGCGGGCGCTCGCCCGTTCCGCCCATGGCGCGGTGGACCGATTCGAACTCGCCGGCGGCTCCGGCGATCCCAGCGGTCGCGCGATCGACATCCAGGTCACCCGCCTTCGGCGCAAGATCGAGGTCGATCCGGCCAATCCGCGGTACCTGCGCACGGTGCGCGGGCGCGGTTACATGCTCACCCCCGACTGATGCGGCTTCCGAAGCCCTGGCCAAGGTTTCTGTGGCGGCGAGCCAAGCGCCTGACGCCGACATCCCTGTTCGGGCGGAGCCTGCTGATCATCGTCCTGCCCGTGGCGCTGATGCAGATCGCCGTTACCTGGATCTTCTTCGACGCGCACTGGCAGAGGGTGAACAGCCACCTCACCGAAGGCCTGGCCGGTGACGTGGCCTACGTGCTTCAGAGTTACGAGGAGGACTCCTCGCCCGCGAACTTCGCCAAGATCGTCGAGCGGGCGCAGGAGAACCTGGACCTCTCGATCCAGTTCGAGCCGGAGGCGATCCTGCCTCGGGGCAAACGCCCGAGCCTCGTCATCACGGTCGACCGCTCGCTTCAGCGGGCCCTGGCCGACCGGATCGACGAGCCGTTCTGGTTCGATACCGGTCGCTACCCGGCCTATGTCGACGTGAGGGTGAAGGTGCCGGGCGGCGTGCTGCGCATGATCGCGCCCAAGGATCGGGTCTTCGCCACGCGCGGGCAGATCTTTGTGCTCTGGCTCACCGTCGCCACGGTCCTTCTGACCGGGATCTCCATCCTCTTCATCCGCAACCAGGTGCGGGCGATCGAACGCCTGGCCGCAGCGGCGGACGCCTTCGGTCGGGGCGTGGACGTCGCCTTCAGGCCCCATGGCGCGCGCGAGGTTCGACAGGCCGCCAAGGCTTTCCTCTCAATGAAGGCGCGGATCCAGCGGCACCAGGAGCAGCGGACAGTTCTCCTGGCCTCGGTCAGCCACGACCTCCGCACGCCGCTGACGCGCCTCAAGCTCCAACTCGCCCTGGCCGGCCGCAGCGCGCGCACCGAAGCCATGAAGACCGACGTGGCCGAAATGGAGTACATGATCGACGAATATCTCGCCTTCGCCCGGGGCGAGGGGCAGGAGGGCGTGGAGAGCGTCTGCCTGGCCGAGTTGATCCGCGCCGTAGGGACGGACGCGACCCGCGCGGGCGCCACAGTCAGCATCAGCGCCGATCCCGATCTGAGAGTGCTTGCGCGTCCCGGCGCGATCCGACGGGCCCTCTCGAACCTCGTGATGAACGCGGCCATGCACGGGGCCCAGGTCGAAGTCGCGGCGCGACCCCTGGCCAACGGGGGCGTGGAGATCCTCGTCGAGGACGACGGCCCCGGCATCCCGCCCGATCGTTTCGAGGAGGCCTTCACCCCATTCTCTCGTCTTGATGAGGCCCGCAACCAGAACAACGCCAAAGGCGTTGGCCTTGGCCTCGCCATCGCGCGCGATGTCGCCCGCGGCCATGGAGGAGACATTCTTTTGGGCCGTTCTCCGCTCGGCGGTCTTCGCGCCACCCTGCGCCTGCCCTGAGGAGCCGAGGATGATCATTCGCGATGCGCGTCCAGAGGATGCCCCGGCCATCAGAAATCTCGTCGCCGCCGCCTTTGGGCGGGTGGCTGAGTCCGTCCTCGTCGACAGTCTTGTCCGCGACCGGGACGCCGAGATTGCCCTAGTCGTCGAGGCCCAGGGCGTTCTGGTCGGGCATCTCCTGCTCTCGCGCATGACCGCCCCGTTTCGGGCCCTGGCGCTCGCGCCGCTCTCCGTAGCGCCGCGCCACCAGAGTCATGGCATCGGCTCGGCGCTTGTCCGGGAGGCGATCGAAGCAGCGCGGGTTGACGGCTGGGAGGCGATCTTCGTCCTCGGCGCGCCCGCCTACTACACGCGCTTCGGCTTCGATTCCGCTCTGGCGGCGGGGTTTGCCTCGCCCTATGAGGGACCGGCCTTCATGGCCCTCGGGCTGCAGGGCCCGCTGCCGACGCTTACGGGCGAGCTCCGCCACGCCGGCGCCTTCGCCGACCTCGACGAGCAATCGACGAAGCTTCGGACGTCTCGCGAAGGGAGCGACTAGCTCTCCGGCGCCTCAACCACGACCTCAGTGGTCACCGAGTTGGCGATGAAGCAGAGTTCGTGCGCGCGGTGATGCAGATCGGCGATCTCCGAGGTCGTCGGCGTCTTCTCTCCCGCAAATGCAATCCGCGGCCGCAAGACGACACGAGTCATCGCCATTCGCCCGCGTCCGACGCGAGCGAGGGTTCCGATGGCGGCATCCTCGTAGGACGCGACCGCGAAGCCCGCCTGCTTGGCCAAGTCCAGGAACCACAGCATGTGGCAGGCCGAAAGGGCCGCCGTGAACGCCTCTTCCGGATCGATGGCGGCGGCGTTCGACCACGGAGCCGGGACGACCGAAGGCGAGGGCGAGCCCGGGACCTCCAGTCCGTCATCGAAGCGCAGGGTGTGCGCGCGGCTGTATCGACCCGCCAGAAACGCCTCGCCGCCCTCGGCGAGCATCCATCTCACCCCTGCGCGGTGCTCGCTCACAGCGTGCGCGCGATCAAGACCTTCATGATCTCGTTCGCCCCGCCGTAGATCCGCTGAACCCGGCTGTCGCGATACATGCGCGAGATCGGATATTCGTCCATGTAGCCCCAGCCGCCGAAGAGCTGGAGGCATTCGTCGATGATCTTGTTCTCCAGGTCGCTGACCCAGTACTTGGCCATGGAGGCCTTGGCAGCATCGAGCTTGCCCTGCAGATGCTGTTCGATGAGCCAGTAGACGAAGACCTTGGCCACCGTCGCCTCGGTCTTGCACTCGGCCAGCTTGAACTGGGTGTTCTGGAAGTCGATCAGGCGCTTGCCGAACGCCTCGCGCTGCTTGACGTGGTCGATGGTGAGGGCGAGCGCCCGCTCGATCGCCCCCATCCCCTGCACGGCGATGTTCAGCCGCTCCTGCGGCAACTGGTTCATCAGCTGGAAGAAGCCCTGGCCCTCGTCGCCGCCCAGCAGGTTCTCCGCCGGAACGCGGGCCTCGTCGAAGAACAGCTCGGAGGTGTCCTGGGCCTCCTGACCCAGCTTGTGCAGGTTGCGTCCGCGCGAGAAGCCGGCCGTCCGGTCAGTCTCCACGAAGATGAGCGAGACGCCGCGGGCGCCCTGCGCCGGATCCGTCTTGGCGACCACACAGATCAGGTTGGCGGTCTGACCATTGGTGATGAAGGTCTTCTGGCCGCTGATCACATAGTCCCCGCCCTCCTTCCGCGCGATCGTCCGGACGCCCTGAAGGTCGGATCCCGCGCCGGGTTCGGTCATGGCGATGGCGGTGACGAATTGACCCGTGCAGATTCCGGGCAGCCAGCGGTCTCTCTGCTCCGGCGTGCCGTAGTGAACGATGTACGGAGCGACGATGGCGTTGTGCAGAGAGACGCCAAAGCCATCTACGCCCTTGGCGGCAAGGGCCTCCATAAGGATGACCTCGTGGCGATAGTCGCCGCCGGCGCCGCCATAGGTTTCAGGGACGCTGAGGCCCAGGAGTCCGGCCTCGCCAGCCCGCGACCACATGTCGCGGTCGACGATTCCGTTCTCCCTCCAGCGGGCGACGATCTCTGGTGGCGCGTGTTCGTCAAAGAAACGGTCGACCGCCGCGGCGAAGATGTTGAGATCCTCTTCCGCGAGGAAGGCGGGGCGCTCGACGTCGAGCACCGGGCGGTCGGAACCGTCACGCATGGCGGGGACTTGCAAGCCTTCTGTCACTCGATGAGCGACCCGACGGGCGCGGAGCGTTCATCTCAGCCGCTGAGACAAGCAGATCGGGCGCGGATTTCTCGAGAAACGCTTCGAGCCTTGCGCACGCTTCACGCAATTCCGCGAGGTGCTCGTCGATGTCGGCCCTCTGCTGTTCGAAAGCGACGATCCGCTCGCGGAATTTGCGAAGGGCCTTGGCGTTCTGCGCCGCCCCACCGTCGCCCTTGCCGTAGAGCTGAAGGATCTCCCGGATCTCGGCGAGGGACAGTCCCACCCGCTTGCCTCGCAGGATCAGCTGCAGTCGCGCGCGGTCCTTGTAGGAATAGATTCGGTTCAGCCCCTGACGAGCGGGCGAGAGAAGTCCCTTGTCCTCATAGAATCGAAGCGCCCGCGGCGTGCATTTGAATTCAAGACACAGTTGTCGAATCGTGAAGGTGCGCTCTGGGCGCCGTAGCTCCACAGCCATGTCGTCTCCCTTTCTCCTCCCACCGGCCGGAGAGCCGGTCCCGCACGGTCATGAGCGCCGTGTTTGTCGGTCTTGAAACGTTACGCTCGGCTGACGTAAACGTCAACGCGCCGACGTGAGGTGTTTATAACGCGTCCTGTGGTCGCGGCTTGCCCTGGAAGCGCGCCTGGGGAAGCCGTCTTTTCGTCCCGCCAAGGCAGGGCTAGGCTCCGCTCGGAAACGCCGGGGAGCAGAGATGGTGCGCTTTATCGTCCAGGCTCTCGCTGCGGCGCTTGGCTTCTGGGTCGCATCGCGAATCGTGCCCGGAGTCCACGCCAGAAGCGTGGCCAGCCTGATCGCGGCCGGGGTCATCCTCGGCCTGATCAACGCCCTCGTGCGGCCGATCCTCATCCTCCTGACAATCCCCCTGACCCTACTCACACTCGGACTTTTCCTGTTCGTGGTGAACGGGATCACGGTCTGGCTCACCGCAGCCTTCCTCAAGGGCGTCGATGTGAACGGGCTATGGTCCGCCATCCTCGCCTCCGTCGTGATCACCGTGATCAGCTGGGTGGCGCGGGCCGTGGTGGACGTGCGGTGAGCCCCTTATCCGCGCGCCCGGCGCAACCCACATCTGGACTGAAGGGACGACCGCGCTTCAACCTGCGAGACCGCACGATGAGGAATTTGACTTACGCAGCAGCTGTCGCCTTCGCCGCCCTCACGGCGGCGAGCGCCGTGGCCGCTCAGAATGCTCCTGCCGACCATGGCAAGACCCGCGAGCGCACGCCGTGCTTCTACATAACCCAGTGGCGGGGCTGGAAAGCCCCGAACGATCACACGCTCTATCTCGGCGTGAACTTCCGTGACGTCTACGAGGTCCAGCTGGCCGGCAGTTCTCCGCTCATCCAGTACCCCGACGCCAGGATCATCTCGGTCACCCGCGGGCCGCCGGATGTGTGCAATCCGGTCGACCTCCAGCTCTCCGTCTCAAACGCGCCATACGGGATCACCCAGCCCCTGATCGCCAAGTCGCTGGTCAAGCTCACCCCAGAGCAGGTCGAGGCGATTCCGCCCAAATACCGGCCTTACTGATCGTTCTCCGCTCTTCTCGACGAGGCGTCGAGGAGAGCGCCCCTTCACGCAATACCGGTCGCACCCCACATCCCTTATCGAAGGGACAACCGGTATCTGCGAGATCACGCCATGAGACCCGTTCCCGCGACGCTTCTGAGCCTCGCCCTCCTGACTGCCGCCGGCGCCGCGGTCGCCGGCCCCCCCCGTGACAATACAAGGGGTCCTGACAACGCCCCATGCTTCTTCATTCGCCAGTGGCAGGGCACGACCTGGCCCAACGACCACACGCTCTATCTCGGGGTGAACTTCAAGCAGGTCTACAAGGTTACGCTCGACGACGATTATCGCCTGCTCCGCGATCCGTTGGCGCGGGTGATCTTCAGAACCTCGACCCAGTCGAGCATCTGCGCGGCTCGCGACCTCCAACTGGACGTCAGCGTTCCGCCGAACATCGTGGAGGGCCTAGTCGCGACGTCGATGGTCAAGCTGACTCCCGAGGAGGTGAAGGCGATCCCGCCCCAGTACATCCCAAACTGGTAGGCGTCAGCGGGCTTCGCCTCGGTCCGTCAGGCGAAGCGCGACGATGCCCGCAAGGCCTGTGAGCAGCAGGGCGGCGCCGAGCCAGAGTACGCCGCGGACCGGCCCATCGCCGATGATCAGCGATGACAGCAGGGGTCCGAGCGCGCCTCCGAGCAACTGCGCGGCGCCGGTCTGGACAGCGGCCCGGCGCGTCGGGTCCGCGGCGATGGTCATTGGCGCGATGAAGGGAGCCAGCACCAGGCTCACCACGCCCGAGACGACGTTGGTGGCGACGAACAGCCACGCGGGAACGTCGAGGCCAAGGAACGTCCAGACCACGAGCGTCAGGGCCGAGCCCACGACGAACACCACGAGGTAGCGGACCCGGCCGGCCATTGCCGTCGCCAGGGCTCCCCCGGCCACCTGCCCGACCAGGGACGTCCAGAGCGCGGTGCGTGCAACGCCAGCGCTGAGGCCGGCAGCGTGCGCCAGCGGTTGAAGGTATACGCCGACCGCCCCGCCCCCGGCGACGAAGATCACCGTGGCGGCCAGCGCCACCCACCCCCGAGGTGGCGGGGCGCCGTGCTCGCCTGGCCGGATCGGCAGGGGCGGGTAGGCTCGAGGGGTGGTGAGCGCGGGAATTACGCCGGCGATGCTCGCCAGGGCGAGAGCGACAAACGCGCCGTCAGCGCCGTAGCGAGGGAAGACGAGAACAGAGAGAAGCAACGCCAAGACGAGCTGAGCTGCTGTCTGGGCAGTGAAGAAGACTCCGCCCCAGCGCTCGGGCGTCTGCGTGCGCACGATGAAGCCGATGGTGATCCATAAGAGGACGCCCTCAATGGCGCCGGCGGCGCCACGAAGGGCCAGCAGGAGGGCGCCGTGCGCGCCGATTCCGGCGAGGTCCACCCCCGCCAGTCCCACGGAGGCGGCCAGTGCGATCAGCCGAAGGCGGCCCGGCCGTTGCGCCAGGCCGCACAGGCCGGTCGAGATCCCCATGGCGAGCAGCTCGAGCATCGCCGACAGGCCGATCTGGCTCTCCGTCAACCGGTGCTCGTCAGCCAGAGCGCCGAGCAGGGCTGGCAGGACACCTAGCACGAGCAGGGAGTTGACCCCGACGGCGGTGGCCGATGCCGCTTCCACGGGACTGAAGGCGGGGCCAACGACCTCATGCACGACATGCGTGTCGGCAGGGGGGTCGGCGGTCTTCGCATCAGTCATCGGTCGCCTTTCGATCCACAGCAGGTCTGCCGGGGTGTATGCGTCAGGGACGATGCGCGCCAATACTTCCGTTCCACATGCCCGTCAGACGGACCTCGACGACTCCTTCGCCGCCAGGCTGGAGACCGAAGGTCTTATCGTCCTGGAAGGGCGCGCCTTTTCCCTGACCCCGGCCGAGGCGGACCTCCTCGACCCAAGCCATGGGAGCGAGCGCGCCAAGAATATCAGCCTGGGCCCCGGCGGGGTCCGAGGCGCCGCTGAAGGCGATCCAGCGCTGGATCGTCTTCACGCCCTCATGGCGCGCTACCGCGGCTGGGCCCGCGACACCTTGTGCGACCTGGCGCCGCGATATCGTCCGTGGATCGAGACAGGGCGCACCAGTCTCAGGACCCGGGACGTAGCCGAGGGGGCGATAAGTCCGCGCAAGGACGACCGGCGACTCCACGTCGACGCCTTCGCGTCCCAGCCGACCCAGGGCCGGCGGATCCTGCGGGTGTTCGTCAACGTCAATCCGAGCGGCGAACCGCGGGTCTGGCGCGTGGGGGAGGACTTCGAATCGCACGCCAGGCGCTTTGCCCCCTCGGCCCGGGCCCTGGCGCCGGGCGAGGCGTGGCTCCTGAACGCCGTTGGCGTCACGCGCTCACGGCGCACCGACTACGACCAGCTGATGCTGCAGATGCATGACAGGGCCAAGCTGGACGAGGCCTATCAGGCGCAGGCGCCGGCGCGGGAGGTCGCCTTTGAGCCGGGCGCCGCCTGGATCGTCTACACCGACAGCGTCGTGCACGCCGCGATCGCGGGCCGCTTCGCCCTGGAGCAGACCTTCTATCTCCCGCTCGAGGCCATGGCGGCGGCTGCCGCGGCCCCTGCGAACGTACTCGAACGGGTCACCGGGCGCGCGCTTCTGCCCCAACGCCGGGGTGAATCCCGAATAGCGACCCCCCTTTCCGTTCGTTAACTTGCAATTGAACCCCCGGCGCCGAGAGTGCGATTTCGGGCGCGCCCAAGGGGAGTAGAGTGATGCAGGTCGGGCGCGGGACGCCGAGCGGGCGGCTGTCACTGGCCACCATACTTGCCTTCTCTGCAGCGAACCTGCCCATAGCGGCGCTCGGCGTCGCGGTCTTCGTCTATCTCCCTCCCTACTTCGCCGGACATCTGGCCGTGCCGATGGCGGTTGTCGGCGGCGTCTGGATGGGCGTCCGCCTGTTCGACATCCCCGTGGACGTGGGCCTGGCGATGCTGATGGATCGCACCCATACGCCGGTGGGTCGCTACCGCTTCTGGCTCATGCTTGGCGCGCCGCTCCTCAGCGTGTCGCTCTACAAGCTCTACATGGCGCCCCATGGGTTCGGCTGGGGATTCCTGACCGTCTGGCTCCTCGTGCTCTATCTGGCGATGTCGATCGTCAATCTCAGCAGCAGTGCGTGGGGCGCGACCCTGGCGACGCTCTATCATGAGCGCTCGCGCCTGTTCGGCGTTCAGACCGCCGTCGGCGTATTTGGCGCGGTGGCGATAATTCTTATCCCGGTCCTGGGGCAGGGGTTCCACGCTAACGACGCAGCCAGCGTGCAGGCCATGGGCTGGGCGATGGCCGCGCTCACACCGGTCGCCATCGCGATCACTTCGATCTTCACCCCAGAGCGCGTGGCGCGGGACATCGTCGCAAGTCACAAGGTGGACTGGAAGGAAGTCTGGGCTGTGCTCTCCAAGCCCGATCTCCTCCGCCTGTTCCTCGCCCAGACCTCTCTCACCCTGGGTCCCGGCTGGATGAGCGGTCTCTACATCTTCTTCTTTACCCAGGCGCGCGGCTACAGCGTCCAGCAGGCTTCCCTTCTGCTCGCCATCTACATCCTGGCGGGCGTCCCCGGGGCGCTTGGCGCGGCCAACCTCGCCAAGCGGATCGGCAAACACCGCACCCTGATGGTGTCCACCACGGCCTATTCGCTCGGGCTGTTCTCTGTGCTCATCCCGCTTAAGGGGAACATGCCTCTGGGCGTGATCACCATGTGCTGGTGCGGCGCGATGGCGTCGAGCTTTGGTTTGATGATCCAGGCCATGCTCGCGGACGTCGGCGACGAGGTCCGCCTGGAGCAGGGCAAGGAGCGGATCAGCCTCGTCTACGCCCTGAACGGACTGGCGGCGAAGATCGCCGGGGCCCTGTCGATCGGCCTCAGCTTTCCCTTGCTGGCCCTGCTCGGATTCAACGCTGCGGAGGGCGCCTCCAACACGCCAGAGGCCATCGTGCGCCTGACCTGGGCCTTCATCGCTGGCCCCATCATCTTCGTGATGCTCGGCGGCGCCTGCGTGGTCGGCTGGCGAATGGACGCGAGGCGCCAGCACGAGATCCGCCAGGCCCTTGACGCTCGGGAGGCGGCCGCTGTGGCGCCCGCGGCTCTGCTCGTAACGCGAGAGATTGACTTTGTTGAAGTGGAAGTTGATATTTCTCAGGTCTGAAGTGGCGTCTGACCAATTTCTCTGAAGAGTCGCCTCGAGCGGCTCGAGCGCAAGGGTGTCTGACCATGTCCGACCACGGCCTGGAGACGCATGAACCCCCGCCTCTCGCCGGCAGCATGGAGGCGATGCGCCGCCGTTCGAAGCGAGAACGGTCTCGCCGGCAGGAGGGGTTCTTCGGCGCGATCCCGGACCGGGCCTACAGGGAGCCGGTGTTCGTGGGCCGCAGCATCTTCGGGCGCTGGGCGGTGGTCAGCGATCCGGCAGCCGTGCGCCGCGTGCTCGTGGAGCAGTCCGCCAACTATCCCAAGGCGAAGATGGATATCCAATTCTTCGCCGCCATCTTCGGCGGGGGCCTGCTGGGCCTCGAAGGCGAGGATTGGCGCAGGCACCGGCGGATCATGGCGCCGGCCTTCGACCCCCGCAGCGTCGCGTCCTACGGGCCCGCGATGGCGGCCACGATCCAGACATTCCTCACCCGCTGGGACGCGCTTCCCGACGAGGCGCCGATCGACATGTCCCAGGAGATGACGGCCCTCACCCTGGAAGTCATATCGCGCACGGTCTTCTCGGCCGACAGCGGCGAGATGGGGGCCCTTGTGCGTGACGTGCTCACGCGCGGAGCGGCGGCCTCGGCGTCCGCCAACATCCTGGACATGCTGCCCGTGATCAGCGCCTGGCGGATGAAGCGGCGCACGAAGGAGCTTGCTGAAGCGTCCCGTCCTCTTGATGCGGCCATCGAGGCGCTGCTCGCACAGCGCGAAGGGCGCGCCCACGATGGGCCGGCTGACCTTATCGATCGGCTCATGGCGGCCCGCGACGCCGAGACCGGCGGGCGATTGAGCGCCAAGGAGATTCGCGACGAGATCGTCACGATCTACATCGCCGGCCATGAGACCACCGCTGGCACGCTCTCGTGGACCTGGTACCTGCTCTCACAGAGCCCCGAGCAACTCGCGCGCCTGCAAGCGGAACTCGACGCGGAATTGGGCGCCCGCGCCCCCGAGCCTGGCGACTTGACGCGCCTGCCCTTCACGCGGCGCGTCGTCGAGGAATCCATGCGGCTCTACCCCGCCGCGCCGGGCCTCTCGACACGCAGCGCGGTTGCAGACGACGAGTTGTGCGGCGTCAAGATCCGCAAGGGGACATCAGTGAACGTCCTCCCGTGGGTCGTGCACCGGCACGAACAGCTATGGCCGGACCCCGAGACCTTCGATCCGGATCGATTCTCGCCAGAGCGTTCAGCGGATCGTCCGCGCTTCGCCTATCTGCCCTTCGGCGGTGGTCCGCGCGTCTGCATCGGCCAGGTGCTGGCGATCAATGAGTCGATCCTGGCTCTCGCCGCCCTGGCCCAGCGCTATACGGCGCGCCTGGCGCCGGACGCCGACGTCGCGCCCAAGGCCAACATCACCCTGCAGTTCCAGCACGGTCTGCCCATGATCCTCGAACGACGCCGCGTCCCCGTGCGCGAGGTCACGACGGACGTCGCAGCGACCGCAGCCTGAGCTCTCAACCTCAGCGCCAGCGGGAGTAGGCGAAGGTCGGGCCGCCCGCGAGACCGAAATAGAAGCCCACGTCGTACGGCAGGCTGGCGGCGCTTGTCTCGTACATGTGCCACGCCTGCGGGATAGGCAGCACGCCCGGGAAGAACCTCTGGATCACCTCGATGATCAGCGTCACCGGGGCGATCAACCCATGCCAGAACCCCAGGACGAGGAGGGTGAGCGGTCCGCCTCCCGCCGCCTGGCGGGCGTCGGGACTGCCGGCGGCGCACGCGGCCAGGAGCAGGACGAGGCCAACGATCCCGGCGATCCGCAACGACCTACGCATGACGCCTCCTCGGGGGCATTCGACGCTGACAGCCAACGCTCCCCATCGCGCCGTCCAACGCAGCGTTCAAGGCGAAGGTTCCGTTTCGGACCATGCGGCGCGCCGTCCCCTTTGGCTCCCGCAAGGTGGCTGATAAGCGCTTGCCCGCGATCAGGACGGGTGTGGGGATGTCTGAAAGGAGATTGGCCGACAACGGCCCGGAGGGGCCGCTGCTCGCCGGATCGTCTCTCCTGTGCCTGGTGGCTGTCGGTTTGGGCGGCGCGAGCGCGGGAGCTCCGCTTCGCCTCGCCCTGGTCGAGCTCTGCGCGCTTCCTGTTCTGGCCGCGGCCATTCTGTCGGGGGCGCGGGCGCCTCGACCCGACTGGGGCGTCGGCATCCTTGTCCTGATCGCCGTCACGCCGCTCCTGCAGCTCGTCCCACTGCCGTCAGGCGTATGGCGACAACTCGCCGGCGGCCCTGCGCGGTGGGATGCGTTGGCCGCTCTGGGGACTACGCCCGGTTGGGCGCCTCTAAGTTTGTACCCGGCAGCCACCCTGGGTTGCGCCCTCGCTCTCGTCGCCCCGGCGGCCGTATTCCTCGCTACTTCGCAGTTGACGATACGTGGTCGCCGCACCCTGGCGATTCTCTGGCTGGCTACGGGGGCGATCGGGCTCGTCCTGGGCCTGGTCCAGCTGTCTCAACCGGACGGCGGGTGGGCCTATCCCTACGCCACGACCAATACGGGCTCGATGGTCGGCCTGTTCGCGAACCGCAATCACCAGGCGGCCTGGCTCCTGGCTCTCATTCCGATCTCGGCCGCCCTGGCGGCGCCGGGGCTCGCCGCGCCCCCGCGTCCGGAGCGATCCAGAGCGGTCGTCATCAGAGCCCTCTTCCCGGTCCTCGCCATAACCGCGCTTGGCGCCGTCCGGTCTCGCGCGGGGATCATCCTCGCGGTTCCGGCGGCTATCGGCGCCCTGGCGGTGCTGGCCGCCAGCCGGATTCCACGACGCACGCTCGCGGTCCTGGGCGTCGTCACCCTCGCGGCCGGCGTCGCCGTCGCCGTCTTCGCCGAAGGCCCGCTGATCGACCGTTTCGTCGATCAGCCGAGGCTGGAAGCGCGGACGCAGACCTGGCCGGCGGTCGTGGAGGCGGCTCGACAGGTCATGCCGCTCGGGTCAGGGGTAGGAAGCTTCGAGCGCCTGTTCCGCGCCGCCGAACCCCTCGACCTCGTGGGGCCCGCCTTCCTCAATCATGCGCACAACGACTACCTGGAGGCGTGGATCGAGACCGGCGTGGTCGGACTCGCGATGCTGGGCGTCTTCCTGCTTTGGTTCGGCATGCGGACTGTCCGCGCCTGGGGCCCCGGCGGGGGCGGCCTCGCGCGCGCGTCGAGCGTGGCCGCCGGCCTGCTCATGGCCGCCTCGGTTGTCGACTACCCGCTCCGCACCGAGGCCCTTGCCTGCCTGTTCGCCTTTGCCTGCGGCTGTCTCACCACCCCTCCTGTCCGCCCGCCGGCGGAGGCGTCGCTGTGAAGACGGTGAAGATCCAGGGCGGCCTTGGCAACCAGCTCTTCGGCCTCGCCTTCGCCCGATCCATAGCTATCGCGACCGGGCAGCCGGTGGCGCTGGACCTGTCGTCCTACGAGCGTGACGCCTTTGGCCGAGGCTTCGAACTGGCGGAGTTCTCGCGGAGCCTGGGCGCCTTCGTCCCGGCCCATCGGCCCCTGGCCGGATCGCGCCTGGCGTACAGGGCGGCGCGCTTTCTGCCGGCGCCAGGGTTCGTCGCCGAACGCAGACGACCCACGAACGAGGCCACCCTGCGCGCACTGGTCAAGAGGGGGGCCTTCTTCAGCGGCTATTGGCAGGACGAGGCGTACATGCTCGACGCCGAGCGGTTGCGCCTCCAGACGCGACGCCTGTTCGAGACCCGTGGCCGCCACGCGCCCGCAGGCCACGTCGTGATCCACTATCGAACCTACAAGGAGGAGCGAAGCCGCCGCGCGCGTCGAACACCGCCGGGGCGCTACTTTGCAGACGCCCTCGAAAGGATCGAGGCGGAGACGGGAGCGGTGCGCGAAGTGGTCCTGCTCTCCGATGACGTCGACCTGGCCCGACGGCGTCTGGGTGACCTGGGTCGGCCGATCGTCGAACTGGATCAGCCGGACGCCTGGTCGGATCTCGCCCTGATGGTCCGCGCGCGGGCGCTGATCCTCACCAACTCCTCGTTCTCGTGGTGGGGAGGCTTCTGCGCCGGGGCGCGGACGGTGATCTATCCCAGAGCGGACGGCTACGCCCATTATCCCTGGCCGTCCGAGCGCTTCGTGGTCCTGTGAGTTGAGTCGGCGCGGCGCCTCGAACGACGCGCTCGGTTCCGCTGAGCGCCGAAGGTCTCTAAGGAAAGCTTACGGACATCGCGGCGCGCGCCTGCGCTGAAGGGGATTCCATGAGCCTGCGCCTCCCGCTCGCGTCGCTGATCCTTTGCGCTCTTTTCGCCGGACTTGCGCACGCCGGACCGACGCCCGCTCCCCTGCAGGGCCCCAAGGCCATGGTCGCGGCGGCCAACCCCCAAGCCGTGGAGGCAGGACTGGCGATCTTGCGCCGGGGCGGCAACGCCATCGACGCCGCGGTGGCCGTCCAGGCGACCCTGGGCCTCGTCGAGCCGCAGAGTTCCGGCGTCGGCGGCGGCGCCTTCATCGTCTTCTACGATCCGCACACCGGCAAGGTGACGGCCTACGACGGACGCGAATTCGCACCGGCCGGAGCGACAAGGGATCTATTCCTCAAGCCCGACGGGCGGCCGATGTCATATCCGGAAGCCGTGCTCTCGGGCCGCTCGGCCGGGGTCCCAGGCGCGATCGCCGCCCTCTACATGGCGCACAAGGAACGCGGGAAGCTGCCCTGGGCAAGCCTCTTCACCGACAGCGAGAAGCTCGCCGAAGCAGGCTTCCTGGTGGGACCCCGCATGCAGGCCATGGTGGTGGGCAGGGCGCCGCAGACGAAGGCGCCAGACGTCATCGCTTATTTCAAGGGCCCCGACGGCCAGCCGGTGCGGGCGGGCGAAAGGCTGAAGAACCCCGCCTATGCGGCGACTCTCCGGCTGATCGGAGCTGAGGGCCCGGACGCCATCCTGAAGGGTCGGATCGCCAACGACATCGTCGCGCGCCTTAAGCAGGACCCACTGCCCAGCACCATGACGCTGGCCGACCTCGCCGCCTACCAGCCCTCTCGCAGCGAGGCGCTCTGTCGGCCGTATCGCATCTGGATGGTCTGCGCGCCGAACCCGCCGTCGGGGGGTCTGCCGACGCTCGAGGCCCTCGGCATCCTCGAGCACACTGACATCGCCTCGCGCGGCCCCGCCGATCCTGTAGCGTGGTTCGAACTCGCCCAGGCCCAACGGCTGAGCTACGCCGACGACCTGCACTACAATGGCGATCCGGCGTTCGTGAAGGTTCCGGTGGCGGGCCTGCTCGATCCCACCTACCTGGCCGAGCGGGCCCGCCTGATCGGCGATACGGCCGGCCCTGCGCCTCAACCGGGTCACCCCGCCGGCGCGCCGACCTTTGGTCCGGACGCCACGCGCGAGCCGGGCGGCACCTCGTCCTTCGTCGTCGTCGACCGCTGGGGCAATGTCGTCGCCATGACCACCACGGTGGAAAGCATCTTCGGCGATGGCCGGATGGTCGACGGCTTCTTCCTCAACAATCAGCTCACCGACTTCTCCTTCAATCCCGACAACCCCGACGGCACGCCGGCCGCGAACGCCGTGGCCGGCCGCAAGCGACCCCGCTCGTCGATGTCGCCTACGATCATCCTGGATCGGCAGGGCCGATTCGTCGCCGCGATCGGTTCCCCCGGCGGCCTCGCGATCCCGGCCTTCGTCCTCAAGGGGATCGTCGGGGCGCTGGACTGGAAGCTGTCGATGCAAGACGCTGTCGCCCTGCCCAACCTAGTCGCGATCGGCAACCGCTTCATCTCCGAGCCTGAGAAGTTCTCGCCCGGCGTCGTCGACGCGCTCCGCGCCAAGGGGATCACGCTGGAAGGCGGCGCCGGCGTCGAGGACTCCGGCCTGCACGGGGTGATCGTGCGCGACGGCAAGCTGCAGGGCGGCGCGGATCCCCGGCGCGAAGGCGTCGCCCTGGGCTGCTGCGAGTAGCCGACAGAGGCCCTTCCATCACGCCGCAGGCGCAGGCGTCTCGGCGAGTTCGCGCAGGAGGTCTGCCTCCACGTCGGGGCTGGCCTCGCCGTCGGCAGTGGCGAGGAGGTGTTTGGGGATCAACAGCACAACCGGCAGCATCAGGGCGTAAACGATGGTGATCGCGATCACGCAGTAGGTGAAGCCGTAGGTCGGACTGCTGGCGTAAATCACCGAGCCGAGCAGGTCGCTGCCGCGGGTGGACAGGACGAAGGCGGCCTCGATCAGCATCATCAGCGTGCCCTGCAGTCCAGGCGGGCACGAACGCATGGCCAGGTCGTAGATGGCGCCGGTGACGATCCCTCCCATCGCTCCGATTGGGGCGGCCAGG
Source organism: Caulobacteraceae bacterium (assembly GCA_035483335.1). Classification (GTDB taxonomy): domain Bacteria; phylum Pseudomonadota; class Alphaproteobacteria; order Caulobacterales; family Caulobacteraceae; genus Acaudatibacter. The sequence goes on along the minus strand of DATHPX010000132.1, from coordinate 19,086 downwards.
ATCAGGGCCTGGGTCGGCGTGTGGATGAAGGCCATCGGGATCATCTGAGGAATTGAGATGATGATCCCCCAGAACAGCAGCCGTCCCAGAGGCACACGCTTGCAGAGCCAGCCGTAGAGCAGGAACACGGGGATGAAGGAGGCTGTGAAGATCGCGTTGAAGTCGCCGTAGACCGCGTCCGATGCGTGAAGGTGGTCGGTTAGGTAATACTGCAGCGGCGTCTGGGCTCCCGGCGCGAACGAGAACAGGAACATCAGCAGCGCCGCCGGATAGATCGCCCGGTGTTTCACGAGGCGCTTGAGGTCGCCCAGGATCGACGAGCCGCGCGCCTGAGGGGCCTCGTACGCGCCGGCGAAAACCGCGCGCGGCTTCCACAGACCCATCGCCCCGATGCCGGCGGTAAGCGCGGCCAGGGTGAGGAAAATCGTCGAGGAGCGCACGTGTTCAGTCAGGTAGCCCGACGCGGCCGCGCCAGCGAGCACGGGCACGTAGGCGACGATCTGCCAGAGCACCGCCAGGCGGCCGGACATGAGCTTCTCTTGCCCCGTCAGCGCCATCAGTCCCGCATAGGCCGCCCCTACGAGCCGGGAGGCGAGCATCACGAGGAACATGCCGGCGAACAGTCCGGCGTAGCTGATCGGCGACAACGCCATCCACAGGAACACCAGAGCCGTGAGTGGCGCGAAGATCAGGAAATAGCCGCGGTCCTTCAAGCCCAGAGGGTTCCAGGTATCGCGCAGAAATCCAAAGACAAAAGCGAAATAAGTCGGGACAGCTGTCAATAATCTGAAGATCGAGACCTCTGATGCGCTCGTGTGCAGTTGGTTCTTAAGCATGTATGAGGTGGAAATATCGACGAGATAGCCCCCTGGTGTTGCCAAGTAGAGCAAGAACGTCATTGCACCGAAGTAGAGGTAGGTCTGGCGAATATCTCGATCTTCACGGGCTAGAGTCGATACCATTCATGCTCCTTCATCGTGGCGGCGCCTTCGCCCGGACTTGGTTCCCGTAGCGAGCTTGATGCGCGTTTCCCGCACCGCGATCCTGGGCAACCGTTCGTTCTCGCGCACAAGGTAATTCTCGACGGCTGCCCGGTGGCGGCTGGTCATCGTCCGCAGCAGCCAGGACACCGCCTTGGTGATGAGGATGTCCCGTTCGGCTTTCAGCGTGTCGATCACCTGCAGGGCCACCTCGCCAAAGCACGGATCGTCCGAGCCGCGCACCGGTGCGTTCAGCAGGACCAGGGCCGCCCGGCGCTTGTTAATGTTCCGATCTGCGGCGAGTCGCTCGATGAGCGCCTTCCACGCCGGCCAGTCTGCAGCCATGTCTTCCGCCGTGAAGACGCTCTGGCAGAGGCAGTCGATCTCCGCCCAGCCGTTCAGTTCGCCCAGCCACCTGTCAAGATCCGAGGGCCGGAGCTGGCGGCGCGCCGCGCGGTCGAGAGCGAGGATGAAGCCGGGGAGGGTTTTCTCCTCGTGCGAGTCTCCGGCGAAGAGGCTGTCGATCACGGCTAAGGTTCCAGCCGGGTCCTGGCCGCGGCGACCCGCGACCCAGGCCCTGGCGATCGCCCGCCGCTCCGGCGCGCCGACCAAATAGAAGGGATGACCGCTGCCCCCGTAAGAGTCCCGCAGCGGCGGTCCCTCTCTCGGCTGGGGGGCTAAGGCCCGGATCTCCGCCAGAAGTCTCGCGTGTTCGGGATGCATGACGCCTCCGACCCGCTCATGGCCTGGGATAGAGGATAATCTGGGTGCAGCGGAACGCGGCCATCAGTTTACCGCTGGCCTCGTCCGTCACCGTGGCGTCCCAGATCTGAGTGGTGCGCCCCCCGTGCAGCAGTTGCGCCACACAGACCGCCGCGCCTTCGCGTAGTGTCCCGGTGAAATTGCACTTCACCTCGACGGTGGTGAAGCCATTGGCGCCCTCCGGCCACGCCGTGGAGACGCCGTAGGCGCACAGGATATCCGCCACCGACAGGACCGCTCCCGCCAGCAGATAGCCGGTGTGGGCCACCAGATCCTGACGTATCTCGAACCGCCCTGCGACACGGCCGTCTGCGACTTCCGTGATCTTCAGGCCCAGATGCCCGGGCAGCTTGCCAAGGTTCGCCCGGTTCAGATCCTCGATCGAGGTGTGGTTGGTCGTCGTCGGCATTTCCCCCTCCTTGCCGGCTTCAGGGGCCTACGCCCCGCGCCTTTGCTTCTTCGGCGATCTTCGGCCGAACGGAAACTGCCGCCGCGAAATCCGCCTTCGCCGCGTCCGCCGCGCCCGTCCTTTGCTCGGCCACGGCCCGACCATAGAGGGCCCAGGGAAGTTTCGGGCGCGCTGCGAGAGCCGCGTCGAAGTCCGCGATCGCCTTGGCGTTCGCCAACTGCCGCAGTCGCAGGAGACCGCGTCCCTCCAGGGCTTCGGGATCGTGGGCCGCGCGTCGCAGCGCGCTGTCGCAGGCGCTCATCGCGCGCTCGTGGTCAACGCCGCTCATGGCCCCGGCCTGGCAGCGGCCCGCGAGGGCGTGTTCGAGGCGCGCATCATCTCCGTGCGCGTGGATCCACGCATCGAAGTCCGCGGCGGCCCGATCAAACGCGCCGGCGCGCATGTAGAGTTCCGCCATGATCAGGCGCGCGTCCGCCTCCTTCGACGTCGTCCTGTCGGCGGCTTCCAGGTCTGCCGTCGCCCCTTCGTCCTGCCGCTCCGCCAGCCGTAGCTCGGCCCGGGCCAGGTAGGCGTCTGCGTCGTCGGGATCGAGCTTCAGGGCGGCGTCGAAGTCGACCATGGCAAGGAGAGGCTGGCGGTTCTGCCGATAGGCGAGGCCCCGCTGGTACAGATAGGCGGGGGAGGCGGGCGCGAGCTCATGGGCCTTGGTCAGGTCGGCAATCGCCTTGCCAAGTTCGCCCCGACCCAGCGAGGCGGCGCCGCGCCGCCCATAGCCCGACGCATCCTTCGGCTCGACCCGGCCCGCGATCTCATCCGGCGCGGGGGCCTGCGGGGCGGCGGCGCCCGACCCGCCCGGCGGCGGCGCAGCTGAACCTGGCGTGGCGGCCGGAGGATTCGTCAAGGCCAGCTGCAGGCGGAGGTTGAACACCGGCCCGCCGTTGTACGTGAAATAGATCTTGCTCTGCGAATTGGCGACGTAGATGCGGTGCGACAGGAAGAAGTCGGCGCCCAGCAACATGTCCGAGTTGCTGAACCCGACGTCGGCAAGTCGGATCCGCGTGCGCTCGATCTTCTCGCCGCCCAACTGCAGGACGTCGACCGGCACGATCCGGCTCTCGACCATCCGCCTACCGATGCCAAAGAAGCCGCCGCCCGGCTGCGAGCCCGGCCCATAGGGATCGATCCCCGCGCGGCGCGCGGCGGCGAAGCTGAGGGCAGAAGTCGCCGCGCCGCTGTCGAAGGTGACACGGATCCGCTGCCCGTTCACCTCTCCATAGCCGCTGGTCATCCGCCCGATCTGCGCGAACGACACGAGGTCCATGACCCCATAGGTCCTCGTGCGATCCCAATAGGCCATGGGTGTGTGGGCGCAGCCCTTCGGCTTGGAGATGCGGACCACGCCATTGGCCAGATCGTACTCGTCGTCGAAGCTCGCCCAGAGACTCTGGCCCAGCAGCCCGGCGGCCCGTTCGCCGGCCGTGCCGCCGCCGACGAGGAACTCCACATTGGGTTGCGACAGCTTCCCTTCGGCGAGGGTGAACTGGCGCGCTATCGCGAGCGAAGGCCGGATGTCGCCGCCCAGGCCCGCGATCAGAAGGTTTTCCGGCGCGGGGCCCAGCGGCAGCTTCAGCTCCTCGGCCGCCGCCGGCGTCAGGATGTTGAAGGTAGCGCCGGTGTCGACGACGAGCTCGATGGGATGACCGTCGATGGTCGCAGAGATCATCGGCCGCGTGCCCCACATGGTCACCGGGAGCTCGACATAGGGGTCCTGGCACCCGGCCGCGGCCGCGTGGGGAAAGGCCGCCGCGCCGCCACCCGCCAGCAGCGCTGCAAGCGCCCCGGCCCACCTCCCCGTTCGGCGGCCGCCGTCTCGCGCCCCTCGGAGCGAGCGTCCGCGCAGCCGCGTCATGGCTCGACGGTCACACCGCCGCAACGGCCGGCGGCCCGCACGGGGTGTTCAAGGGGTCCATCCAGCGCTGCGCGCGGCCCTGGCCGGCGCTGGCGGCGTCGCGGGCGTTGAGGTGGCACGCGGATTTGGCGGACGCAGCCGACGCGGTGCTTGCGAGCGCCGGGGCGGCCGCGACGATCACCTTCATCTCACCTCGTCAACGCCAGCGGCGGCCGTATCCGTGGTAGCCCCGGCCCCAGCCGCCCCAACCCCAATAACCGCGGGGCCAGTAGCCAGGCCCCCCGTAGTACCCTCCGTACCAGTAGGGCCCGCCGTAATAAACGCCCCAGCCCGGATAGCCGTAATAAGCAGGGCCGTAGACCGGTGGGGCGGCATAGACGGGATAGCTCCACGATGGTCCGGCATAGGCGGCGTAGGTGGGATAGGGCCCGCGCACCGCGTAGTGGTGGTGGTGGTGGACGACATGCCGGTGGTTGCACGGCGGACAGTAGGCGGAAGAGGCGAGGGCGGTCGTTGCGATCGCCGCGACCGCCAGGCCGCCGGCAAGGGCCGGCGCGATCTTTGCAGTCATGGCAGATTCCTTGGCCTTTCTACTCCGGGTCGGCGCCGGGCGACGGCGCCGAAACCAGAGACGTCGGCGCCACGCCACGGCGCAGGCGCTTAGCGCCCGTGGTGGTAATAACCTCCGTGTCCGGCCCAGCCGCGCGGGCCGAAGTACCGCACGCCATGGTACCAGTAGGGGGAGCCATAATAGACGCCGCCGACCCAGACCGGACTTGCGTAGGCGTACGGGGGCGCGGCGACGACCACGTGGCGCACAGGATAGGGCGCGTAGATGTAGGGCGCGGGCGCGGCGACGATCACCGGCCAGGCGGCGGCGGCGCCGGCCACGGCGACAGCTCCGATGGCGGCGGCCGTGGCGGCCGCGGCTTTCAAGGTCTTCATCTTCCAGCTCCTTTTGGTTTTGGAGGCGCATCGGCTTGCGCCTCAGCAGGATGACTGGAGATTGCTCCGGCGCCCCTGAACTCGCGCTGAACGAGCGCGACAGGGGACTGTCAGCTTTGCCTCAGCAGGCCAGACGGGCGATGAGCGCGTCCAGGACCCTGCGGCCGTCCGCCGTCGCGACCAGCCGACCGTTGCGGCGCTCGGCGAGGCCGCCGACCTCCTGGAACTGGCCTTCTTCGATCGCCAGAGCGGCGAGGTCCTCGAGCGGGACGCCCTCGCTGGTGCGCAGGCCCATGAGCAGGCGCTCGAGGGCCGCCTGGCGAGGCTCGAGGCGTTCGAGGCGAGCGCTCGAACCCTCCCGCCCAACGGTCTCCAGGTAGGCGTCGATTCCGCGAGGGGCCTGGGCCGCCCAGCGGGCGCCCTCTCGCGTGAGGCGGCCATGCGCGCCGGGACCGACACCCGCGTAATCGCCGCCTCGCCAGTAGACGAGGTTGTGGCGCGACCTGGCGCGTGGACCGCGCGCGTGGTTGGACACCTCATAGGCGTCGAACCCGGCCCCCGAGAGAATGGCGCCGGTGAGGTCGTAGAGTTCCGCCCTCGCGTCCTCGCCGGGGGGAATCATGCGTCCCCGCTCGCGGGCGCGATCGAACGCCGTTCCAGGTTCGAAGGTCAGCTCATAGGCGGAGACGTGTTCGGGCTGCAGGGCGATGGCGGCTTCGAGGTCACGGGCCCACTCCGACGCTCCCTGGCCGGGAAGGCCCCAAATCATGTCCAGGGAGAGCCGGGATATGACGGTCCGGGCGGACTCCGCCGCACGACGCGCGAGGGCCGCATCGTGGTTGCGCCCCAGAACCCTGAGATTGGCGTCGTCGAGCGACTGCACGCCGAGCGACAGCCGGTTGACCCCCGCCGCGGCGAGCGCCTCGAGGCGGCGGAAGTCGGCGTCCGCCGGATTGGCCTCCAGGGTCACCTCGAGATCGGCGCTCGGCGCCCAGGCCGCTCGCGCGCTGGCCAGTATGGCGGCGACCTCGGCGGGATCGAGCAGGGAGGGGGTGCCGCCCCCGAAGAATACCGAGACGAGGCTCCGCGGTCCCGTCAGCCGCGCGTGGCCTTCGATATCGCGCCGGATCGCCTCTGCCAGCCTCGACTTGAGCGCCTCGCGACCCCGATCCCGCACGACGTTGAAATCGCAATACGGACAGATCTGGGCGCAGAACGGCCAGTGGACGTAGAGGGCGAGCGGGGCGGGCCCGTCCGCCAAGGACGGCGTCAAAACAGCGCCGCCTCCAGGGCGGCGAACGCCCGGGCGCGGTGGCTGATGGCGTGCTTCGCCTGCGGGTCCATCTCGCCAAACGTCTCGTCCCCGCCAAGCGGGATGAAGATCGGATCGTAGCCGAAGCCTCGGGTTCCCCGCGGAGGGAAGCTCAGCATTCCCTCGACGCGTCCCTCCACGGCCACAACCGGTCCGCGCGGCCAGGCGACCGCAAGGGCGCAGGCGAACGACGCCGCGCGCTCCTCGCTCTCCACCTCTTCGAGTCTCTTCGCGACCAGGGCCATGGCGTGGGCGAAGTCCTTCTGCGGACCGGCCCACCGCGCGGAGTGGACACCCGGGGCTCCAGCCAGGCCAGCGACGCACAGGCCCGAATCGTCGGCGATGGCGACCAGGCCGGCAGCGTCGGCCGCGGCGCGCGCCTTGAGCACTGCATTTCCCACGAAGGTGGTTTCAGGCTCCTCCGGCTCGGGAAGGTTCAGATCGGCGGCGGACACCACCTGGAAGCGGTTTCGCAGCAGCTCGGCGAGTTCGCGGGCCTTCCCGGGATTGTGGGTGGCGGCGACGAGTCGTGTTCCGGCGGCAAGGCTCAGCGGCATCCCTTCCTCCTAGCCCCAAGCGGCCGGGGAAGACAGTGCGGCCGCATTACCGCGGCTTAATCTATTACCGAGGTTTAATATTGATAAACGATATGTAATTTGATTGAGGAACGATATGCGCATATCGATAATCACATAAGGGACGGCGGCGGGCCGCTCCCGAGGGGAATGGAAGGCGAAGCGCTTCCCCCCCGATCTCAAGGATCTGAAGCCATGTTCGCCACCAAGCTGCTCGGCATATTCGACCGGATCGCCCTGCCCCTGTTCCGCACGATCGCCCTCGGCGGGCTGTCCGCAGTCGCGGTTGCCCTCGTCGCCCAAGGTTAGGACGCATTCCCCAAGCGCCCGATGGGAAGCCAAAGCGCTTCCCCACCCCCGATCTCAAAGGATCTGAAGCCATGTTCGCCACCAAGCTGCTCGAGGTGTTCGACCGCATCGCCCTGCCCCTGTTCCGCACGATCGCCCTCGGCGGGCTGTCCGCAGTCGCGGTTGCACTTGTCGCCCAAGGTTGAGACGCTTTCCCCAAGCGCCCGGCCAAGGCATCCTGAAACGGCCGCCAGGCCTCACCGCCTGGCGGTCGTTCGCCGTTCGATGGCAGGGAATCCGCGGAAGACGATGATGCGCGCTCTAGGGCCAGGCTCGGTGTCGAGCCTGCTGAAGGTCATCCTGGACGTAATCCATTTCGCCCTGTGGGCGGCGGCGATCGTCGCGTCCGCGGGCATCGTCATCGCTCTGCTGCTGAGCATAAGGCCCGAGCTATCGGACGCGCGGATCGTGGTGGGCGACATTCACATCGAAGGGGCGTGGCTTGGCCCCCTGCTTGCCGCCGTACTGCTGGCGGTGATCGTCTATTTCGCCGGCGCGATCATCATCGTCGGCCGCCTGCGGCGCATTTCCGAGACCCTGGTAGCAGGCGATCCCTTCCACCCGTCCAATGTGCGTCGCCTGCAGATCATCGCCGGCGCTCTCGCGGGCCTGGAGTTGGGGCGGTACGTGGTCAATCCCCTGCTCCGCTTGGCGGCCCACGACATCCATCACTTCCGGATGTCCGGCGGCGTCAGCCTGACAACTTGGTTCGCCGTGCTCGTGATCGTGGTCCTCGCCGAGGTGTTCCGTGAGGGCGCTCGCCTGCGGGGCGAGGCGGAACTGACCATCTGATGCCGATCCGGGTGCGTCTCGACCGCCTTCTTCTCGAGCGGCGCATGTCATTGACCGAGCTGGCCGATCGGGTCGGCGTGACCATCGCCAATCTCTCGATCCTCAAGACCGGCAAGGCGCGGGCGATGCGCTTCTCCACCCTGGCCGCGCTGTGCCGCGAGCTCAACTGTCAGCCGGGGGACCTGATGGTCTTCGAGCCGGGGCCGGCGGAGGAGGAAGAGGAGGAGGACGCGGCGGAGGGTTGATCAGCCCGCCAAAGCCTGATGCGTTTGCACGGAACAGATGCAAACGCTGAATCAACTCTGCATCTTTTGAATCGAGGGCAAAACCGACGCGGTCCTGCTACTCAGGCGAGCCCGATCTCCCTGAGCCGCTGGGCAAGGAAGTCTTGAGCGGTAATGGGGGTGGGATAGCGATTCGGGCGGTCGGCGCGGACACATCCCGGTAGGGTCTCGATCAGGAAGTCGGGCCGGAACTGCAGGAAGAATGGAGTCGAATAGCGCGCAACCCCGCGCCGCTCGGGCGGGGGGTTGACCACCCGGTGGGTGGTGGACGGCAACACGTCGTTGGTCAGTCGGGCCAGCATGTCGCCGACATTCACCACGATGGCGCCTGGCGGTGGATCGATCGGCAGCCAGGCCCCTCCCTTGTCGAGAATTTGCAATCCGGCCTCGTCGGCCCCGAGCAGTAAGGTGATGGCGTCGATGTCCTCATGGGCCCCGGCGCGGATGCTCGGCCCGTCGAACCCGGCAGGCGGGTAGTGGAGCAGGCGCAGCAGGTTGTCGCCCCGGGCGACGGCGCCTTCGAAATAACCCGCGTCAAGGCCCAGGTAGACGGCGATCGCGACGAGCAATTTCTCGCCGAGGGCCTCGAGCGCCCCGTAGAGCCACAGCTGGCTGCGCCTGAAGTTCGGCGCCTCAGTGGGCCAGACATTGCCCACCGTTCCCTCGCGGGTCTGGCCGTCCGGCGACTCGCCGCCGAGATGCCAGAACTCCTTCAGATCAGCGTGGACAGCCCCCTTGGCGGTCTCGACGGCGAAAGGGGTGTAGCCCCGGTGGCCCGCGGCGCCCGGCAGGTGATACTTACGCTTCACCGGCTCAGGCAGTGCGAAGAACGCCCTGGCGTCGGCCATCGCCGCGTCCACCCGCGCCGCATCCAACCCATGGTCGCCCACCACGGCAAACCCGTGACGGGCGAAGGAGTCGCCCAGGGCGGTGGCGAACGCGGCGAAGTCAGATTCCCATAACTTCAGTGAAACAGGCGGAATGACGGACATGGGGGAAGTTTTAGGCTCAGAAGCGGGGGACTACAGTGGCGCTACGGCGAGCGATGCTCACCAGGTGTATTCGATCCGTGTTCCATAGGTTCTAGGAGGCTCGAACCCATAGGTATACGATCTTGCGTATAGATTTTCTTCGGCGTTCGAAAACACTGCGGAATTCTCGAGATTCTTGGCAAAGATGGTGAGCTTCCAATGCCCACCACCAGGCGCATAACTCACATACGCATCCGACATCGTGTACCCCTTCTGCTCGGTGTCGGCGTAATCATAGAAGGAGAAGTTGGAAGCGGTTTCCGCTTTTGTCTGTATGCGTCCCGTCACGCTTCCGTTGAACACTTCCCACGTATGTTCGAGACCAACCTCGAAGGTCCACGTCGGCGACTGTGGCGGCGTGTTGCCCGCGAGCTGCACATTGCCGCTCACCGACGGGTCGCTCGGATCGGCGACCGAAAGGAAGTAGTTATACCGCGCGTGCAGGTAATCTACGCTGGCATCTAATCTGCCGATCAGCGGAATGTTGTACACGACCTGGCTTTCCACACCGTAGATCGTGCTGGAGCCGGCGTTCTCCGTGAGCGCCGACGGAAGTCCGGGCTCCAGATAGAGATACGTGCTGACCTGCTGGTTGGTGTAGTCGTCGTAGAACGCAGAGAGGTTCACTTCAAGACTGTTGTCGAGGAATCTGTTCTTCGATCCAATCTCGAAGGCCTTGACGGTTTCGGGTGCGTAGTCCCCGGCCCCGAAATTGAATCCGCCTGCCTTGTACCCGGTGTCGAACTTTGCATACAGCATATTCGCCCGGGTCAGCTGATAGTCCAGTCCAACGTGGTAGGTGGGTTGCGAGGACGACTCGGACCCCGTCTGGTTTGCATAGATCACGTTAGTGCTCAGATCGCCATAATACCCACTCTCCTCTTTGGAGTCATGGGTATAGCGAACACCTCCGGTCAACTTGAGCTTGTCGGTGATCTGGTACGAAGCCTGAAGGTACGCAGCTTCGGAGCGGCTTCTCGTTGAATATACGAAACCGAAATAGTCGTTGTAGCCGCCGCTGGAAAGCGGCGCGGCGTCCTGGCTGTGAAGATGCGAGTCCTCGGCGAAGAAGAATACGCCCGCCTGCCACTGCAGTCGCCCATCACCTCGCGAGGCGACCCGGAACTCCGCGTTGACCGTGTCCGGGTATTCATTCTGTTGGAATTGATAGACGGATGGATCGCTCCACGGGTTCGACTGGTCGGTGGCGTGATGCCATTGCATCTGGTCGTAACCACCCAGGAAGGTGAACTCCACCTTATCCAGATCGTAGACGAAGTTATAGCGGAAGGTATTTTCCGAAAGATTCAGAGATTCAGGCGTATAATTTGGAAAGGTCGACGCATTGACCCCCGCCGGCATGTTGTGATTGAGCGCCCCCGTCGACGTATACTCGAATGGGATATTTTCCACAGCGTCTCCGGCGCCGCCCTCCGATGTGTGCTGGAACGTAAGCAAGCCATGGAAGTTGTTAGTCGGCTCGAAGGCCACCTCCACGCGTCCTGATTTGTTGTCGGCGTCATCGGCGTTTGGTCCGGGCGCGTTGTTTCGGTAGCCGTCATGGTTTTCCGAAAGGAACGCCGCCCTGACCTGGACCTTGTCGCTGATGGGGATATTCACCATGCCCTGGAAATTCAGCTCGTTGTAGGAGCCATATTCCAGGCTGGTGTATGCGCCGAACTGGTCGGTGGGCTTGGCTGTCACGACGTTGAGCGAGCCGCCGACGGAGTTTCGTCCGTTCAGCGTGCCCTGCGGTCCGCGCAGGAGCTCGACGCGGTCCAGGTCGTATAGGGTCGCATCGAGCGCGTAGGATCGGTTCAGATAGAACCCGTCGGTGTCCACCGTGACCGCCGGGTCGCCATTCTCGGTCACGTCACGGCTGGAAATGCCGCGAACCGTCAGCACCGGTTCACCCTCCGCCACGGAGAAGTTGAGGTCAGGCGCGATCGTCGACAGGGAGTTGATGCTGGTGACGTCAAGCGCTTTCAGCGACTTGTTAGAGTAGACCGACATGGTGATCGGCGTGGTCTGGGCGTTTTCCGTCACGTGTTCGGCCGTGACCACGATCTCCTCGAGGGCCGCGGGCGCGGCGTCCTGAGTCTGTCCCGTGGGCGCGCCGGCCTGCGTCTGCGCCGCAGGGGGCGTAGCAGCCGGCGTCTGCGCCGCGGGCGCCGGGGCCTGAGTTTGCGCCGCTGTCGCGGCAGCCTGCGTCTGCGCCGACGCCGTGCCGGCGACTGTCAAAGTGGCTGCCAACACCAGCAGGCTCGCCCCATGCGCCGCCCTGGTCGCAAACCCGTTCTCAAACCCCATCAATCGATCCGTCCGTTCGCAAGCTGTCGCTTGTCGAGCAGCTACGGAAGGGGCATGAGTGATTCCATATCCAAATCTCGGGCCTCGTGATCGAAAAAAGAGAACGGGTCAGTTCTGGTGAAGAGATGATTTTCGGCCGCGCGGCGATCTATTTCGATGAGGTGGCGAGGCGTGGATCGATCCGCCGCGCCTCGGAACACCTCAACATCGCGCCCTCCGCGGTGGACCGGCAGATCATCCAGCTGGAGCAACATCTGGGCCTGCCGCTGTTCGAGCGTATGCCACAGGGGCTTCGGCTGACGGCCGCCGGGGAGATCCTTCTGGAAGCCGTTCGCCGCTTTCGCCGCGACTTCGGCAAAGCGAGATCGCAGATCGACAACCTCCAGGGCCTGCGTCGGGGCGAGGTCGGAATCGCTCTGGTGGAAGGCGCCGCGGAACTTCTGATGAAGAACCTGGCCCCGATCCACGCCAGGTATCCCGCCATCGCGTTTCGCGTCCAGGTCGCCAGCTCTCAGACCGTGATGCAGCTGCTGCTCAGCGGGGACCACGACGTCGGCCTGACCTTCGACCCGCCCGAGAGCCACGCGCTGAGATTGGAGCGCGCAGTGGTCTATCAGCTGGGCGCCCTCGTCCGCCCGGACCACCCGCTGGCGGGACGCGAGCAAATCTCCCTGGCGGAATGCGCCAGCTATCCGCTGATCATCCCCGACGAGAGCATCTCGCTGCGCCAGGTGCTCAACAAGGCGTGGGCGCGCTCGGTCGGCGGCAACCCGAGCTACGTGATCGCGGCCAGCGGGGTCAACATCATCAAGACGGCCGTCAAGAACGATATGGGCGTCGGAATCGTCGCCACGCTCGATGCGTTCGATGAGATCAACAGCGGCGAGCTCCACTTCATCCCGTTTTCGGAAAACACGCCGCCCGTATCCGTCCTCGCCCTTGTCACGGCTAGCGGACGAACGCTCTCGGTGCCGGCGTCCATCCTGTTGCAACACCTTTCCACGGCCCTGGCGCCGACCGGAGTCGCATCGCTCTAGGGTCTTGTTTTGACGCGGTTTCCACCGGCGGACCCGTCCCGCCTCGCCGGAAGGCGCCCGTCTGTGCCCTCATTTTGCGAACAGAGGGCGCGCTATTTGGCTATGGAAGTTAGCGCCCGGCCGATTATCGCTCCGACCATGACTGGAACGAGCCTGGCGGCGCATGAAGGCGCCCCCGTGAAGCGTGACCGCTGGGTGTCCCGCCGCCGCGGCTCAGCGCCACGGGCTCGTGGCGGCGCGGCCGGATGATCGCCAGGGTCGCAGCCCGAAACCCCGCTCGAGATGACCCGCCGGCCCCCTCGGGCCTTGGCGGCGGGCGGGCTCTCGCCCTGGTCGCGGCGCTGGCCCTCGGGGCGCTCTCGTATCAGGTCAACGCGACCATGGTGACGCCTGTGCTGCCCCAGATCGCCACAGCGATGCGAACCAGCATCGCGCGTGTGTCCGAGGTTTCTTCGCTTTTCTTTCTCGCCGGAGCCATCGCCGGGGTGGTGCTCGCCCGATGGAGCGACTTCGTCGGTCGCCGTCTGGCGCTGATCGCCGTCATGGTCGCCCTGAGCGCCGGGACGCTTGTCTGCGTCTTCGCAACCAACCTGCCGATGTTGCTGGTGGGACGCATCCTGCAGGGGGCGTCCAGCGCGGCCTATCCGCTCGCCTACATGATCCTGCGCGAATCCCTGCGCGCCGAGATCTTCGGCCTGGCGCTCGGGGCGATCACCGCCGTCAATGGCGGAGCCGGCGGCGTCGACGGCTATGTCGGCGGCCTGCTGGGAGAGCACCTCGGTTTCCGATCGGTGTTCGTGGCCATCCTTGGCATAGCATTGCTGGCCCTGGCCACGGTCGCGGCGGTCGTGCCGAAGTCAGTTCGGCCGCCCAGCGCAGGAAAGATGGACTGGCGGGGCGCGGCGATACTCTCGATCGCCTTGGTGGCCCTCAACCTTTTCGTTTCCGAGGGATCGACGCGCGGCTGGGCGAGCCCGGCCGCGCTTGGCGCATTGCTCGGCGCCGCGGCGGCCTTTGCGGCCTTCACGATGATCGAGCGGGCTCAGGCGTCGCCGCTGATCGCGACCCATCACCTGCGCTCGCGACAGGTATGGCCGGTGCTCGCCACGACCGTACTCACCCTCTCGGGGGTTTTTGCGGTCATCAATTTCACGGTCGTCCTGCTCAGCCAGGACCGCGCCGTCGGCTACGGTTTGGGCGCCGCCACGGCCGCGCTCATGTTCCTTTCGCCGACCGCGATCGTAGGGGTGGTGTCGGCGCCCGTGGCCGGTTGGCTCGCCGCCAGGCGCGGCTGGATTCGGATGTTGCGGATCGGGCTGCTCCTCAGCGTCCTGCTGCTCGTCCTGATCGCAAGCGCGCCCAGAAGCCTGCCGGTCGTACTCATCTCCGTCGCCTTGCTGGGCCTCACCTACAACGGCCTGGCCCTGACGGCCCTGAACGGGCTCGGCGTCCTGCTCTCTCCGAGCGAAGCTCCCGCCGCGCTTCCCGGTCTCAACGGCGCGGCGTTCGGCATCGGCGCGGGCCTGGGCATAGGCTTGGTCGCGCCCTTCGCGGGGGCGAAGTCGCTCACGGGCTACACGGACGCCCTCTGGATATCCGCCGGCGTGACGGCGCTGGCGCTGCTGGCCAGCGCCTTCATCAGACCGCGTCCGGAACAGCCCGAATGAACCTCACCAAGGCCTTCGGCCGATCGACTCACACGCAGCCGAAGGCGTCTACATGACCCCCTACGTCCCCCGCACGCCGGTATATCTCGACTGCGACACCGGCATCGATGACTCGCTGGCGCTCGGCTATCTGCTCGCCTCGCCGGAGATCGATCTCGTCGGCGTCGGGACCGTCAGCGGCAATGTCAGCGCAGCCCAGGCCGCGCGGAACACCCTGGACCTGCTGTCCCTGGCCGGTCGCGACGACATCCCCGTGGCCGTCGGCGCGCACCATCCCCTCGTCGGGACCTTCGACGGGGGTGTCCCCCACATTCACGGGCGCAACGGCGTAGGCGACATCCAGCTCCCCGTCTCTCCCCGGTCGGCCGTCGCCGAGGACGCGTCCCAACTGCTGGTGCGGCTGGCGCGTCAGCATGCGGGGAGGCTCCGGATCGTCACCGTCGGCCCGACCACCAATATCGCGGCCGCGCTCGAGCTGGACCCCGAGCTTCCTGGGCTGATCTCGGAGATTACGGCGATGGGAGGCGCAGCCCTCGCGCCGGGTAACCTCTCCCCTGTAGCGGAGGCCAATATCGGCAATGACCCCGAGGCCGCCGCCAGGCTGTTCGCGGCGCCCTGGGATCTGACGCTGGTCCCGCTGGACGTCACCCTCGAGAACATCCTCGAGGAAGCCGACCGCCAGGCGCTGCTGAATGCGCCGGCCGCCCTGCCGCGCGCGCTCGGGGCGATGCTGGACATCTATTTCGATTTCTACCTGCCCCTCTACGGTCGCCGTTGCAGCGCGCTGCACGACCCTCTTGCCGCGGCGATCGCGGTCGGCGGGATCAAGGCTGTGCGCGCCCCCGCTGTGCCCATCGTGGTGGATGCGACGTGCGGCCCGGGACGCGGCCAGACGATTTGCGATCTGCGCGGACAGCGCCAGGGGGCGATCGACCACCCGGGCGTCCGAACGCGCGTCGTGCTCGAGACCGACCGCCCTCTCGCTTCGGACCTCCTCGGACGGCTGCTGGCTCTCCCGCTCGCTGCAGCAGCTCACTGAACAGTACTGTCCAGAACAGCAAAAGAAGCCCAGATGCTCGCGTCCCTCATCGCTTTGCCAGACGGATCCTGTCGCTCCGCCGCCCCGAAGAGCCGCGGGTGGGCCGCTCGATGAGCGTCTGGCTGAAGAATCCCCTCGCTATCTTCGGAAACGGATGCGAGGGCGGCCTGGTCATCGACGGCAGCGTGATCGTCGAGGCCGTCCCGGCGGGGGCGACGCCCACCGGTCCCTTTGAGGAGACGGTCGACGCAAGCGCCTTCGTGGTCTTGCCGGGACTGGTGAACACTCACCACCACTTCTATCAGAACATGACGCGCGCCCATCCGGACGCGATCAACCAGTCGCTCTTTGGATGGTTACAGGCCCTGTACCCGATCTGGGCTCGGATCACGCCGGAAGCGCTGGAGCTGGCCACGGAACTGGCGCTGGTCGAGCTCCTCCTGTCGGGCGTCACGACCACGTCTGACCATCACTACCTGTTTCCGAGCGGGATGGACGACGCCATCGATATCCAGGTCGCCGTCGCGCGGCGGCTCGGGATGCGGGTGACCCTGACCCGCGGCTCCATGAGTCTTTCGACCGACGACGGCGGCCTGCCGCCGCCGTCCGTGGTGCAGCGGGACGACGTCATCCTGGCCGACTGCGAGCGACTGATATCGCGTTACCACGAGACTGGGCCGGGCGCTTTCGTGCAGATCGCGCTCGCCCCGTGCTCGCCGTTCTCGGTCAAGCCGGAACTGATGCGCGACAGCGCGATCCTTGCCGCGCGCTGTGGCTGCCGGCTCCACACGCACCTGGGTGAGACTGAGGACGAGACCGAATTCTGCCTGCACGCCTTCGGGCGCCGTCCCCTTGACCATCTCGAGCACGTCGGCTGGCTCGGCGAACAGTCCTGGCTGGCGCACGGCATCCACTTCGATCCTTCCGAGATCGCCCGGCTAGGTCGACACGGCGTCGGCGTCTGCCATTGCCCCACCTCGAACATGGTGCTCGCCTCCGGCCAGTGCCGTACGCTGGAGCTCGAGGCGGCAGGAAGCCCAGTCGGCCTGGGTGTCGACGGTTCCGCGTCCAATGACGCAGGCAACGTGATGGAGGGCGTGCGCCACGCTCTCCTCCTCAATCGGCTCACTTATGGCGCTGACCGCGTGACCCATCAGGACGTGCTGCGCTGGGCCACCGAGGGGTCGGCTCGGTGCCTGGGGCGCGACGACATCGGCCATCTGCGCCCCGGCGCGGCGGCGGACCTGGCGCTCTTCCGCGCCGACGACAACCTGAGTTTCTCCGGCGCCCATGATCCCCTGGCGGCGCTCGTTCTGTGCGGGGCGCCGCGCGCGGACCGGGTGATGGTCGGTGGTCGCTGGCTCGTCTGGGACGGGCAGCCGGCCGGCGTCGACCTGCCCCGCCTGCGGGCGCGCCACCATCGGCTGGCGATCAGCCTCTACGGCGCGGCCTGAGACCAGGTGCGGCAGCCGATGGACTCCACAGTCAATGCAGGTCTGCGGGCGATCCAGCGCTGCGACAGCCTGGGCGCACGCCCCTATAGCGAGGCGACCGACTTCCTCGAGCGCCCCTTCCTCACGGAAGCGCATCGCCACGCCCTGGAGGCGGTCAGGGGCTGGATGGAGGCGGCGGGCCTGAGCACCCGCATCGATCCGATCGGCAATCTGGTCGGCCGCTCGAACGCACCGCCAGACGCCCCGACCCTCGTGATCGGCTCGCACATCGATTCAGTGCGCAACGCCGGTCGCTATGACGGGCCCCTGGGGGTGATGATCGGCATCGAGTGCGCCGAGGCCCTCTCCAGGCGCGCCTCGCCGTTGCCCTTCGCCATCGAGGTCATCGCCTTTGGCGACGAGGAGGGGTCGCGCTTTCCCATCTCGATGATGGGCTCGCGCGCGTTGACCGCGCCCCTGCCTGCCGAATGCCTCGAGCTGAAGGACGCCGACGGGACGACGGTGCGGCAGGCCCTGGCGGCGTTCGGCCTCGATCCGGACGCGGTCCCGTCCGCGGCGCGCAGGCCTGGGCAGGTCATCGCCTATGTCGAACCGCACATCGAACAGGGCCCGGTGCTCGAGGCTTCGGGCCGGCCGGTCGGTGTGGTGAGCGGGATCGCCGGCCAGCTGCGCCTCATCGTCCGCTTCTCCGGCACGGCTGGCCACGCCGGCACGACACCGATGCGGCTGCGTCGCGACGCCCTGGCGGCGGCGGCGGAGGCGATCCTGGCGATCGAGGCGGTCTGCGCACGTGGGCCGGCCGATCTTGTGGGCACCGTAGGCCGGGTGCTGACCTCCAGCTCGGCGTTCAACGTGATCGTCGGAGGCGCCGAGATCGGCGTGGACATCCGCGCCGCCACGGACCCGGTGCGCGACGCTGCCGCCGACGAGGTCCGTCAGGCCGTCGCCGCCATCGCCGCCCGGCGTGGCCTGGACGTGACCATCGAAACCGCCCAGGGCCTGCCGGCCAGCCCCTGCGATCCCCGGCTGGTGGCGCACATGACCGAGGCGGTGCGGTCGATCGGCGTGGAGCCCGTGACCCTGGTCAGCGGCGCCGGTCATGACGCCACGACCATGGCCGCCCTTGCGCCCACCGCCATGCTGTTCATCCGGTGCGCCGGAGGGATCAGCCACAACCCGGCCGAAAGCGCCACCGCCGCCGACGCGGACATCGCCTGCCGCGCGCTGACCGCCTTCATCGAACGCCTAGCCGAGGATTTCCGATGACTTTCGCCGACATAGATCCGCCGGCGCGCCTGCTGATGGGGCCGGGTCCGGTCAACGCGCACCCGCGCGTATTGCGCGCCATGTCGGCCCAGATGCTCGGTCAGTTCGACCCCGAGTTCACCGCCTACATGAACGAGACGATGGCGCTCTACCGCCTGGTGTTTCAGACGGAGAACCGCTGGACCTTCCTCATCGACGGGACGGCGCGCGCCGCCATCGAGGCGGCCCTGGTCTCCGTGCTGGAGCCGGGAGATCGCCTGCTGGTGGCCAACATCGGGCGGTTCGGCAGTCTCCTGGAAGAGATCGGCGAGCGCTGCGGCGCCGAGATCACCACGGTCGCCGCCGAGTGGGGCCAGGTGCTGTCGTTTGAGGCGCTGGAGGCCGCGATCGCCGAGGTCCGCCCCAAGCTGTTCGCCACCATCCACGGCGACACGTCCACCACCATGGCCCAGCCTCTGGAGGGGGTAGGGGACCTCTGCAGACGATACGGCGCCCTCTTCTACGTCGACGCCACGGCGACACTCGGCGGCATGGACGTGGCGGTGGACCGGTGGGGCGCCGACATCGTCACCGCCGGCCTGCAGAAGTGCCTCGGCGGGCCGCCGGGCGCCGCGCCGATCACCCTGTCCGATCGGGCCGCTGAGCACATCATGGGCCGACGCCATGTGGAGCGGGGGCTTGGCGCGAGCCCGGCCGCGGCCGGGCGGCGGATCGCGTCCAACTACTTCGACCTGGCCATGCTGATGGACTACTGGTCCGAGCGCCGGCTCAATCACCACACCGAAGCGACCACCATGCTCTACGGCGCCCGTGAGTGCGCGCGCATCGTGGTCGAGGAGGGCCTGTCGGCGCGGATCGCCCGGCACGCAGCCTGCGGCGCAGCGATGGCGGCCGGCCTCTCGGCGATCGGACTGCAGGTCTACCGCGATTCCAACCACCGGATGACCAATGTCACGGCCGCGCTGG
>DATHPX010000131.1:0-20323 GCA_035483335.1 Caulobacteraceae bacterium | reverse complement strand
CCATGGCGGCGATCCGCGACCGCATTGCCTTCTATCCGAACATCGTCGAGGTGCAGGCCGTGGACGAGCGCGAGACGGCCGCTTCGGCCGACATCGGCGAGGTCGTGCGTCATACCGACGCGGGCGATGGAACGAGCCAGGCGCCCCATTGGCCGCCGAACGCGGGCGAACCCGCGGCCTAAGGCGACGCGCGCTACCGGAGCTCCACTGTCCTCGATGGAGCTCGCAGCAAGGAGCACTGAAAGTCGAGGATGTGTTCGCCGTTCGCGGCGTCGCCGTGGGCGAGATTCGCTCGCCGCGCCAGGAGGATGAATCCAGGCTCGCCGGCCGCGAAGGTCTCGGGAATGGCCGCCAGGGAGTAGATCCCCATGTTGGCGCGCGCCTCCGGATCGCCCGAGGCCAGCAGCTTGAACGGGTTCTGGTCGAGGTCTTCGCCATCGATCCGCCGCGCCTCGTAGCGCTGGCCGGCCAGACTGACGTCGAGGGGAGCCCATGCGGCGCCCACGTCCGGCGCGGCCTCCTTGAGGGCCTCCGCCACCTCCGGCTGGAGGCATTCGATGTGGATGTGAAGCTGGTCCTGGGTTCGCCCGTAGAGCGAGTTGATCACCATGGCGAAGGTCCCGCGGGGGGCCGGCCGGCCGAGCAGGCGCTCGAAATAGCCGCGCGCCTTCCAGGCGTCCCGCCAGTAGTTCGGCGCCCCGGGCTCGAGCAGGGACCGGCTTTCGATCCCGGCGACGCGGCGCGTGGGAACCACCAGGATGTGCGTGGGCTCACGCGTGTCCTTGACCACGGCCCACCCCTCGCGGAGGTGCACGGCCACGCAGGGGGCGGGAAGGCCGAGCAGGCGTCGATCGACGACGCAGACGTCGTGGACGACGCGCCACAGCGCGCCAGGATTGTTGTCCAAAACCGGCGTCCCCTCCGCCGGGAGGAAGACCGCGGGCCCAAGCGTCGCGGCGAGGACGGCCAGGGCGAGGCCCAGAACGCCGGCGAGCGACCGCAGGGCCAGGGAACGTCGTGTCATTTGCCTGAACCTCGACGCACGAGCGGCCGCCAGACTCGCCTCAGTAGGCGAACGCTTCGAAGACCGGCGCCACCTCGCCCTCCCAGGGCCCGTGGTAGAGGGCGAGCAGACGTTCGGCCGCGGTCACGCCGCTATCGGCGATGTCTTCGAGTTCACCCAGATAGCCGGTCTCGTCGACCATGCCGCCGGACAGCCGGTTGCGGCGCTTGAGCCCTTCGCGGGCGATGGCGACCATGTCCCGGGCGACATCGCGCACCTTGCGTCCCGCGACCTCGGCGTTGAGCGCGACGCGCGGGACGTCCCGACGAAGCCGCTCGCGGTCCTCGGTCGTCCAATCGCGGCAAAGATCCCAGGCCGCCGCCTGCGCGGGCGGATCATAGAGGACGCCGGCCCACAGGGCCGGGAGCGCGCAGAGCCGACTGACGGGCCCCGCATCGGCGCCCCTCATCTCGAGGTACTGCTTGAGGCGCACCTCCGGGAAGATCGTGCTCAGATGGTCCGCCCAGTCCTTGATCGTGGGGCGCTCGCCTTCGAGGCCCGGAAGATGGCCTTCCATGAAGTCGGCGAAGGAGCGGCCTGCGACGTCGATATAGCGGCCGTCCCGCTTGACGAAATACATCGGCACCTTGAGCGCATACCGTGCATAGGCCTCGAATCCGAAGCCGGGCTCGAAGACGAAGGGCAGCAGTCCCGTTCGCGCCGCATCGGTGTCCTCCCACACCGCCGCGCGCGAGCTCAGCAGGCCGCTCGGACGGCCCTCCACGAAGGGGGAATTGGCGAACAGGGCGGTGGCGATCGGCTGCAAGGCGAGGCTCACCCTGAACTTGGCGACCATGTCCGCCTCGTTTGCGAAATCGAGGTTCGCCTGGACGGTGCAAGTGCGGAACATCATGTCCAGGCCCTTGCCCCCGACCGTGGGCATGTACCGGCGCATGATGTTGTAGCGACCCTTGGGCATCACTGGGACCTCATCCCGCCGCCACACCGGGGTGAAGCCCAGGCCCAGGAAGCCGAGGCCGAGTCCCGTGGCGACAGTCTTCACCTCCTCGAGGTGTTCGCCCGTCTCCTCGCAGATGTCGTGCATCGTGTGCAGCGGCGCGCCGGAAAGCTCGAACTGCCCCCCCGGCTCGAGGCTGATATTTGCCATGCCCCGGGACAGGCCGATGAGCGTCTCCCCTCCATGGGCTCCCTGCTCCCAGGTCGGGCTCCAGCCAAAACGCATCAGGCCCTCGAGCAGGGCGCGGATGCCGTCGGGCCCGTCATAGGGAACCGGCTCGTGCGAGCCGAGGCGGAAGACGAACTTCTCGTGTTCCGCCCCGACGCGGAACTCCGAACGCGGCTTCCCTCCCGCCGCCAAATGGGCCGTCAAATCCTCGAATATCAGGGGACGGTCGTCGCTAAGCGTCTCGGCCATCCTTGCTCCGTTTGAACCAGCCCCGTCTTAGCCCCGCAATTGGGGCAACGCTGCGCCAACCTCAAGCCCCGCCCCCTCGCCGAGTGTCGATTGCCAGATCGAAAGGGCTGCGATGACCGCAGTTTCGGCGCGAAGAACGCGCGATCCGAGCGAGACGGGTGTCGTGGCGGGAAGGGCGCGAATCGAGTCGCGCTCCTCGGGCGTGAAGCCGCCTTCGGGACCCACGAGGACGGCCCAGCGTGCGTGGCCTCTGCGGAGCAACGCCGCCACCGCGCCCGGCGCATCCCCGGCCTCATCGCAGAACATGAGGGCGCGGTCGGCGTCCCAGGTCGCCAGACGGTCGGCGAGGCGTGCGGCTGGGATGATTTCGGGAACATCGAGCCGGCCGCACTGTTCGGCGGCCTCGCAGGCGATCGCCGCCAGCCGCTCGAGGTTCGTGTGGTCGGCGTTGGTGCGTTCGGTTCGCAGCAGCCGGATCCGGTTGACGCCGAGCTCTGTCGCCTTCTCGACGATCATCTCCAGAGGGGCGCGCTTTACGAGCGCCATGTGCAATTCGAGGTCGGGAGGCGGACTCTGGACCCGCACAAGCGCCTCCGCCCGCAGCCGGCAGGCGCGCTTGCGGACCTCGACGATCCTGGCGCTCCATTCCCCGTCGGAGCCATTGAAAAGCCACGCCTCGTCGCCCTCGCCCAGGCGCATCACGCGAGTGAGGTAGTGAGCCGGATCCCCTTCCAGCGTGACCTCGCTCCCCTCGCGCAAAGGGGCCCGGACAAACAACCGGATCACGGTTTGACCGACGTCCGCCCCCCGGCGTCCAGCCTCCCGCCGCCACGCACGAAGAAAAGACCCACCAAGCCCAGACCCAGGAGCAGGGTGATTGTGGCGAACCCCCCCTGCTGGGTGTGGAAGATATGGGTGCCGCCGTTAACCAGCGTCGGCCCCAGCCAGCTCGTCGCCGTGCCCGAGAGAGCGTAGACGCCGAAGAACGCCCCGGTCTGTGACGGGGGTGTCAGCCGGGTCAGCAGTGTCCGCGCCGAAGCGAACTGTCCGGTGATGAAAATCGCATTCGAAAATCCGATCAGCAGGAAGACCCAGTCAGGCAGGGTCCGGAAGAAGGGACCGTTCCACATCGGCGCGTGCGCCGCCGAGTCCCAATGCCAGACATAGAGGATGCGGTTCGGCCCCATGCCGAGCAGGCAGATGACGCCCAGCAAGGACATGCAAAGCTCGATCCGCAAGGCCATCTTAGGGCCGAAGGCCCCGTCGAGCCATCGGCCGACGAAACCGCCGAGGACTGCCAGAATGCTGAGGATGATGCCGAAGAACAGCATCTCCAGGGCGTCCCACTTCATCACGCCGGCGGCGTAGACGCCCGCATAGATGAGAATGGCCACCATGCCGTCGACGAAGAACATGCGCGAGAGCAGGTAGACCGCCGCATCCCGGTGCTTGCGCACGGTGCGCACCATGCCGAGGAGGTCGCCCGCGCCGCGCCCAAAGGCCACGCCGATGGGCATCCGTCCGCGCGGCGCGTCGGGGGTGAACAGGAAGAACGGCAAGGCTCCCAGGGCGAAGATGCCAGCCGACAGGAGGGCGACCACCCGCTCGGGCTCGTGGCGAGCGCGGCTGAGATCGAACAGCGGCGCGTGGGGCACCCACGCCCAGTCGGCGGTGGAGGGCAGCCCGGGCAGGGCGAAGGCCCAGGCGGTGAACCCCAGTCCGCCCAGGGCGAAGGCGTTGCCGAGCGCTAAGGCGAGACCCGAGGCCTTGTGCGCGCCAGACAGCCCTGCGGCGCGCACCAGAAGCGAATTGTGGAGCACCTCCGACCAGGTGAACAGCACGCCAATCGTCGTGGTGATCGCCAGCGTCTGGGTCACGCTGAGACCGGTATGGTCGGCCTTCGTGAACCACAGGCAGGCCATCAGCGGGACCATCAGGGCGACGATCCCCGCAAGCCACGTCTTGCGCCGTCCCAGATTGTCGATCGACGCGCCGAGGATCGGGGCGGTGAGCATCACGACCCAGCCGGAGTACTGGCTCCAGCGCGAGATCTCCTCCTGCCCCCTGACCGGGTCGCCCACCACCGTGGCGGCCAGATAGGGGATGAAGATGTAGATCGTGATGAGCACGACATAGGGGTTGCGGGCGCCCTCGAAGAGCGACCAGCACGTCGCGCCGAGGTTCAGCCTGGCGTGCGGATCGCCCGAGGCGGTCGCCGCGAGCGCCATGTCAGCTTCCGAGATCGCCTCGCTCATGGACCTTCCCTGCGCCCCCTCTGCGCGCGAGGCTCGCGGCACGCTTACAACGGACCGGGCGATTGTCAGCGCAAAACCTTGCGCCGCCGCGATCACGTCCCGGTCAGGAAGGGGTGATACTGATAGAGCCAGGTCTCGGACGCCGGTCGCCCGCCGACGAGGAGCTGCAGCCGCAGTTCCGCCGGCTCCGGCCCAGACAGGTCGGCCAGGTCGAACTGGGCGCGCCAGTGGCCGGCCACGCCGTCGGGAACGGGCTCGACGAACCGATAGTCGGTCAATCTCCCGCGCGACGTGCTCAGCTCCATCTGCGGCCGGACCCCGAACGGCAGGTCGGCAAGCGGTCCGCCGAGGAACTCGACCACGAACTTGCGCACGCCCGGCGGACGCGGGAGGCCGGGTTGGCCGCCCAAGCCCATCCGCGTCGCGACGCAGCGCGCGAGGGGCGAGGGATGGGGCTCATCGGCCAGCCAGTAGAGGCGATAGCTCAGCTCGAACGCCTGGCCGGCGCGAGCAGGCGCCTGCGGAACCCAGGCGGCCACGACATTGTCCTCGATTTCGTCGTGGGTCGGCAGTTCGATGAGCTGCACCGATCCCTTGCCCCACGACCCCTTCGGCTCGACCCACAGACTCGGCCGGCGGTCGTAAAAGACGCCGTCCAGGTAGTGGTCGAAGTTCCGGTCACGCTGCATCAGGCCAAAGCCCCGGATATTCTCGTCCTGAAAGGCCGAGACCGTGTCGGAGGGCGGGTTGTTCAGCGGCCGCCACAGGCGCTCGCCCGGACCCGTCCATATCTCCAGCCCGTCCGAATCGTGCACCTCCGGCCGCCAGTCTGCAGCCTTCGGCTTCACCGTCTCGGAGAACCAGTACATCGACGTGAGCGGAGCGATCCCCAGGCGCGCCACATCCCGCCGCAAATGCAGCGACTGGTCGACATCGATGATGACGCCGCGCCCTCGCGTCATCTTGAATTGGCACGCGCCGACGATCGACGGCCCCTCCAGCAGGGCGCAGACGGTGATCTCGTCCGAGCCGGGCGCGGGCTTTTCGATGTAGATCCGCGTGAAGTCGGGAAACTCCTCGGGCCGGCCGTAAACGGCCGAATTGACCGCGACCGCGCGGGCGGACAGGCCGTACTGGTAGAGCTCTCCGATCGCCCGGAAGTAGCACCCGCCGAGGAAGGCGACCCAGTCGTTCTTGCGCCAGTCGAGCTTGCCGCTACGCGGCTCCTGCACGCGGAATCCGGCGAAGCCTGCGCCAGCGCCGAGTCGCCGGGCGGGCGAGTCCGCAGGCATGTCGAAGTCGGCGGGATCGTAGGGGATCTCGCGCGCCTGGCCGCCTTCGACCGCGAAGATACGCACGGGTTTGCGGAACCACTGGCCGAGATGGAAGAAGGTCACCGGCAGGTCGGTGTCGCGGAACAGGGCCCTGTCCGGATCGAAGTGGATCTGTCCCCAGGACTGGTAGCCCAGCTGGTCGAGGATGTCGGCGGGCGGAGGCGTCGGAGGTGAGTAGGGCTGGCCGGCGCGGCGGCGGGCCTCGGCGCGCAACCGCTGGAAATCGAAGGCGATGGGCCGGCCAAGCGCGGGATTCGCTGCTGGAGCGGCGTGGGCCGCGGCAGCCAAAAACGGCAGCGCGCTCAGGAGTGTGCGGCGATCGATCGCTGAAGCCATGCAGACAAACGGCTCTTCTTGGGTGATCTGAATTGAGGACGCGTCCCAATGTCGAGGCGACGCCGATGGCCGCGGGACGGTCGGAACGCGCGCCCCACTAGGGGTCGTTTGGGTCGCCACGAAGGCGCATCTGCCTGGAGGCCGATCATGGCCAGGGCGACTCATTGAGGCTGCGCAGACGCCAGCCGCGATCGTCGAGCCGCAATATGCTGATCGAGCCTGGGCCGATCTCCAGACGATGGTGGTGATCGAGCGGGATTCCGAGGGCGTCGCAGACCGCGGCCTTGATCACGTCGGCGTGGCAGATGGCCGCCACCGCGGCGTCCGGATGAGCGGCGCGGGCCGCCAAGATCCATCGCCCGACCCTCGCCTGGGCCTCGCACATGCTCTCGCCGCCCGGGGCGCGGCCGCGGCTTCGCTCGCGAATCCATGGCTCCCACGCCGGGTGTCGGCGAAGGTCGTCGAAGGCGACGCCCGTCCAGTCGCCAAAATCGATCTCGTTGATGTCTTCCGCCACGACCGGCTCGAGGCCAAGCCGTTCGGCCAGGGGTTCAGCGGTCTGTCGCGCCCGTTCCATCGGGCTCACATAGATGGCCGCGATCTGTTCGCGGGACAGCCGATCGGCCACTCGCCGCGCCTGGTCGCGCCCCGTCTCGCTCAAGGTTACGCCCGCCATCCGGCCGCACAGGATGCGGTCGAGCCTGTCGTGCGCGCCGTGGCGGACGAAATAGATGGTCGTCGTCATCCGCCGCCGCCGGCTCCGATTCTCTCCGAACCTCCCAGGGCCCGGTCGAGGGCTCAATTCTCCAACACCCAAGGCTGTTCCGCAGGGCCTCCCGCCCGAGCGTTTGAGGAACGGACATGATGGGCGATCATTCCCCGCCTTCGGAAACGGAGGATCGGATGGCCGCCCGACTGAAGGTCTACCAGGCGAGCTTCGGCTTTCGCGAGTCCGTCGTCGCGGCGGCCAACCAGAAGGCCGCGCTCGAGGCGTGGGGCGCGCGCCAGAACCTGTTCGGCGAGGGCCTCGCCCACGTAAGCGATGACGACGGAGCGACCAGGGCGGCGTTGGCGCATCCGGGTGTCCCGCTCAGCCGTGCGATCGGATCGGCCGGGGCCTTCGCCCTCGACTCCCGCGAATTGCCCAAGGTTCCGGCCAGGTCCAAGCCGAACGCAAAGCGCCGAACCCGCTCCGCTCCGACGGCGAAACTCGCCGAACCCCCGAAGCCCGCGCCGGACCGCGGGCCGCTCGACGCCACGGAGAGTGCGCTTCGTAAGCTCCAGGCGAGCCATCGTGCGTTGGAAGACGATTTCCACGCGCGGCTCCGCAGGCTCGAACAGGAACGCACGGCCGCCCTCGAGGCCGTTGACGCCAAGTTGGCTGCGTCCAGGAAAGAGGTCGAGAGGGCCAGGCGAGCCTATCGGAATGCAGGCGGCGGCGATTGATCAGCCAGCGCGCCGTCTCTTCGAGGCGGTCGCACGCTTGTCCGTCGTCTTCGCCGGCGCTTTTCCTCCCGACCCTCCCCTGCCCTGGAGACTCGCCCGCAGAGCGCTCATCAGGTCCACCACATTCGTGTCCTCGGGTTCCTGAGCGGCCACCGGCTTGTGGCCCTTCCGCTTCTCGGCGATCAGCGCCTTGAGCGCCTTTTCGTAGCGATCGACGAACTGGCTGGGATCGAACGGGCCTTCCTGCTGCTCGATGATGCGTTGGGCGATGTCGATCATCGCCGGATCGGTTTTGGCGGCGCCGATCTCGCTGAAGATCTCGTCCGGCTTGCGGACCTCCGCGTCGCTGCGCAGCGAGGTGGCGACGATGCCCTTGCCCCGCGGCTCCAGGGCCAGCAGGCGCTCGCGTGTCGCAAGGACCACCCGGCCCAGGGCGATCTGTCCGGCCCGGGCCATCGCATCGCGGATCACGGCAAAGGCCTCCTGGGCGAGCTTGCCATCGGGCGCGAGATAATAGGGATGGTCCCAGTAGATCCGGTCGATCTCATCGGCCGGAACGAAGCGCTCGATGTCGATCGTGCGCGTGCTCTCCAGACGGACCGAGCTGATCTCCTCATCGGTCACCAGGATGTATTTCCCCTTCTCCACCTCATAGCCCTTGACCAGATCCGAGCGGTCGACCGGTCCGGTGTCGGGATCAGTTGTGATCATCCGGATGCGGTTATTGGTCTTGGGATTGATCAGGTTGAAGTGGACGTCTCCGCCCGCGTTGACGGCGGTGTAGAGGGCGACCGGGCAGGTCACGAGGGAGAGCTTGAGGTGGCCTTGCCACGTGGGACGATAGGCCATGTGAGCCTCATGAGAGATCGGTCGTTGCGCCCGGCATCAACGGCGGGCCCTGGAGATTCGTTCTCCAGCCCTATTCGGGACAGGGCGCGGTCTCGCCCGTCTCCAGGTCGATGCGGAAACAATGCTCGACGCCGGTGTCGAGCTCGAGCACGTGAATTGCAATATCCGCTCCGGCGTCCGGCGCGGGCGCAAAGTCCTCGACGAAGGCGACCGCGGCCGCCTCGAAGCTGACCTCGGCCAGGATGCGGGCGTGCGCGCCAGCCAGATGGCGGGGATGGACCCTGAAACGGCGTTCTTCGGGCATCGCGGCGGCGCTCCTCGCCCAACCAACGCGCAGTGTCGGGAAAGGATTCCCCGACCCTGATCGAGCCTAGATCGGAGCACGGATCCGGAACAGCATGCCCTCGCCCCCGCCATAGGCGTCGGGCTTGCGGAACAGGCCCACAAGCCAGCCTCCATTGTTCAGGATGACCTTCTGCGAGGGCATGTTGTCGGGATCGGTCGTGAGGTCGACGTGCGTGAGGCCAAGACTCCAGGCCTCGGGTAGCAGCAGGCGAAGCGCCAGGCTGGCGTAGCCGCGGTCGCGCTTCCACGGCACGATGGCGTAGCCGATGTGCCCGAGGACATGGGGAGGCAGCTCCGAGGTTCCCGGGCTCCAGCGGAAGCCGATCGAGCCGCAGAAATCCCCGTCCCACACCCATCGCCGGAAGCCGGGGATGCGCTTCACCGTCGAGCCGTCGGGAAGGACGACCGACCCGCGCTTCGCCTCCGTATCCTCCATCGAGTCGACGAAGGCCTGGGCGTCCTCGCCTATGCGCCTCAGCTCTGCCTCGGCCGCCACGTGGCCGCGGACGTTGTCGGCGGACCAGCCGCGCTGGAGGGCGTCGACATAGCTTGGCAGTATGTCGAGCACGGGCCGCCTGAGGGTGACGGGTTCGGTGCGGACGGTCATGGAGTTTCCTGGATCGTCGGGCCGGCTTGATCGTTGGTGTACAATCAAGCACGAGCGGAAGCGATGGCCGAGACCAGGCTCGCCAGATACCGGCAGAAACGCGATTTCGCGAAGACGGATGAGCCGTCGGGAGACGAGGCCAAGACCGTCCCGTCCAACCGGCTCCGCTACGTGATCCAGAAGCACGCCGCCACCCGGCTGCACTTCGACCTGAGACTCGAGTGGGAGGGTGTCTTCAGGTCGTGGGCCGTGACCCGGGGCCCCTCGCTCGATCCGCACGACCGGCGCCTCGCGGTCGAGGTCGAGGACCATCCGCTCGACTATGGCGACTTCGAAGGCGTCATTCCCCAAGGCCAATACGGCGGCGGATCGGTGATGCTTTGGGATCGCGGCTGCTGGGCGCCAGAGCCGGGCTTCGAAAGGGTCGACCGCGCCCTGGCGAAGGGCGAGTTGAAGTTCGTGATGGAAGGCGAGCGCCTGCACGGCGGCTGGGTGCTGGTGCGCCTCCGGGGCGACGAAAAGTCGAAACGGAACAATTGGTTGCTGATCAAACACCGCGACGACGCAGCGGTTTACGGTCATGGGGACGCCCTGGCCTTGGAGGACCGCTCGATCGCGTCCGATCGCTCGATGGCGCAGATCGCCCGAGGCAAGGGCCGCGCCCCGTCGCCTTTCATGACCGCCAAGGCCGGCAAGGCGGACGCCGTGTGGCAAAGCCATGCCAACCCGGCCTCGACGGCGGCCGCGGCGCCAAAGGCGGCCAAGGCGGCGCGACGGCCTCGCGCCGCGCCCACTGCCCCGATGCCGCGGTTCATCGAGCCGGAACTCTGCAAATCGTCCGCGACCCCGCCGCCCGGGCGGGAATGGGCGCACGAGGTCAAGTTCGACGGATACCGCATGCAGTTGCGCGTCGAGAACGGCGCCGCGACCCTGCTAACGCGCAAGGGCCTCGACTGGTCGGACCGCTTCCCGGCCATCGTCGAAGCCGCCGTGCGGCTGCCAGACGGGATCTTCGATGGCGAGGTCGTCGCCCTGGACGCCGATGGCGCGCCGGACTTCGCCGCCCTCCAGGCCGCGATCGCCGAGCGCAAGACCGACGAGGCGGTCTATTTCGCCTTCGACCTGATGTTCGCTTCTGGCGAGGATCTGCGCCCCCTGCCCCTGGTCGAGCGCAAGGCGCGGCTGCTGCAAGCCCTTCACGCGGCGCCCTCGAACATTCGCTATGTCGATCACTTCGTGACCGCCGGCGCGGCGGTGTTGGAGTCTGCATGCCGGATGCAGCTCGAAGGGATCATCTCCAAGCAACTCGAGGCGTCCTACCAATCGGGACGGTCCGACACCTGGATCAAGTCCAAGTGCCGCCAGGGCCATGAGGTGGTGATCGCCGGCTGGACGACCACTGGGGACGCCTTCCGATCGCTGATCGTGGGCGTGCATCGGGGCGACAACCTGGTCCATGTCGGCCGCGTCGGCACGGGCTTTAGTCGCCCCGTGGTCGATCGCCTCCTGCCCCGGCTGAAGGCCCTGGAGACCGACCGCAACCCGTTCTCGGGCAAGGACGCGCCGAAGAAGGCCGCCGGCGTGCACTGGGCGCGCCCGGAACTGGTCGCCGAGATCGAGTACGCCGGCTTCACCGCCGACGGCGCGATCCGGCAGGCGTCATTCAAGGGGCTGCGGGAGGACAAGCCCGCCGCCGAAATCGAGGCCGAGGTTCCGGCTTCGCCAGAGACGACGGAGCTCAAGGAGCCCAAGCCGGCCGCGCGGAAATCGCCGGCGCGTCAGCTTTCCAGCCGCGTCACCCTCTCCAAACCCGACAAGGCCCTGTGGCCCGACGACGGCGAGGGCAAGCCGATCACCAAGCTCGACCTTGCCCTCTATTACGAGGTGGTGGGCGAGCGGCTCACGCCGCACATCCGTGGACGGCCGTGCTCGATCATCCGCATGCCGGACGGCATCACCGGGGAGCGGTTCTTCCAGCGCCACGCGGCGCGCGGGTCGTCGAACCTCTTCACCGAGGTCAAGGTCTTCGGGGACCACAAACCCTACCTTCAGCTGGACAGCCTGGACGCCGTGGTGGCGGCTGCCCAGATCGCGGCGGTTGAACTCCATCCATGGAACTGCCGCCCCTTCGCGCCGGAGACGCCGGGCAGGCTGGTGTTCGACCTGGACCCTGCTCCAGACGTGCCGTTCGACCAGGTGGTCGCCGCCGCCAGGGAGGTGAAGGCGCGGCTCGAGGCCGTGGGCCTGGAGGCCTTCTGCAAGACCACGGGCGGCAAGGGCCTGCACGTGGTGAGCCCGGTTGTGGCGGAGCGCGTGGACTGGCCGACGGCCAAGGCGTTCGCCCGCGACCTCTGCCAGGCGATGGCCGCCGACTCGCCGGAGCGTTACCTGATCAACATGGCCAAGAAGCAGAGGGACGGCCGGATTTTCCTCGACTATCTGCGCAACGATCGCCTGGCCACCGCAGTGGCGCCCTTCTCGCCCCGTGGCCGCCCCGGCGCGCCGGTGTCTTTCCCCTTAGCCTGGGCGCAGGTGAAGGCGGGCCTCGATCCGGCGAAGTACACGCTGCGGACCGTTCCGCCTCTGCTGCCGCGCCTGTCGGCCTGGAAGGACTACGAACGCGCCGAGCGGCCGCTGGACGAGGCGGTCTCTCGTCTCGGCAAAGTTTGATGCGTTCCGGTTCGCCACGAGCGTGGTCTACAGTGGCGTCGGCGGAACGCTCGCGCTTGCGAGGGATTTCGCCGCCGATGGACAGCGCGGGCCGCGAGCCCGCTTCGGGGGACGTATGCTGAACCAGTTCCTGCGCCGCATCACCGCCAGTCTCGTCGCAGCCGTGCTCGCGGCCGTCGCCAGCGGCGTCGCGGCCGTGGCCGCGGCCTACGCCATCTACGCGCTCCTTCGCCTGTCGCTTTCGCCCGCGGCGGCCGCGGCCATCGACGCGGGGATCTTCGCAGTGATCGCCGGCCTGATCGCCCTCATCCTCCCGTACCTGGTGCGTGGGCCGCGCCGCGGGTCGACCGCCACGCCCAGGATCGATTCCGACACCGCCAAGCTCGCGGCGGACGCGGGCCTGGCCCTCTTGACCGCCGTGATCGAGATGGCTCGTGGCGGCCGGCGGCGGGAACGAAAGGAGAGGTCGCTCGACCGCGCCTCGCGCCGGCGGCGGTAGCGCCGGGTCTCCTGGGCCATCCTCCGCCTCGTGGCGAAGTCAATGGCCTCGCTGCTTGAACAGGCGCCATTTATTCATGGCGAACCCTGGAACCAAAGCGCAACTGTGAGCATCTCTCACCTGCGCCGCGCGTGGGAGTGCTTAATGAAGATCGCCCAGGTTTCCCCCCTCTACGAAGCCGTTCCGCCTAAGCTTTATGGGGGAACCGAGAGGGTGGTCGCCCATCTGACCGACGCCCTGGTCGACCTTGGCCATGAGGTGACACTATTCGCGACCGCCGAGGCCCGGACGAAGGCGCGCCTCACGCCGGTGCGCGACCAGGCGATCCGCCTGGACCCGACCCCGCTCAAGTCCGATCTGGCCGCTCACCTCTCCATGCTGGACGAGGTGCGCCGCCGTCAGGACGAGTTCGACATCATCCACTTCCACACGGACATGATCCATTTCCCCATGTTCGAGCGCATTGCGTCCCAAACGGTGACGACCCTGCATGGTAGGTTGGACATAAAGGATCTGTCGGGGGTCTATGATCGCTGGGGCGACTACCCTTTGGTGTCGATCTCGGCCGCTCAGCGGGTGTTTCTGCCGATCGCGAACTGGATCGGCACCGTCCACCACGGCATGCCCGCCGATCTCTACCGGTTCAACCCGCGCCCGGAGGGCTATCTGGCGTTCCTCGGCCGCATATCTCCCGAAAAGGGTCCCGACCGGGCGATCGCCATCGCCAAGGCGGTGGGGATGCCCCTGAAGATCGCCGCCAAGGTGGACGCGGCGGACCGCACCTATTTCGAGACGGAGATCCGCTCGCTGCTGGACCATCCGCTGATCGAGTTCATCGGGGAGATCGGCGATCGCGATAAATCCGAGTTCCTTGGCGGCGCGGAAGCCCTGTTGTTTCCGATCGAGTGGCCCGAGCCGTTCGGCCTGGTGATGATTGAGGCCATGGCCTGCGGCACGCCCGTCGTCGCCTACAACCACGGCTCCGCGCCCGAGGTGATCGACGAGGGGGTCAGCGGACTGACCGTCGACGGAGAGGTTGAGGCCGTCCAGGCAGTCGCGCACGTGCGGGAATTCGACCGCCGGGAGGTTCGCCTCAGTTTCGAGCGTCGCTTCTCCGCTGAAGTCATGGCGCGGGCCTACCTTGACATATACCGCGACATATTGAGCGTTGCCGGAGCCTCCAGGCTCGCGCGGAACCAAAATATGAAGCATAGGGACACCGCCCTGGCGTACGGCGCCTAGACCTCAAGCTTCACCTTTCAATAACGACATGGACGATATCGGTCTTAACGCCGAGAGCGCGGTTGGGGATTCGGGGGCAACCACCGAAACCGGTCAGTTGCTCTCACTCAAGGACGGCGACTCTTTCCTGGTCGCTGACGCCTGGGGCGACGTGCGCGGCGGCGTCGACGGGATGTTCTGCGGCGACACCCGGATCCTCTCGCGGTTCTCCCTGCTGATCGGCGAGTCGCGGCCGTCGAAGCTCAGCTTTGCCCTCTCGCGCGACAACGCCACCTTCATCTTCCACGGCGCCAATCACGATCTGCCGCCCGTAGGCGGACGGGCGACGCCAGGCGGCATCATCCACGTCGAACGGAGACGCTGCCTTCATCGGGGTCGGATGTTCGAGCGGTTGCGGCTGACCAACTTCGGGCTCGACCCAATCATGGCGCCGGTATCGTTCATCTATGACGCCGACTTTCGGGACATGTTCGAGGTGCGAGGCCTCAAGCGCGCGGCGCGTGGCGTCGTGCACGAGCCAATCGTCTCGGGGCGCAGCGTCCTGTTCGGCTATGACGGCCTGGACAAGCTGTCGCGAACGGGCGTGATCGACTTCTCCGACCCGCCGTGGCGGATGACGCCCACCCGCGCCGACTTCATGTTCGCCCTGGCGCCAGAGAAACCCATGGACCTATTCGTCGAGGTCGGTCGCAAGGAGGACGAGCGCCCCTCGGAGGCACGATACGGTGTTGCAGAGTCCAGCGCTCACGAGGCCGTGCGCCGCCTGCGTCAGAACGGCGCACGCGTACGTGCGGCGGACGGCGCCTTCCAGGCCTGGTTCTCCCAGAGCCGCGGGGATGTCGCCGCCCTGACGACTCCGCTCGAGACGGGTCCGTATCCCTATGCCGGCATACCGTGGTTCTCGACGCCGTTCGGCCGCGACGGGATCTTCACCGCCTGGCAGATGCTGTGGCTCGACCCGAGCCTCGCGAGGGGGGTTCTGACCTTTCTCGCCTCCCGTCAGGCCACCGAAGTCGCGCCATTCGCGGACGCCCAGCCCGGCAAGATCATGCACGAGACCCGGCGGGGCGAGATGGCCGCGCTCGGCGAGGTGCCATTCGGCCTGTATTACGGGGGCGTCGACACAACCCCGTTGTTCGTCGCCCTTGCGGGAGCATACCTGCGCCGCACCGGTGATCTGGACTTTATACGCCGGCTCTGGCCGAACCTCTGCTGGGCGATTGGGTGGCTGGACACATTCGGCGATTCCAATGGCGACGGCTTCATCGACTACGCCCGCGCGGTCGGCAGCGGGCTTTCCAACCAGGGCTGGAAGGACAGCGTCGACTCGGTCTTTCATCTCGACGCGAGGCTGGCCAAGGGGCCCATCGCTCTGGTCGAGGTCCAGGGTTACGCGTACGCGGCCTGGCGGGCGATGGCCGAGATGGCGCGTCGGCTGGGCGAGCCCCTCGGTGAGGCTTGGGAGGCGCGCGCCGAGCGAATGAGGCAGGACGTCGAGGACCGGTTCTGGATGGAGTCGGAAGGCTTCTACGCCCTTGCCATCGATGGCGAAGGCGAGTTGTGCCGACCGCTGGCGTCCAACCCCGGGCACCTGCTGTTCGTCGGACTTCCTTCACCGGCGCGAGCGCGGCGCGTGATCGACACCTTGCTTTCCGAGCGATTCGACAGCGGGTGGGGCCTGCGGACGCTCGCCACGGGCTCGGCCCGGTACAACCCCATGTCCTACCACAACGGCTCCATCTGGCCGCACGACTGCGCTGTGCTGCTGGCGGGCATGGCGCGCTACGGCGAGCGCGAGGGCGTCACCAAGGTTCTCCAGGACGTGTTCGAGGCCTCCGGGCACTTCGACATGCGCATGCCCGAGCTATTGTGCGGGTTCTCGCGCACGCCCCACGAGCCGCCGATCGCCTATCCCGTCGCCTGCATGCCCCAGGCGTGGGCGGCGGGCTCGGTATTCATGATGCTGCAGGCCTGCCTTGGCCTCGAGATCGACGCGGCCGAGCGGAGCGTGCGGGTTTCGGCGCCACGACTTCCGCCGGCGCTCGACCGGCTGATCATCGAAGGCGTCCAGGTCGCCGACGCCGGCGTCGTGGACCTGTTGGTCCATCGGATCGAGGGGCGCGTCGCGGTCCTGCCGGGCCCCCGCGCCGATCCGGGGATCAAGGTTGTCCTCGATGGCTGAGGGCTCCGCGCTCCTGACCTCGGCGGTGCTCCCCCCGCCGCCGCTGCCGAGGGCCGCGGACACCGCTGTCTTCGTCGATCTGGATGGCACCCTGGCCGCGCTCCAGATAACGCCGCAGGCGGTCGGACCAGACCCAAAACGGCGGGCGCTGCTTCAGCGCCTGCGGGCGGCGCTTTCGGGGCGCCTAGCGATCGTGAGCGGGCGCGCCCTGGACGACATCGACCGTGTGCTCGAGAGGGACGTGCCCGCCGTGGCCGGAGTCCACGGCCTGGTCCGCCGGACGGCCTGGGGCGAGATCGTCGCGCCGCCCGGCGAGGGCAGGATTCCCCAGGCGCGCGAGGCCTTCGAATCCCTGGCCCGCGCGGACCCCGGACTGCTGGTGGAAGACAAGGTCGCCGCCGTGGCGCTGCACTATCGACGCTCGCCGCAGGCGGAAGGCGCCTGCCGCGAACTGGCGGCCCGCCTTGCACGCGCCCTGGGCCTGAAGCTGCAGGAAGGCGACCACGTCGTGGAGTTGCGCGCGCCCGGGCCCGACAAGGGCGAGGCCATCGCCGCCTTCATGCGCGAGGCGCCCTTCGCAGGGATGAACCCGCTTTTCCTCGGTGACGACTTCACCGACGAGTCGGGATTCGCCGCCGTCCGGGGATTGGGCGGCCTGGCCATTATCGTCGGCCCGCGAAGGCCCACCCGGGCGCAATACGCCCTGTCCGACGTGGAGGCCGTGCACGACTTCCTGTCAGCCATCGCAGAGCAGCCGAAGGCATGACCCCTGACCTCGACCTCGCCCCCGTCGGCAACTCCTCGATCAGCGCCCTGATCGATCGAGAGGGTCGCTTCGTCTGGTGCTGCGCCCCCAGGGTCGATTCCGACCCCTTCTTCTCCAGCCTCGTGAGCGGCGGCGATCCCGCATCGCCTGACACCCAGGGCATCTGGGCGATCGACGTGATCAATGCGGTGGAGACCGAGCAGGCCTACCTTCGCAACACCCCCGTCCTTCGCACGCAGATCACAGATCAGGACGGCGCCTCGCTCGAGATCATCGACTTTTCGCCGCGCTTCAAGCTCTACGGGCGCACCTATCGGCCAACCGCCTTCTACAGGGTCCTGCGGCCTCTAAAGGGGGCGCCGCGGATCACCATTCGGCTCAAACCCACCGCCGACTGGGGCGCGGGCCCGACGGCCACGACGTCCGGGTCAAACCACATCCGGTATTTCGGTTCTGACGTGACCCTGCGGCTGACCACCAACCTGCCGGTCTCCCACATCCGAGAGACGCGCACCTTCCGCCTGGAATCTCCGACGGCCCTCTTCCTTGGACCGGACGAGCCGTTCCAAGGCGAAGTCTTGACGATCGCCGACAGCATGTTGCGGGACACCTGCGCCTATTGGCGAGACTGGGTTCGCGGCCTGGCCATTCCCCTGGAATGGCAGGAGGCGGTGATCCGCGCCGCCATCACGCTCAAGCTGTGCGCCTACGAGGAGACAGGCGCGATCGTCGCCGCCCTGACCACCTCCATTCCCGAGGCGCCCGGCAGCGGCCGCAACTGGGACTATCGCTACTGCTGGATCCGCGACGCCTATTACGTGGTGCAGGCGCTCAACCGCCTGGGCGCGGTCGACATCATGGAAAACTATCTCTCTTACCTGCGCAATATCGTGGAGGACGCGGGCGCGGCGCGGATCCAGCCGGTCTATGGCGTCGGTTTCGAACCGATCCTCACCGAACGCATCGTCGAGACCCTGGCCGGATATCGGGGGATGGGCCCCGTGAGGGTGGGCAACCAAGCCTATGAACAGGGCCAGAACGACGTCTACGGCCAGGTGATCCTGTCCAACGCCCAGGCTTTCTTCGACGAACGGCTTCTGCGGCCAGCCAACGTCGACGACTTCGAAATGCTCGAGCGCATCGGGGAACGCGCCTTCGCCGCCTACGACAAACCGGATGCAGGCCTCTGGGAGCTGCGCACCCGCGCGGCGGTCCATACCTATTCGGCGGCGATGTGCTGGGCCGCCTGCGATCGGCTGGCCAAGGCCGCCCAGCACCTGGGGCTGCCAGCCCGTGCGGATTTCTGGAACGGCCGGGCGGAGATCATCCGCGCCGCGATAGAGGCCGAGGCCTGGAACGAAGAGGAGGGTCACTTCGCCGCGACCTTCGGCGGGAACGAGATCGACGCCAGCCTCACCCAGCTTGTGGACCTCCGCTTCCTGACGCCCGAGGACCCGCAGCACCGGGGAACGCTCAAGGCCATCGAGAAGCACCTGCGCCGCGGCTCCTACCTGTTGCGCTACGACCTGCCGGACGACTTCGGAATGCCGGAGACGGCCTTCAACTTCTGCACCTTCTGGTTCATCGAGGGCCTCCATCTCATCGGGGAGACCGACCAGGCACGCGCCCTGTTCGAGGAGATGCTGACCCACAGGACCCATGCCGGTCTGCTGTCGGAGGACGTCTCGTTTAGCGATGGAAGCTTGTGGGGGAACTATCCCCAGACCTATTCCCTTGTCGGCCTGATAAATTGCGCAGTCCTCCTTAGCCGGCCTTGGAGTTCGGTCCGATGAGCCGCCTCATCGTGGTCTCCAACCGGGTCACCGTACCGGAGAGGCCCGGTGAGGCTCCTGCCGGCGGGCTCGCCGTCGCCCTGTCCGCCGCGCTGAAGGAATATTCGGGATTCTGGTTCGGCTGGAGCGGCGCGACCGCTTCGGAATTTTCAAACCGGATCCAGATGCGGCGCGTCAACGACGTCACCGTCGTCACGGTGGACCTCGAGGAATCCGACTACCAGGAGTATTACAACGGCTTCGCCAATGGCACGCTCTGGCCGCTGTTCCACTACCGGATCGACCTGACAGCCTACGATCGGTCCTACAGCGAGGGGTACGAGCGGGTTAATCACCGGTTCGCCGAGACCCTGGCGCCCCTCATCGAGCCCGATGACCTTATCTGGGTGCACGACTACCACCTGATCCCGCTTGGACGGGAACTGCGCCTTTTCGGGGTGACGAACCCGATCGGATTCTTCCTCCACATCCCCTGGCCGGCGCCCCAGATCCTCACGACCCTGCCGCGTCACCGCCAGCTGGTGGAGAGCCTGTTCTCCTACGACCTCGTCGGCTTCCAGACCGACGAGTGGTTGTGGGCCTTCGAATCCTATGTCCTGGGCGAGGCGGGAGGCGAGTGGGTCGCGGACGGGCGGCTACAGGCCTTCGGCCAGACGGTGCGCGCCCAGGCCTTTCCGATCGGTCTGGACCTGGAGGAGTTCCAGGCGCTCGCCCGCTCGCCGGTGGCGCTTCGCGCCTTCGATCGAATGGCGGCGCACAGCGTCTTCCGTTCGCTGATCGTCGGCGTCGACCGGCTGGACTACTCGAAGGGCCTCGAAGAGCGCCTGTATGGCTTCGAGGCCTTCCTGGAACAGAACCCCGATCTCCGCAGGGAGGTGCTGTACCTGCAGGTCGCCCCGACCTCGAGGGGCGAGGTGGAAGCCTATCAGGACCTTCGGGGCCGTATCGACGCGCTGTGCGGGCGGATCAACGCCATCTATGCGGACATGGACTCGGCGCCGATCCGTTATGTGAACCGTGGCTATCGCAGGGACGAACTGGCCGGCATCTACCGCGCCGCCAGCGTCTGTCTCGTCACCCCCTTGCGCGACGGCATGAACCTCGTCGCCAAGGAATACATCGCCGCCCAGGACCCCGACGATCCGGGAGTCCTCATGCTGTCCCGCTTCGCCGGCGCCGCGCGGCAGATGCAGGAAGCGGTGATCGTCAACCCCTACAGCCGCGAGGAGTTGGCCGACGGCCTCAAGCTCGCCCTGTCGATGTCGCTGGCCGAGCGCAGAGCGCGCTACGAGAGTCTGATGGCCGGGATCCGGCGGTCGAACGTCAAGGTCTGGCGGGACTCGTTCGTCGAGGCTCTCAGGACGGCGCATGAACCGTTCCTGCCGCTGATGGACTCCGCCGTCGAGGAAGCCGCCCCGGCGCCTGCGCGCATCGCGGAGCCGGGCGTCAGCGAGACCTCCCAGGCGTAAGCAACCCGGCGATCAGAGACCAGGGAGCTTGATCTTGCCCTGGCTCTGCCGCTCGATGACGATCGACTGATTGCCCGTAAGGTTGGCGATCC
>DATHPX010000130.1:0-5500 GCA_035483335.1 Caulobacteraceae bacterium | reverse complement strand
GAGCGGATCGCGGTGGACCGCCGTGAAGGCGCCATTGACGCCGCAGACGTCTTCCTGCTCGCCAGCGACGGTCTCACGCGCGTCATGGCGGACGAGGAGCTCTGCAAGATCGTCGCCGAGCCCGACCTCGAGGCGGCCGCGAACGAGATGATCCGCACGTGTCTCGTTCGCGGAGCGCCCGACAACGTGTCGTTCGTCATCCTGCGATGCGGTTAGAGCCTGATCCGTTTGCACGGAACAGATGCAAACGGTGAATCAGGCTCTACACTTTTGAATCTAGAGCAAATTATCCCCGTTCAGACGGTTCCGTCTGAACGGGGTTTGCTCTAGGCGTCCGGCCGCCGACCCGTCAGGTTTCGACGAACGCCCGCTCCAGCACGAAATCGCCCGGGCTCGCCACCGAACCTTCCTCATATCCACGCTCGAGGAGGAGCGTCTTGAGGTCGGCGAGCACCGACGGGCCGCCGCAGAGCATGAGGCGGTCGCGGGCGGGATCCAGGGGTGGAAGCCCCAGGTCCTTAAAGATCTTTCCTGACGAGATGAGGTCTGTGATCCGTCCCTGGGTATGGAAGGGCTCGCGCGTCACCGTGGGGTAGTAGACCAGCTTGGGGGCGATCAGCTCGCCAAGGTCAGGGTCCACCGGCAGCTCGTGGCTGAGGAACTCGCGGTAGTTGAGGTCGGCGACCTCGCGCACCGTGTGTGTGATGATGATCTTGTCGTATCGCTCATACACGTCGGGGTCGCGCACGAGGCTCAGGAACGGGGCGAGGCCCGTGCCCGTGGCCAGCAGGTAGAGGTTCTTGCCCGGCCGTAGGCCGTCCAGCACCAGCGTACCGGTCGGTTTCCTGCCCACCAGAACCTCGTCGCCCTCGACGATCGTCTGCAGGCGCGAGGTGAGCGGCCCGTCCTGCACCTTGATCGAATAGAATTCGAGCTCGTCGGCGTAGTAGGCGCTGGCGATGGAATAGGCGCGCAGCAGCGGCTTTCCCGCCACCTCAAGTCCCAGCATCACGAACTGACCGCTGGCGAAGCGGAACGAGGGATCGCGAGTGGTGCGCAGGGTGAAGAGCGACGGCGTCCAGTGACGGACATAGGTGACTCGCTCGACGTTGAAAGCTCCGCGCGCCTTGGGAGGAGCAGCGGCGACGTCGGCCTGGGACATGCTCAAGAGATTCTCGCGCCTTTCGTCAGCGTGACAGGTGAACAAGCGGATCGACCACCGGCGTCCGCGGGCCCGTCAGATGTCGCCGCCCAGGAAGGGAGCGGCGCCCGGGGCCCGGGCGGTATGTATGCCGCATTCTGTCTTTTGCGAACCCGCCCAGCGTCCGGCCCTCGCATCGGCTCCTTCTTCGACCGGACTGGTGCAGGGCCAGCAGCCGATCGAAGGGAACCCGGCTGCGACCAGGGGATGCGCCGGCAGATCGTGTTCGGTCGCATAGGCGTCGAGCTCCGTCTTGCCCCAGCTCGCCAGCGGATTGAACTTCACTTTTCCCTCGGCGGTCTCGACCACAGGCAGGGTGAGCCGGGAGCCGCCGTGGAAGCGCTTTCGGCCGGTGATCCAGGCGTCGAAGCCGTCGAGGGCGCGGTCCAGGGGGAGGACCTTGCGCACGCGGCAGCAGGCGTCGGTGTCGGTCTGCCACAGGTTCGCGTCGGGATCGGCGGTGGCGAGGTCCTCGAAGATCGGGCGCAGGTCGCGTACGTCCCGAAGGCCCAACCGGGCGGTGAGCATCCGGCGATAGTCCAAAGTCTGGCCAAACAGCATGCCGGTGTCGAGGAAGAGGACAGGAATGCCCGGGTCGACCTGCGCCGCGAGGTGCAGGAGCACAGCCGATTCGGCGCCGAAGGACGACACCAGCGCCAGGCGCGGCCCGAAGGCGTCCAGTGCTGCGGAAATCACTTCCTTTGGATGCGCCTTGCGCAGCTGACCATCCAGTCGCAGGGCAATGTCGCGCTCGGCAGAATCGGCAGCCTCGGGACGATCAAAAGGCATCAGGACCTCCCGCGCTCAGCGAAGGCCGGCTCGCGACCGTCGGCCGCGCGCTGATAGACATGCCGAAACCGCAGCGCGGCGGCCGTCCAGTCCGCCGCGGACGAGCCATCCGCGGGCGTGAAGGCGTCGAAGCCGCAGCGAACCATCTGGTACGCCTGCTCAAGCAGGACATCGCCCACCGCCCGCAATTCGCCTCTGAATCCCATGCGCTCGCGCAGGAT
This sequence comes from Caulobacteraceae bacterium, assembly GCA_035483335.1. Taxonomy (GTDB): domain Bacteria; phylum Pseudomonadota; class Alphaproteobacteria; order Caulobacterales; family Caulobacteraceae; genus Acaudatibacter. The sequence continues at coordinate 3,289 of DATHPX010000130.1, read as the reverse complement.
GCGCGCGGCGCTGTACTGCCGCCCGTCGCGGAACTTAGGGAACTCCAGCTCGATCACGGCCAGGCTGTGAAAATGTCCCGCCAAGTCCTCAGGGGCCTCGGAGGCGGACAGCCGAACGCCGAGAGTGCGGCATTGGCTCGCCAGCTGCGCGCCTTCGGCCTGGAACCGCTGAAGGGTGACGATGATGTCCCCCGGCGGCGTTCCCTGATCGTCACCAACGAAGGTGAAGGGGTCCTCGGCCGGGAGCGCCGCCCCGTCGCACCACCTAATGAGCATCGGCGTACACCGCAGTCTTGAAGGGCGCCAAGCCGGTGCGCCGGACCGTGTCCAGGAAGCGCTCGCCCTCCCGGCGCTCGGCCAGATAGACACCCACCAGTTCGTCCACCGCCCCGGCCACCCGGCCGGCCGGAACCGCCGGTCCGAGGATCTGGCCGAGCGAGGCGTCCCCCTCGCCCGAGCCGCCAACGGTCAGCTGATAGAATTCCTCGCCCTTCTTATCGACGCCGAGGATGCCGATGTGGCCCACATGGTGGTGGCCGCAGGCATTGATGCAGCCGCTGATCTTGATCTTCAGTTCGCCGATCCGTTCGGCAAGGACCGGGTCTTCGAACCGCTTGGCGATGTCCTGCGCGATCGGGATCGCCCGCGCGTTGGCCAGGGCACAGTAGTCCAGGCCGGGGCATGCGATGATGTCGCTGATCAGTCCGATATTCGGGGTCGCCAGTCCGCCGGACGCCAGGGCCTCGAAGACCACGGGAAGATCGTCCAGCTTCACATGCGGCAGGATCAGGTTCTGCTCGTAGGCGACGCGGACCTCATCCTTCGAATAGCGTTCGGCGAGGTCGGCGATCAGGTCCATCTGCTCGGCCGAGCAATCGCCGGGCGTCTCGCCGATCGCCTTGAGCGAGACGTTCACGATCGCATAGCCGGGCACCTTGTGAGCCACGACGTTGTGGCGGACGAACCGCGCGAACGCCTTGTTGGCCGCCCGCGCCGCCTCGAACACCTCGGACACCTCAGGCAGGAATTCGAAATTCGCCACGAAACCGGCGCGGATGCGCGCCAGCTCCTCGTCGGGAAGGTCGACAGCCGCATTGTCGCTCGCCTCCCACTCGGCCTCGACCTGGCGGGCGAACTCCTCGGCGCCCAACTGGGCCACCAGGATCTTGATCCGCGCCTTGTGGATGTTGTCCCGCCGTCCGTGGCGGTTGAAGACGCGCAGTATCGCCTGCAGGTACGAGAGCAGGTGGCGCGCCGGCAGGCTGCGACGGATCGTCGGGCCCAGATAGGGCGTTCGGCCGAGGCCGCCGCCCACGCCGACGTCGAAAGCCAGCCCCCCCTCAGCGTCGCGATGCAGGCGAAGGCCGATGTCGTAGATCTGCGTCGCCGCCCGGTCCGCCTCGGTGGCCGTCACCGCGATCTTGAACTTGCGCGGCAGGTAGCTGAACTCCGGGTGGAAGGTCGACCACTGACGGATCGCCTCCGCCCACACGCGCGGATCGTCCGCCTCGCCGGCGATGGCGCCCGAATAGGGATCGGCGGTCACGTTGCGTATGCAATTGCCCGACGTCTGGATCGCGTGCAGGCCGACCTCGGCGAGCTGGTCGAGGATGTCCGGCGCGTCCTTCAGCTTGATCCAGTGGAGCTGGAGATTGGTGCGGGTGGTGAAGTGCCCGTAGCCGCGGTCGTAAGTGCGGGCGATGTGCGCCAGCCGGCGCATCCGGGCGCTCGACAGCGTCCCGTAGGGGATGGCGATGCGCAGCATGTAGGCGTGCAGCTGCAGGTAGAGCCCGTTCATCAGCCGGAGCGGCTTGAATTGCTCTTCGGTCAGTTCACCGGCCAGGCGGCGCTCGCACTGGGCGCGGAACTCCGCCGTGCGATCCGCCAGCATCTCCTGGTCGATCTCGTCGTAGCGATACACGGACGTCTCCTACTTGCGGCGAATCAGGTCGACGCGGCCCTTCGACCGCGCTGCGCCCTGGGCGTGGACAAGAACCTCCACATCGGCGCCGCCGAGCGCCTGCTTTCCATGGTCGGGCTTGTTGGTCGGTCCCAGCGCCCGGATGCGCTCGCGATAGCTGACCGGCGCGAAACCGCCGTCCACCGCCGACACCTCGATGAGATAAGGATCGACGAGTTCGGTGATCTGCGTTTTGGCGTGGGCCTCGGCGGCTTCAGCGATCTGATCGTCATCGAACAGGCGCGCGAGGCCAAAGCGCGCGATCCAGCGCTCGCCGGACCAGAAAACCACCTCGCCATCGGCCAGCCGGTTGGCTGTCAACGCCTTGAGCATCACCGCGCCTCCTTGGCTGTAGACGCCGTCGCCGTCTGTCCATCCCCCGGCTCCGCCGGCCGAGCCAGAGCCATGGCTTCGCCCACCATCAACAAGGCCGGTCCATCGAGCCCTGCCGCCGCCTCCGCCAGCCCGCTCAGCGTCGTGACGATGCGGCGCTCCATCGGAAGGCTTGCGTTCTCGACGATGACGGCGGGCGTCGAAGGGGCGCGGCCCGCCCCGATGAGGCGACCTGCGATCGCCGAGGCGGTGGCCAGGCCCATGTAGATCACGACGGTCTGGTTGCCGCGGGCCAGGGCCGGCCAGTCGAGGTCAGGCGCCTCGCCCGCCTTGGCGTGGCCGGTGACAAAGGTGACCGCCTGCGCCGCTCCGCGGTGCGTGAGCGGAGCGCCCGCGGAGGCGCCGGCGGCGAGCGCCGCGGTCACTCCCGGGACCACATGACACGCCACGCCCGCCTCGCGGCAGGCCTCGAGCTCTTCGCCGCCGCGGCCGAACATGAACGGGTCTCCGCCCTTGAGTCGCACCACGTTGAGGCCCTCGCGTGCGAAGGCGACCAGCATCCGGCAGATCTCATCCTGGGCGTAGCTGTGTCGGGAACGCCGCTTGGCGACGCTGATCCGTCGCGCCTTCTGCGGAGCGAGGGACAGGACCTCGTCGCTCACCAGACCATCGTGCACCACCACGTCCGCAGCGGCCAGGATCTTGAGCGCCTTTACGGTAAGCAGATCAGGGTCGCCCGGTCCCGCGCCCACGAGCCAGACTTCCCCGTGAGGGGTGTCCGCCGCGGCGCCGCCGCTCAGGGCGACCAGCCGATGGGGTCTCGCGCCTGAACTACTGGAAGCCACAGACTGCCTCGTTTAGAGAGTCTAACAGGCGATGGCGGTCGGAGCCCTCGCCTCGGCTTGCCAAATGGAACTCGGCGTCCCATTTCGCAACGCGAGGACTTCTGCCGGGGGATATAGTAAATCTCATGGAGACGCGTCGGCGCCTTCCGCC
>DATHPX010000129.1:0-5264 GCA_035483335.1 Caulobacteraceae bacterium | reverse complement strand
TTCGCGTCCGGCTGGCACTGGCATCTGGACGCTCTCGACCGCGCGCTGGAGGGCGAGAGCGTCGCCTTCGACCGCCTGCGTTGGCAGGCGCTCAAGGGCGCCTACGCCGCAACGTTGTAGCAGGAGACCAGCGGCAGTTCGCTTCTGCACAGGCGATTTTGCTGCGTCGCAGCATACGCCAATGGTGCGCAGCACAACGCCTTGCGCCGGCGCTACCGGGACGCGATCTGACCCCCATGACCCGTTCCCACCGTCCCGAGGGACCCGAGCCCGAAGCCCACCCCACTGAGCCGGACCTCGCCCATGACCATCCCTCGCGTCGCGAAATCATGGGAGCCGGCGCGGCGCTTGGCGCCTCGGGCCTGGCGCCTGCCGCCATCGCCCAGGACGCCGTCCCGGCCGACCCGCCGCCGTCCCTGGTCGAGGTGACCCTGAGGGTGAACGGTCAGGAACATCGCCTGACGCTGGACACCCGGACAGCCCTGCTGGACGCTCTGCGCGAGCACCTTGCGCTGACCGGCTCGAAGAAGGGTTGCGACCACGGCCAGTGCGGCGCCTGCACGGTCCTGATGGATGGTCGCCGGATCAACTCCTGCCTGACCCTCGCGGTTGTCGCCCAGGGTCACGAGATCCAGACGATCGAGGGCCTCGGAGGTCCGGAGAACCTGCATCCGATGCAGGCGGCGTTCCTGAAGCACGACGGCTTCCAGTGCGGGTATTGCACGCCGGGCCAGATCTGCTCGTCCGTCGGCATGCTCGCCGAAGCCCGCGCCGGCTGGCCCAGCCTTGTGACTGAGGACCTCGCAAGTCGACCCCAGCTCACCGACGCGGAAATCCGGGAGCGGATGAGCGGCAACATCTGCCGCTGCGCGGCCTACCCCAACATCCGCGCGGCGATCGTGGAAGCTTCGGAGTCAGCCGCGTGAGGGCGTTCACCTATGAGCGGGCGCGCACGCCCGAGGAGGCGGCGCGCGCCCTCGCCGGCCACCCGGGAGCGAAGCTGATCGCCGGAGGGACCAATCTCGTCGACCTGATGAAGCTCGAGATCGAGACTCCCGCCCACCTGATCGACGTCAACGACCTGGGCCTGGACCGGGTCGAACCCACGCCGCAGGGCGGCCTGAGGATCGGCGCTCTCGTACGTAACAGCGACCTGGCGGCTGATCCGGTCGTGCGCTCGCGCTATGGGGCGCTGTCGCGCGCCCTCCTGGCGGGCGCGTCGGGCCAGTTGCGCAACCGCGCCACCACGGGCGGTAACCTGCTCCAGCGCACGCGCTGCCTCTACTTCTACGACATCACCAAGCCGTGCAACAAACGCGAGCCGGGCTCGGGCTGCGCGGCCATCGATGGCGTAAACCGGATGAACGCCGTGCTCGGCGCCAGCCCGCGCTGCATCGCTGTCAATCCCTCCGACATGAGCGTGGCCATGCGCGCCCTCGACGCCCAGGTGGAGACGGTGCGCGCGAATGGCGCTCGGCGGACCATCCCCATCGCCGACTTCCATCGCCTGCCAGGCTCGACGCCTCAGAAGGACACCAACCTGGACCTCGACGAGGTCATCACGTCGGTCGTCTTGCCGCCGCCGCCGGCGGGCGCGCAGGCCTACCGCAAGGTCCGCGACCGGGCTTCCTACGCCTTCGCCCTGGTGTCCGTCGCCGCGGTGATCGACGCCCAGGGAGGCACGGTTCGCACGGCCCGCGTCGCCCTCGGGGGACTGGCCCACAAGCCCTGGCGCGTAGAAAGCGCCGAGGCCGCGATGGTCGGACGCCCCGCCACAGAGGCGACCTTCGCCAGCGCGGCGGACGCCATCCTCGCTGGAGCGCGCGGCTACGGCGGCAATGATTTCAAGATCCCCCTGGCCCACCGCACCATCGTCGCGGTTCTGCGCCAGTCGGCCAGCCAGGCCTAGGAACGAAAGGGCCTCGCCATGGAGATGAACACACCCGTCGGCGCAACGCCGCTGGATAACAAGCCGAACGGCGTCGTCGGCAAGCCGTTGGATCGCGTTGAAGGGGCGCTGAAGGTCACCGGCCGGGCGACTTACGCCGCCGAGTACGCAGGCCAGGGCAAGGTGCTCTATGGCTTCATAGTCCAGGCTTCGATCGGCAAGGGGCGGATCACCTCGATGGACACCCGGGCCGCGGAAGCGGCGCCCGGCGTGGTCCTGGTGATGACCTCGAAGAACGCGCCGAAGCTGCAACCCCGCGGCCAGCATGGCTCGATTGCCGAACTGCAGGACGACGAGATTGTTCACTACGGCCAGGCCGTGGGCCTGGTGGTGGCCGACACCTATGAGAACGCGCGGGCCGGAGCCTACCTCGTCAAGGCCCAGTACGATCGCCAGCCCGCACCCTACGAACTGAAGACCCGCATCCCCGAAGCGCGGACCCCGAGCGCGGCGCGCGGCGACCCCGACACGTCGCTGGGCGACTTCGACGGCGCGTTCGCCAACGCCGCGGTGAAGATCGACGGCCTCTATACAACGCCGCACCAGATCCACTCCGCCATGGAGCCACACGCAACGATCGCGGAGTGGCAAGGCGACCAACTCGTCCTGCACACCTCCAACCAGATGCTCAACCAGGGCCAGGAGAGCGTCGGCGGCACCTTTGGGATCCCGCCTAAGCAGGTCCGGCTGGTAAGCCGCTATGTCGGCGGCGGCTTCGGCTCCAAGCTGCAGGTCTGGCCAGACGCGATCCTCGCAGCCATGGCCGCGCGCGTCCTCAATCGGCCGGTGAAGGTCGTGGATACGCGCCAGCAGATCCCGCACCTCAACAGCCACCGCACCGCAACTGTCCAGCGCGTTCGGCTGGGCGCCGACCGCGACGGGAAGATTTTGGCGATCGGACACGATGCGTGGTCCGCGACCCTTGTCGGCGACGCCTATCACGAGGCGGCCGCCAACCAGACGCGGAGCCTCTACGCGGGCGCCAATCGCGAGACGAAGAACAGGGTGGTGGACGTCAACCTGCCACAGTCCGGATCGATGCGCGCGCCCGGCGAGGCCGTGGGCCTGCTGGCGCTCGAGTGCGCAATGGACGAGCTCGCCGTCGCCCTGAACATGGACCCGATCGAGCTGCGCATCCGCAACGAGCCGACCGAGGATCCTGAGCGGCACGTCCCCTTCTCGACCCGCAATCTGATCCCGTGCATGCGCGCCGGCGCCGAGCGTTTCGGCTGGGCGCGCCGCAATCCCGCGCCCGGCCAGGTTCGTGACGGCGATTGGCTGGTGGGCATGGGCATGGCTGCGGCGATCCGGGGCAACCCCCTGCGCCCGTCCTCGGCGAGCGTCACCCTCGGCTCCGACGGCGTGCTCACCTGCCGCATGGCGATGACGGACATCGGCACGGGCACCTACACCATCATGACCCAGATCGCCGCGGAGATGATGGGACTGCCGATGGAGCGGGTGCGTGTGCTGATGGGCGACACCAACTTTCCCATGGCCGCGGGTTCGGGCGGATCCTTCGGCGCCAACAGCGCCGGATCGGCGCTCTACGAGGCGTGTATGAACCTGCGCGCCAAGCTCGCCGCGGCGGCCGGAGCGACGTCAGAGGGCGCCCAATTCGAGAATGGCCAGCTCGTCGCCGGCGGCCGCTCATGGGACCTTCGCCAACTCGCCGGAGGGGGGATCTCCGCCGACGGAAGCATCACGCCGGGGGAGATGGAAAAGCAGTACTCCCAGCAGTCGTTCGGCGCGCATTTCGCGGAGGTCGGGGTAAACTCTGACACCGGCGAGATCCGCATGCGCAGGATGCTGGGCGTCTTCACTATCGGCCGCGTGCTCAACGAGAAGACCGCCCGCTCCCAGGGGATCGGGGGCATGATCATGGGGGTCGGCGCGGCCCTGATGGAGGAGGGCGTGGTCGACCCGCGCTTTGGCAACTTCGTCAACAACGACCTCGCCGGCTACCATGTCCCGGTGGACGGTGACATCGCCGAATTGGACGCCTTTTTCCTTCCGGAACTCGACAACAAGTCATCGCCGATGAAGAGCAAGGGGGCCGGAGAGGTCGCCATCTGCGGCGCCGGCGCCGCCGTGGCCAACGCGGTCTTCAACGCCTGCGGAGTGCGCATCCGCGACTATCCGCTCACCTTGGACAAGGTGCTGGCGGGTTTCGCCAAGGCCTGACGGCCCCCGACCTTGGCCGCCGAAAGACACTGCGCGCTTTCGTCACCCTCTTTTGTACGCCGCCAATCTGAAGACACGGCGCAATGAAGAGTATTGTCGCGCGACCAAGCGGGGGGCGCATGGCGGAATACAAGCTTTACATTATCGATGAAGACGACTGGGTCACCGGCGTCTGGACGCTGCGGTGCGTCGACGACGAACGCGCCGTTATGGTCGCCCTCGACTGCGGCGTCGATCGACGCATGGAGCTCTGGACGCGTGATCGGCTGGTGGAGAGTTTCAGTCCCACGCCTTGCGACAATGACGAACTTGAAACACCCGCCAACGGCGTGGGTCGATTCCGCCGGCGCCGGGCGTGGGGCGTGATCCGCACCCCTGCGCGGTCGTCACCGCCCCCCTCCTGGGGGCGGCGCAACTCCTGAAGCGAGGCCTCAGCTCGACAGAGCGTTGATCACCGCCAGGGTCATGGCTTCCACCCCCGTCTTGATCGAGGGTTCCGGAACCGGCGCGAAATAGGGCGAGTGGTTGGCCGGCAGGGGAACGCCCGTCCGCCGCGCCTCTTCAACCTTGGCCGGATCGTAACCGCCGAGGGACCAGTAGAACGACGGCACGCCCGCCAGCACGAACTCCGAATAGTCTTCGCTGGCCGAGCCCGGCTCCTTCGCCAGTATGGCCTTGTCGCCGAACGCGGCCTTGAACACCGGCTCGGTGCGCGCGACCAGGGCGTCGTCATTGACCACTGCCGTGGCGGATTCGGTGAACTGCACGTCCGGCGCCGGCGCGCCAGACATCTGGGCCTCGGCGTTGGCTGTGCGCACCAGCCCTGCCTTCAGCTTCAACCGCACGTCGGCGTCATAGCTGCGGATCGTCCCGCGCAGCACGACAGTGTCCGGGATGATGTTACCTGCCGTGCCGCCCTCAATCGCCCCGACGGTGATGACGCCGAACTGGTGCGGGTCGTGCTCGCGGCTCACCACGGTCTGCACGTCGATCACAAAGCGTGCGGCCTCGACCACCGGGTCGATGGTGACGCTGGGCATCGAACCGTGGCCGCCCCGCCCTTTGAAGGTGATGGTGAAGCTGTCGGCGTTGGAGTCGTAGGTCCCCGGCTTGTAGCCGATCGTCTCGTAGG
>DATHPX010000128.1:0-12800 GCA_035483335.1 Caulobacteraceae bacterium | reverse complement strand
GTGCCCGCCTCGGCGAGGCTCGCGCCAGCGCAGAGCGCGCCAACGGCGACGGCGGCTGAGACGATGAACTTGAACGGGGCTGATGTGGTCATGGTCGGTAATCCTCCGGCGTAGGTCATGCCTGCGCAGCTTGGCGGGGCGGATCGCCACCCCGGTTCCACGACAAAATTGCGTGCGTTTTATTCGGAGAGTGTCTGCCAAGCGGCCAGGAACGCCGGCGGGCCAGGGGGGCCGACCGAGATTGTCGAGTTCTGCGGTTTGACTGCGCGCGCATGAAGCCGCTCGCTCTGCCCGCACGGCAGACGCCCGAGGAACCCATCTTCGTACGATTTGGTTCCGCTCGGGCGAGCGCCACGCGCCGGCGAAATCACCCCTCGCGACGGCGGTCGTCTTCCAGGTCGCGGGCGCGGCGGCGCCAGTGGCGAGCGCGCAGCAGGGTGTCGAGGATCATCCAGGCGAAGGCGACGACGGAGGCGGCGTAGGCCGGCCAGATGAAGGCGGCGTACTTGCCGCCGGGCAGCATCAGATCGCTCACACCAGCGCCGCCTGCAGGGCAAGGGAGATTGCGCGCCGCTTCCAGACCTCGGCGCGCGTCCTGGCGAGCCACAGGGCGCCGAAGGCCAGGCTGTAGCCCGCGCCCATCAGCAGGAGCGGCAGGAGGTAGACCGGAGCCAGGGCCGGGCCGCCCTTGCGCAGGATGCTCTCGCCCTGGTGGAGGGTGTTCCACCACTCCACCGAGAAATGGATGATCGGCAGGTTGATGAGACCGATCAGGGCCAGGATCTCGCCGGCCCGCGCGCTCTTGGCCTCGTCCTCGATGCTGGCTCGGAGGGCCAGGTAGCCGAGGAAGAGCAGGAAAAGCACGAGAACCGACACCAGGCGCGCATCGCCCCAGACCCACCAGGCGCCCCACATTGGCCGGCCCCAAAGGGAGCCGGTGACGAGGGCAAGGCCCGTGAAGGCGGCGCCCAGCGGCGCGGCGGCCTTGGCCGCCTGATCGGCCAGGGCGTGACGGAAGACGAGGGAAACGAAGCTCGCGGCGCCCAGACAGGCGTAGGCCAACATGGCGGTCCACGCCGCAGGGACATGGACGAACATGATCTGGACTGTCTGGCCCTGCTGGTAATCGGGGGGAGCGTGGAGACCGAAGACGAGGCCAGCGCCGATCAGCGCCACAGCGGCCGCCCCCAGGATCGGGGCGGCCCAACGCGAGAACGCCATGAAGCGCAGCGGGTTGGCCAGGGCGGCGAACATCCGTTCGCCCTAGAGCAATCCCCGGTCAGACGGAACCGTCTGACCGGGGATAATTTGCTCTAGGTCCAGAGTGGAGAACCTGATTCAGCGTTTGCGTCTGTCCCGTGCGAACGCATCAGGCTCTCGTTCGTCCGCTCGACGCTTACAAGCGCGCCGCGTTGGGAGGCGAAGTCCTTACTCGCCCGGACCCGCGCCGGGACCGCCCTGACCCATCTGGTCGAACTTGCGCTTCTGGTCAGGGGTAAGCTGACTGTAGAAGGTCTTGGTCGCCTGGACGCGGGTCAGCATCTGCTGGCGCATCTCGTCCATCTGCGAGACCATGGCGTCGAGGCGTTGCGGCGTGTTCATCGACCGCATCTCCTGCTGGCGGTCATACATCTTGCGTTGGAAGTCGGCCGGCGGTGTCACGGCGCGGACGAAGTCCTGCAGCGCGCCTTCTTGATCCGGCCGCAACTCGACAGCCTGGCGGATGCGTTGGGCCGTCTGCTGGGGCGACGGCTGGCCGTACTGGCCTTGCGGGGGGCCGTACTGCGCCCATGCGGTGGTTGCGCCGCCGACCAAGGCGGGCGCCGCCAGGGCGCCGATAGCCAGGGCTCTGAGTTTCAAGTTCATCTTATTCGACTCCAACGGGTGTCCCTTGCCACGCCTTCAGCACGTGCACATAGGCCGCCGCCCGCACCGGGGCAAACGCGCCGACGCCCAAGCTTATCGACGTGTCAGGAAAGGGCATTCCGGCACGCCGCCGCCATGGCGAAGGGCGTCAGGGCCGCCGCGGCGAGGGCGTAGGCGGCGAGCATGGCCAGGGGCGTGATCCAGGGAAGGCCGGTCTGGAAGTTCTCTATCGCTGCGCCACCGAAAATCACCGGCGGAGTCAGCAAAGGGAGGACGATCAGCGCGATCAGAAGGCCGCCGCGCCGGCTGGCCAGGGCCAGGGCCGCGCCCGCTCCGCCAAGGAAGGCAAAGGCGAGGCCGCCGAGCGCGGCGGCGAGAGCCAAAAGCGGCGCGGCCTGCGGCTTCGCCCCCAGGGCGATGGCGGCGATCGGGGTCGCCAGGGCGAGGGGCGCTCCGACCACCATCCACTGGGCGAGGCACTTCACCGTGGCGACGATCTCCAGAGGCAGGGGTCCAAGACACAGGAGGTCGAGGGCGCCGTCCTCGAAATCCCGTTCGAACATCCGCTCTAGCGAAAGAAGGCTCGCCAGGGCGAGCACGACCCACGCGACTCCGCCCGACACGCGGGCGAGGCGCGCTGGCTCCGGGCCGAGGCTGAGGGGGAGCATCACCGAGGCGCAGGCGAGGAAGCCGACCGCGAGGGCCGCGCCGCCGCCGCGCCCCCAGGCGAGGGCGAGCTCGCGTCGAAGGAGGACGCCGATCATGCGGCGCCCGCCAGTCTGACCTCACGCGCCGCGATGGGCAACGGATCGTGCACTGCGGCGAGGATCAGGCCGCCGCGCCCAAGGTGCTCGACCATCAGCTCACCGGCGAGCGCCCTGTGGGCGGAATCGAGGGGGGCGAGGGGCTCGTCCAGGAGCCAGAGGGACCTCGGACTGGCGGCCAGGCGCGCGAGGGCTAGGCGCCGCCTCTGGCCGGCCGAAAGCGCCCGCACAGGAAGGCCGAGCAGGCGCACGAGCCCAAGGCGCCTGGCCGCGGCGTGGGCGGCCTCGGCCGTTCCGCCGGTCCAGCGGACCTGAAAGTCCAGTTCCTCGCCGGCGCTGCGCCCGCTCTTGAGCCCGTCCTGGTGGCCCAGGAGATGGCAGCCGAACCGCCGGGCGTCGTCGGCTTCAATCGCCCCGTCAGCCCCATCGAAGCGGACAGCTCCGGATTCGGGTCGGATGAGGCCCGCGACCGCGCGCAGGAGGGTCGTCTTACCCGCCCCGTTGGGGCCGGTCAGGGCGACGGCCTCGCCGGTCCGCACCGTCTCTGTGAACCCGGAAAGCAGGCGCCGCTCCCCACGGGCGAGGCAGATATCCTCAATCCGCACGCCGACGATCAAGGGGTTGCAGCCCCTGCCGCCACCGTCGAGCGCAGAGGCGCCACGCAAGGCGCAGCCGCATGGACGGGCGTCGGCCTAGGCCTTAAGAGGGCGCGGGCCGAGCAGGGACGACGCTGCGAGGTGCGGACGCTGTGTGTCCGCATCGACTTGCGCGTGACGCCCCGCACCGATCTTCGGACGGCCGTGAACAGTGGAAAGGATCCCCGAATATGCCGTCGCTGGACAGCTTCCAGACCCGCCGCACCCTGTCGGTGGGAGACAAGACCTACGCCTATTACAGCCTTCGGGCGGCCGAGGAAGCCGGACTGTCGGGCGTCGCCCGCCTGCCGGTCTCGATGAAGGTGCTGCTCGAGAACCTGCTGCGTAACGAGGACGGAGGATCGGTCTCCAAGGAGGACATCCAGGCGTTCGCCGATTGGGTCGACGACAAGGGCTCGGCCCAGCACGAGATCAGCTTCCGTCCGGCGCGCGTGCTGATGCAGGACTTCACCGGCGTGCCGGCGGTGGTCGATCTCGCGGCCATGCGCGACGCCCTGGCCAAGCTCGGCGGGGATCCGGAGAAGATCAACCCGCTCAACCCCGTGGACCTGGTGATCGACCACTCGGTGATGGTCGACTTCTTCGGCTCCTCGAAGAGCTTCGCCGAGAACGTCAGCAAGGAATATGAGCGCAACATCGAGCGCTACCGCTTCCTGCGCTGGGGCTCCTCGGCCTTCCGTAACTTCCGCGTGGTGCCGCCCGGCACGGGCATCTGCCACCAGGTGAACCTCGAACACCTCGCCCAGACGGTGTGGACCGGGGCGGAGGGCGACGAGACCACAGCCTTCCCCGACACGGTCGTGGGCACCGACAGCCACACGACGATGGTCAACGGGCTTTCGGTGCTCGGCTGGGGCGTCGGCGGGATCGAGGCCGAAGCGGCCATGCTCGGCCAGCCGATCCCGATGCTGATCCCCGAGGTGATCGGCTTCCACCTGACCGGCAAGCTCCCCGAGGGCGCCACGGCCACCGACCTGGTGCTCACCGTCACCCAGATGCTCCGCAAGAAGGGCGTCGTGGGCAAGTTCGTCGAGTACTTCGGCGACGGCCTCGACAGCCTCACGGTCGAGGACCAGGCGACGATCGGCAATATGGCGCCCGAGTACGGCGCGACCTGCGGCTTCTTCCCCGTCACCCGGGCGACGATCGACTATCTCGCCGCCACCGGCCGCGAGCCAGAGCGGGTCGCGCTGGTCGAGGCCTACGCCAAGGCCCAGGGGCTGTGGGTCGAGCCGGGGATGGAACACCCGGTCTTCACCGACACCCTCGAGCTGGACCTGTCGACAGTGCAGTCGAGCCTCGCCGGGCCCAAGCGCCCGCAGGATCGCGTGCTCCTCTCCGACGCCGCCTCGGCGTTCCGCGGAGCCCTGGAAGGCGAGTTCGGCAAGACCGAGGAGGCGAGCGCGCACCGCGTCCCGGTCGATGGCGAGAGCCATGACGTGGGCGACGGCGACGTGGTCATCGCCGCCATCACCTCCTGCACCAACACCTCCAACCCCAGCGTGCTGATCGCTGCCGGCCTGGTGGCCCGCAACGCCGTAGCCAAGGGCCTGAAGGTCAAGCCGTGGGTGAAGACCTCCCTGGCCCCCGGCTCGCAGGTGGTGACCGACTATCTGGCCAAGGCCGGCCTGCAGGAGCCGCTGGACCAGCTCGGCTTCAACCTCGTGGGCTATGGCTGCACAACCTGCATCGGCAACTCGGGCCCGCTGGCCGAGCCGATCTCCAAGGCGGTGCAGGACGGCGACCTCGTCGCGGTCTCGGTCCTGTCGGGCAACCGCAACTTCGAGGGTCGGGTGAACCCGGACGTGCGGGCCAACTACCTGGCCTCGCCTCCCCTTGTGGTGGCCTACGCCCTGGCCGGGACCATGCTGAGTGATCTGGCGACCCAGCCTCTGGGGCAGGGCTCCGATGGAGCGGACGTGTTCCTGAAAGACATCTGGCCGACCAACGAGGAGGTCGCCGACCTGCAGCGTCAGGTCGTCACAGGCGCCATGTTCGAGAAGCGCTATTCGGACGTGTTCAAGGGTGACGCGCGCTGGCAGAAAATCGAGGTCTCCGGCGGCCAGACCTACGGATGGGAGCCGGGTTCGACCTACGTGCAGAACCCGCCCTACTTCGAGGGCCTGACTATGGAGCCCGCCCCGATCAGCGACGTGATCGAGGCGCGCGTCCTGGCGATCTTCGGCGATTCGATCACCACCGATCACATCAGCCCCGCCGGCAACATCCGGAAGACCTCGCCTGCTGGCGAGTACCTCTCGCAGCGGCAGGTGAGCCAGGCGGACTTCAACTCGTATGGCGCGCGTCGCGGCAACCACGAGGTGATGATGCGGGGAACGTTCGCGAACATCCGCATCCGCAACAAGATCACCCCGCAGATCGAGGGCGGCGTGACCAAGCACTTCCCTTCCGGCGAGGTGATGTCGATCTACGACGCGGCGATGAAGTACAAGGCCGAGGGTCGCGGATGCGTCGTCTTCGCCGGCAAGGAGTACGGCACGGGGTCCTCGCGCGACTGGGCGGCCAAGGGCGCCAAGCTGCTGGGGGTGCGGGCGGTCATCGCCGAAAGCTTCGAGCGCATCCACCGCTCGAACCTGGTGGGCATGGGCGTGCTTCCGCTGCAGTTCGTCGCGGAGGGCTGGCAGCGCCTGGGGCTGACCGGAGAAGAGATCGTCACCATCCGCGACCTCGAGGAGGTGCAGCCGCGCCGCCAGCTGATGGTCGAGCTTTATCGGCCGTCCGACGGCAAGATCGCGCGCTTCCCGGTCCGCTGCCGGATCGATACGGCAACGGAACTCACCTACTTCCGCAACGGAGGGGTGCTGAACTTCGTTCTGCGCAACCTCGCGCGCGAAGCGGCCTGACCTACGGTCGCGCTCACGCCTTCGTGAACCGCCGGCCGTCCAGAGTCCGACTATTTCCCAGTCGGATGAGGACGGCCGCGGTTCTGTTCGCGATCAGCGCCATCGGGTTCGCGCCCGGCGCGGCTACGGCCCGCCGCACGCCCGTGGTGGTGGAGCTGTTCACCGCCCAGGGCTGCGTCTCTTGCAACAAGGCCAACGATGTCATGGCGCGCCTGGCGGCCCGCCCGGACGTGATCACCCTCACCTGGCCAGTGGACTACTGGGATTACCTCGGCTGGAAGGACACGTTCGCCGAGTCGGAGTTCACCGATCGGCAGCGATCCTACGAGTCGCCGCTAGGCCTGCGTGATGTCTACACCCCGCAGGTGGTCATCGCCGGCGAAGGACAGGCCTCCGGCGACGATGCAGCGGCGGTGGACGACCTGGTCGCGCGAGCGCGTCGCGGCTCGGCGCCGTCGCCTGACATCGTCTTCCAGGCGCACGCACGGGTCGCCGTCGGCTCGGGCCGTCGGCCCCACGTCGCGGCCGAGGTCTGGCTGATCCGCTACGAGGCGTCACCCGGCGAAGTGGAGGTGAAGGCCGGAGACAACCGCGGCGCCCGGTTGACCGAGACGAACGTTGTCCGCCAAGCCGTCAAACTCGGTCGCTGGAAGGGGCGTCCAGAGGTGTACAGGGTCCCCGCCGCCGACCAGGAGGGCCTGAGGGAAGTCATTCTCGTCCAGGAGCCCAATGGCGGCCGCGTCCTTGCGGCGCGTCGGAGATCCGACAAGAGCTGACAGGAGCCTGATGCGTTCATGCGAACGCTGAATCAGGCGCCACACTTTTGAATCTGGAGCGATTTATCCCCGGTCAGACGGAACCGTGTGACCGGGGATAAATCGCACAGGCGCGTTGGCGCGACAGCTGAAGAGCTGCGCGACGACACTGACATGATGAAGAAAAGACTCGAACGATCCGCGTCAAAGAGGTAATGACACGGTGGCTGTTCAATGCCGAGCCGCAAACCGCCAAGGCGGGGGTGCCGGCCGACCGAAAACCCGCGACTCCGAGGGCTGGGGGGGCTGTTCAGGATCCGAAGCCGAAGGCCTCCGATCGACCGACCATACCTATATGGCTTTCGCTTGCGGCAGGGTCCGGTCCGAAAGAAGGTCATTTGGCGTCGTAGCTTGACCTTTTCAGTCCGCTCTTCGCCATTCTCACAAGCCGCGCGGATAACCTTTTGAGGCCAGCCACGGTCTCGCAAAGAGGACGCAAGCCCTCTAAGTTGGCGAGGATGGCTCCAGAAACCGGCTCAGCGCCGACACCGCATGCCCGCGTTCCGCAGGCGGTCTTCTTCGACCGCAGAGAGCTAAACCAGCTCCTGCAGCTCTATGGACGAATGGTTGCTGCGGGCCACTGGCGCGACTACGCCATCGACGGCCTCAAGGACGCGGCGGTGTTCTCCGTGTTCCGTCGCGCATCTGAAGCGCCGTATTACCGAATCGAGAAGCGCCCAGCGCTGATCGGTCGACAAGGCGCATGGTCGATCCACGCCCACGGAGGGCTGATCGTGCACCGCGGACACGAGCTGGCGCACGTCCTCCGCTTCTTCGACCGGAGACGATTCGAGGTCGTGCGCTAAGGCTCCGAAAGCCGAATCAAAAATGGCAAAAAAAAGGCCCCGGCGCCACGCCGAGGCCTTTGGTGTTGACCTCTGTTAAGGGTCAGCGACGCGAACTGCCGCCCATGAAGAACAGCAGGAACCGGAACAGGTTGACAAAATCCAGGTAGAGGCTGAGCGCCCCGTAGCTGGTGGCCACGCTGGCGGCGGCCTGGTCGCCGCCAATCCAGTAGTAGGTCATCTTCAGCCGTTGGGTGTCCGCCGCGATCAGGCCGGCGAAGATCAGCACGCCAAGGGCGTTGATCGCCAGATTCAGGGCGGCGGAGTGGACGAACATCGAGACCAGCATCGCGAGGACCAGGCCCCACACGCCCATGATCAGGAAGCTTCCGAACGCCGTCAGGTCGCGCTTGGTCGTGTAGCCGAACAGCGATAGCGCGCCAAAGGCCGACGCCGTGATCAGGAAGGTCTGGAAGATCGACACGCCCGTGTAGAGCTTGAAGATCGAGCCAAGCGATGCGCCGATCAGCGACACAATGACCCAGTAGGTGATGTTGGCGGTCTGCGGCGACTGGCGGCGCGCGAAGCCCTGGAACAGCAGGATCGCCAGCGGGGCGAACGCGATCACCATGCCCAGGAGCGTGAAGCCAACGCGTCCGTAGGCGTCCGGCCGCCACAGCAGGTTGGAGACCGCCGGGACGTTGCCGGTCACGTAGGCCAGGGCGGCAGATAGGACGAGACCCAGAGCCACCTTGTTGTAGACGCCGAGCATGAAGGCGCGAAGGCCTGCATCCACGGCCATGTCGGGGGCGACGACGGCGCCCGGCCGCGGCATACCCCGATTGAAGTCGCTCATGAGAGAGAAACCCTGTTCATGCGTCCCCTTTGGACGCGTCCTGCGGAATATCGGCCCCAGCGGCGCCCTTAGCAAGATCGAGGCGCGTTAAGGCTCCGTAACGGTTGCGCCAGATCAGTCCGCCCGCAGGACGGGCGCAGGCCGCCGTCCGAGGGCGGCCGCAGCCGCGGCGACGCCGCCCGCCGCGGCCAGAAGGCAGGCCGCGAGCACCAGCGTCGCCACGCCCGACCAGTCGAGGCTCCACGTGGCCTCGAACACCTTGACCACCACCGGCCAGGCCGCCGCGCCGCCGAGGGCCACGCCGGCGAGCCCCGCGATTAGCCCAACTAGCCCGTACTCGAGGGCGTAGGCCGCAAGTATCTGAGCCCGCGTGGCGCCCAGGACCTTCAGGATTGCCGCCTCGCGGGCGCGCGCCTGGGCGCGGGCGGCGATCGCGCCGGCGAGGACGAGCAGCCCGGAAAGGGCGGCGACCGCCGCAGCAGCGCGGATCGCCACCGCCAGGCGTTCGAACATGGTCGTCGCCTCGGCGAGGGCTTCGCGCACGCTGATGACGTCGACATCGGGAAAGTCGCGGCCGAGCGCAGAGGTAATCCGCTGCTCCTCCGCTGGTGTGGCCCGGGCGATCGCCACCGACTTCAGGTCCGCCCCGGCGAGAGCTGCCGGGTCAAGGATCACGGGAAAGCTCGCGCCGAAGGCGGCGAAGTCCACCCGTCGCACGACCGCGACCTTGGCGTCGATCCGGCGACCCAGGACCTCCACGGTGATCTCGTCGCCCGGCCGGATCCGCGCGCCGGTGGCGATGTCCGCGCTGAGCGCCGCCAGGGGAGTACCGGCGTAGTTCGGCGGCCACCAGCGACCGCGAATGACGCCGGCGTTGAGCGGTTCGGCCCCCAGGACCGACATGTTGAGGTCGCGGTCATAGGCCCACCGGGAGCCCGGCTCGATCGTAATACGATCGACAGGCGCGCCTCGGACCGCGACGATTCGCCCGCTGAAGAGGGGGGCTCGCAGATAGGTCTGCGGCGACAAGGGGCGGCCCATGGCTACGGCCACCGCAGCGTCAAAGGCGACGCCCTGATCGGGGGGGATGCCGGCGAAGACCATCGTCGGCGCCGTCCGCGGCGCGATCCGCGACACCTGGGCCAGGAGGCTGGACTGGATCAGCACCACCGCCGACAGGAGGGCGACGCCCAGGCCGATGGCGGGAGCGGCGGTGCGAGCGGCCGAGCCAGGCCCGGCAAGATTGGCCAGGCCGATGCGCACGACGCCGTGCGCCCTGGAGCGCAACACGGCGGCCAGGCCCGCCGCCCCTTGGCCCAGGACCCAGAGCGCGATGAAGCCGGCCGCCACGCCGGCCGTCATGACTCCCGCCGCCAGGGGGGTCGGCGCGGTGATCACGGTCAGGGCGACAAGGCCGCAGGCGGCGAGCACCGCGCCGACGACCTCGGGCCCGAACGCCGGACGCGCCGAAAGTTCGTGGCGGAGCAGGGCTGCGGGCGGGGTCGAGCGCGCCCGGCCGAGGGGGGCGAGGGCGAAGGCCGCGGCCGAGAGCAGGCCGAAGGCCGCTGCGCGCGCAAGGGGGGCGGGATAGAGCGCGAACTCCGCCGGCACCGGCAGGTCGCGCTGGATCAGCCCCCCAAGCACGAGGGGCATGTCGGCGCCCACAGCCAAGCCGATCGCCACGCCAAACAGAGCGAGGGCGCCGATCTGGAGCAGGAACATGTCTCGCGGCAGGGCGCTGTCTGCGCCCAGGGCCTTTAGCACCGCGATCGAGGTCTTGCGCGCCTCGAGATGCGCGGCGACCGCGCCCTGAACCCCAAGCCCGCCCGCGACGAGGGACGCCAGACCGATGAAACTCAGGAAATAGCCAAGCTCGTCGATCATCTTCTTGAGGCCCGGCGCCGCGTCGTTGCGGTCGCCGATGCGCCAGCGCCCGACGGACCCGGCGGCGGCGAGACCAGAGCGCAACTGCGCCTCGGCGGCCGGCAGATCGGCGCCAGACGGTAAGGCGATGCGCGCGGTCTCCCCAAAGGGAATCCCCGCGTCGATGAACCCGCCGGAGCGCACGGCGTCGAAGGTGGTGAGAACCCTGGGCCCAAGCGGGAAGCCGCGCGAAAGACGGTCAGGCTCGGAGACAAGCACGGCGCGGGCGATCAGCGGCGTGCGGCCGACCAGGAAGCGATCCCCCACACGCATATGCAGGCGCTGCAGGAGCTCGCTCTCCACAGCAGCGCCGGCCGCCTCGTCTTCGGCCGCCAGAGCGCGGCCGAGCGACACTCCGCCCGCGAGTTCCACGCGCCCCGCCAAGGGATAGGGACCGGCCACGCCGCGCAACTCGACGAGGCGTCGCTCGCCCGATGGGGCCTCGGCCATCGCCCTTACGCTAATGGCGTAGGTGACCGCGCCAAGGCGGGCGAAGACCGCGCGTTCGGCCGGCGTGAAGCTCCGTTGGGCGACGGTGACCGAAAGATCGCCGCCGACAATCTCACGGGCCTGGCTGGCGAGGCCCGCCTTGAAGGCGTCTGCGACGGAACCCGCGGCGGCGATGGCGGCAACGCCAAGCGCCAGGCAGGCGAGGAAGATCCGGAACCCTCGGAGACCGCCGCGGAACTCCCGCACCGCAAGCCGCGCCGCAAGCCACATCCGACCGCGCCGTCAGACAGACTCGACCATGCGGCCGTCGAACATGCGGACCTTGCGGTCGGCGCGCACGGCGAGAGCCTGGTCGTGGGTCACCAGGACCATGGCCGCGCCCACCTCGCGCGCCAGGTCGAACATCAGGTGAGCGACACCGGCAGCGTTCTGGGCGTCGAGGTTCCCCGTCGGCTCGTCGGCGAACAGCAGCTCTGGCCGCGCGGCCAGAGCGCGCGCGAGAGCAACGCGCTGCTGCTCGCCTCCCGACAACTGATGGGGATAGTGGCGAGTTCTGGCGGAGAGACCGACCCTGTCCAGCCAGGCCCGCGCGGTCTGGCGCACGTCCGCTTCGCCGGCAATCTCCAGGGGCGTGGCGACGTTCTCCTCGGCCGTCATGTTCGGAAGCAGGTGAAAGGCCTGGAAAACCAGGGACACTCGTCCGCGGCGCAGCCGCGCGCGACCGTCCTCGCCAAGACTGGAGAGATCGCACCCAAACAGCCGCACCTCGCCACGGGTGGGGCGCTCGAGGCCCGCGGCCACGGCGATGAGAGACGACTTACCGCATCCCGACGGTCCGACGATGGCGACACGCTCTCCCGGCGCCAGGCGGAAATCCACCCCGCGCAGGATCTCCACCGCACCGGCCGCGGACGGCAGCACGAGGCCGACGCCAAGAAGGCTGAGCGGCGCGGGGGGCGCGCTGGCGTCGAACATGGGTCGGCGATCCGGATCGAGGGCGAGCGACAGACTGGAGCAGCCCGGCTCCTCGACTAGATAGGAGCGATAATGCCCATCCAACATCTCCCGTGCGCCGAAACACGACGCCGCTTGCTGGCCCTTGCCGCCGCCGCCGCCCTGACCCCCGACGTCGCGCCGGCTGCGGCTCCGGTTTTGGCGCCGGTCGTGACGATCCTGGGCGACTCGATCACGGCCGGCTATGGCCTGCCGGCCGCGCAGGCGTTGCCGGCCCAACTGCAAAGGGCCCTGGCGCGCCTCGGCCAACCCGTCCGCGTCATCGGATCGGGGGTGTCAGGCGACACGACTGCGGACGGCCTCGCGCGCCTAGGCTTCTCGATCCGACCCGGTACGCGCCTGTGCATCGTCGCCCTGGGGGGCAACGATCTGCTGGAGGGCCTCGACCCCCGCGTGACGCGTCGGAACCTGCAGGCGATCGTCATGCGCCTCAAGGCGCGTCACATTCCGGTGATGCTCGCAGGCGTGACCGCTCCCGCCGTCATCGGCCCATCCTACGCGCGCGACTTCGACGCCGCCTTTGTCGAGGTCGCACGGGCCGCACGCGTCCCGTTCTATCCCAACCTGCTAGCCGGGGTTTATGGTCATCCCACTCTGATCCAGGCCGACGGAATCCACCCGAACGCTGCCGGCGCCGCGCTGATAGCTGCACGCCTCGCGCCCCTCGTCGCACGCGTGCTCCAGATGGAGGGGGCCAGGTGATCCGTCTGTTCGCCGCCATCACGCCGCCCCCCGAGGCGGTGCTCTGGCTTCAGCGCCTGCAGGACGACCTGCGGGGCGCACGCTGGAGCCCGAAGGAGAACCTCC
>DATHPX010000127.1:0-9224 GCA_035483335.1 Caulobacteraceae bacterium | reverse complement strand
AACGCCGTAGGTGAAGAACAGGGCGTTGTAGAGGAAGGCCTGGGCCGCCATCAGGGTGAGGACGAGGGCCGTACGGCGGGGGTAGCGGGTCAGAAGCGCCCGCATAAGCGCCCGCAGCCCGAACGCGCCGCTTGGGCGGATCTCCAGCACGGGCGCGTCCGGCGGCAGCGTCGCCGCGCCGCCCGCCCGGGCCTCGATCCGCGCCGTCATCCGCTCGGCCCGATCGCCCTGACCATGGATGATCAGCCACCGCGGGCTCTCCGGCACGAGCCGGCGCAAGAAGAGGATGCCGAAGCCGAGGACGCCGCCGATGGCGAACGCCAGTCGCCAGCCGAGTCCGACCGGAAAGAGGCGGGGATCGAGAAGCAGTGGCGCCGCAGCGGCTCCGGCGGCGGCGCCCAGCCAGAAGCTTCCGTTCACGATCAGGTCGACCCGCCCGCGCCAGCGGGCCGGAATGAGCTCGTCGATGGCCGAGTTTATCGCCGCATACTCCCCGCCGATGCCGAGCCCCGTCACCAGCCGGCAGAGGGCGAACATGGTGAAGTCCACGGACAGGGCGCTGGCGAGCACGCCGGCGAGATAGACGCCCAGGGTGAGGAAGATCACCGTCTG
Source organism: Caulobacteraceae bacterium (assembly GCA_035483335.1). Taxonomy (GTDB): domain Bacteria; phylum Pseudomonadota; class Alphaproteobacteria; order Caulobacterales; family Caulobacteraceae; genus Acaudatibacter. Next base: position 8,612 of record DATHPX010000127.1, on the reverse strand, counting down.
GCGGCCATACCGATCGGTGAGCCAACCGAAGACCAATGCGCCGACGATGGCCCCGGCGAGGTAGAAGGACGCCGCCCCGCCGACCTGCGTCGTCGTGAGGCCGAGGGTAGCCCGGTCTTGCAGCGCCGGCCCAATGGCGCCGACGATCGTCACCTCCAGGCCGTCCAGGATCCAGGTCACGCCCAGGGCCAGGACGAGGAGGGTGTGGAAGCGGCTCCACGGCAAGCTGTCCAGGCGGGCCGGGATCTGGGTGCGGATGATCGGCGGGTCGTCCGTTTGCCCCCGCCCATGCGCCCGCGCCGCGTTCATGAGGCGAGTTCCGCCTCGGCGGCCCTGGCGATGTCGAGGCCGGCGCGCGCGTCGACCTCATGCCCGGTCTGAAGACTCCAGGCCGCTCCCAGCCCCGCATAGGCGAGCACCCAGCGAAGCAGGCGTGGCCTCTCCACGCCCGCCGCCTTGGCGACGATCCCGGCCTGCCGGCCCAGGCGGCCGGGAGCGAGCGCCAGGCCCGCATCCGGGTTGCGGAACAGGTTGGCGAATTCGAAGGCGCGCTCGCCCAGGAGCCCCTTTGGGTCGATCGCCAGCCAGCCGCGCGCGCCGCCGTCTAGGACGTTGTCATGGTGCAGATCCCCATGCAGCACGACCGGGTCGCTCGGTTCGTCGAGCAGCTCGCGTGCGACGGCGGCGGCTGTGGAGAACGCACCGCCGTGCGCCGCCTCGGCTGGCCAAAGGGCGCGGAACCAGACGTCGAGCGGGACCAGGGTCGGCGGGGGCGGCGCGGTGCGCGGCGCATGCAGGCCGGCGGCCGCCTCGCAAAGGATGCGTGTCGCCTCGTCGTCTGCGCCTTGCCGGGCGAGAGCGGCCAGGCTGCGCGGCCCCTCCAGCCGCTCCAACAGGATGGCGTAATCCTCGCGCGCCAGGACGGACGCAGCGCCCAGGCCGCCCCACCAGGCCATCAGGGCTCCGCCTGCAACTTCCTCTGGATGGGCGGCCACCTTCAGCATGGCCCGCTCGCCGGCGGCGGTGAGCACGGGCGCCAGGCGGCTGCCGAATTTCGTCTCGAAGGCAGGTCCATCCGGCGTCAACGCCCAGCGGCGAAGCCAGGGCGCCAGTCCGTCGCCTGCGGCCGGGACGGTCATCGAGCCGCCCGCCGCACGAAATCATTGGCCCGCAGGCAGCGCATCGCAAAACCAGCAGGCTTCGCCGGCCTCGCCGATCGGCATGCCGGGCGGCGGCTCGAACCCCTTGTCGGCGGCGGCGAGGGAGGCAAGTTCGTCGCGCGCCGGATTGGTAATGGCCCGGGCGAGGTAGTGGTCCTGCGCGATGTCGGCAGGATCGCCCGTTTGCCGGCGTGCGAGGGTCTCCGCGAGCTGGTCCAACCTCGCCTTCACGGCCGCCTTCACTTCCGGGCTCGCCGACTTGTCCTCGAGCACATGCGCCAGCCGGGTCACGAGCCGCATCTGCACGACCCGGCGCAGCTGGGCCTGGCGCGCGGGAAGCGGAGCGACGGAGAAGGCGGCCCCGATCGTGCGGTCGAGCAGTTCGGTCAGGGCGAGCTGGCCGGGATCCCGCGCGCCCTGGTCGCGGACGCGTTCCAGCCGCGAGGGCTCCAGCAGATTGGCCAGGGTGATATCGGCCGCTGCACGGGCGGCCTCGTCGATGTCGAAGACCGGAGAGTCCGGATCGCCGAACAGCTCAGTGACATATTGCCGGTCGTCCGCGCCTTCGCGGCCGGCCGATAGCTGATCGAGCAGCGGGTCGGGCAGGTCGAAGAAAGCGGGGTCGAGCGTCGCCAGCAGGGCCGACAGGGCCTGGCGCTGGCGCGCGCCGTCCACCGGCCGGTTGGGCAGGATCGCATCGCCACGCACGCCATAGGCGAAGTCGACGCCGCCCACCGACTTTGCAGCCGATTCCACCTCATAACGATGGAACAGATAGATCGGCACGATCACCCGCCGCAGGTCGGACAGGCGCGCGCCCTCAGGGATGTTCGTCGGCCCGAACTTCGCGAGGGCGATCTTGCGGACCTCCATCACGTGGATCAGCGAGGCGACGCTGTCTGGGCCGTCGTCCCACATGGCGCCGAAGGGCTGCGACGAGCCGATCGGCCGGGCGTCCTCGTCCCGCACGTAACGCAGGTGATCGCGGGCGTAGCCGTCGCGGATGATGGTCTCCAACGCAGCCTGGCCTTCCGGCCCGGGAGGAACCTCGCTGTAGAGCCACTTGATCGCGAACCGGTCCCACGCGCCGACGCCGACCTGGTAGGCGTCGGACAGGTCGAATCCGTCGCCGACGATCTTCACCCGTGGGGCGGGATAATCCATCACCGAGGCGCGATCGTCGAAGGTGCTGCCGGCAAAGTTGTGTTCCAGGCCAAGCGCATGGCCCGTCTCGTGCACGGCCAGCTGGCGCAGGCGGGCGAGGGCGATCTGGAGAGGATCGTCAGGCCCGCCCGACCCTGTCTTGTCCGCCCCAAGAAGTCCCTGGAAGATCATGATGTCCTGGCGCACGCGCAGCGAGCCGAGCAGGACGTTCCCCTTCACGATCTCGCCGGTGCGCGGGTCGGCGACGGCGTAGCCGTAGGACCAGCCGCGGGTCTGGCGGTGCACCCAGTTGATGACGTTGTAGCGGGCGTCGAGCGGATTCACGCCTTCCGGCAGGACCTCCACGCGGAACGCGTCCTCGAATCCGGCGGCGTCGAAGGCCTCGGACCACCAGCGGGCCCCTTCGACGAGCGCCGAACGGATCGGCTCGGGCGCGGCGCGATCGACATAGAAGACGATGGGCTTCTTCACCGGCGACCTAGCCGCCGTCGGATCGGTCTTCTCGAGGCGAAAGCGTTTGGCGAGACGATAGATGGAGGGCGCGCCAAGCGGAGCGGAATAGTCCGCCACCACCTCGTCGAAGGCGCCGGTGCGCGGATCGGCGAAGCGCGGCGTGAAGCCGGGCTCCGGCAGCTTGATCAGGGAGTGATGCTCGACGAGCGTCACCGCGTGAGGCTCGGGGGCGACATGGCCCACCTCCTTGCCTGGATCGTCGGATACGAAGGTCTGGCGCGCCTCGAGCTCGAGGTTCTCGGGGAAGGCGTGGGCCTCGCCGAGGTCGGGGTAGCTGCGGTCGGTTGCGAGGTGGAACGTCCCCTGCCCGGCCCGCTTCAGGTCGTCGGCCACGCCGAAGGCGTCCCGCGTGATGAAGCTCGAGATGTCGACCAGAAAGGTCCCGTCCGGAGCGGTGGCGAGGACATCTCCGGACCAGACGATCGAGGGCGGAAAGCTCTCGCGCACTGCTTCGCGCTCGTCTGTCGATCCGCGGTCCGCGCGGAAGGCAAAGTTCTCCAACTCGGCGTAGACCTTCGGTCCGACGCGCCGGAATTCGAGGATCCGCGTGGGTCCGGGATTGGAGCGGTCGATCCCGATCGGCGTCGAGCCCAGCCCCGCGCGCATGTAGATCTGATAGATGTACTCCCCCGCGAGGCCGTCGGCGTCGGGTTTGAGGGCGATGAGGATCCGGGCCGCCTTCCGGTCGAGATAGAGCGGGAGCAATCCATCCGCCCGCTGCAGTTCCGCCGTCGCGCGCGCGAACGCGTCGGGCGCCTCCGCCGCCAGCGCCGGAGCGGCGAGGCCGACGAGCGCTGCCGCCAGACCGACGAGGGACGCCCTCCCGATTCCCGAAATCCTCACTCAAGCCCCCTCAATCGCAAGGTCTTTGGTCCGGCCAGCGGACTGGCGAACCCTTGGCGCCCCTGGGTCCGCACGCCAAGCCCCCCGCCTTACGCCTGTCCCAGCCCGCTCCTTCGGAATTTGGTCAAACTTTAACTGTGTTTGAGCATCTATAAATACTTTTTCGTGGCGCCTTTTAGTTCAAGTGCTCCAACGTTCAGTTGTTGACATGATCATACATTATTGATTACTTGTTAATCATCTTATCAACCGGGGATTGTTATGGAAAAGTCAGAACGGTCTTGGCGGAATGTCGCAGTCGCGATCGGCCTCGGCGCTGCGGCTTCGGTCGGAACGGGGGCGGTGGCCTCCCTGTCGCTCGAAATGATGATGGGCGGGTCTTCGCTCGACAGCGTGTACCAGCGGCTTGAAGCCCGGCAGCCGGCCGTGGCCTCCTCCGAGACGCGCCGCTTCGCCAGCGCGTCCAACGTGACCGGTTCAGTTCCTGAGCCGACCACCTGGGCCCTGATGGTCACGGGCGTTGGCGCCGTCGGTGCAGGGATGCGGACGCGTCGGGGCCACACCCAGGCCTGAGAGCCGCCTGGAGCCTTATTCGTTCGCACCAAAAAGTCGCGATCGAAGAACCAGGCTCTACGCTTTTGAATCCAGAGCAAATCATCCCCGCTCAGACGGTCACGTCCGAGCGGGGATTGCTTTGGGTCAGATGAACGAGCTTCCTTCGTCTCCACGCGGACGAGGGATTAACCTTTGAAGCAGACCATGCTTCGCTCCGCCTGAAAGATAAAACGGACGGGGGAGGCTCATCCTGAGCGGGAGCGACACCCAGGCGGGCAGTGACGCCCTGAACCGTCGCGCAGGGCTGCTCGCAACCCTGATTGGACTGCCCGCGCCAGCGCCTGGACCGCAGGGCGATCCGGGCCTGTTCGGGCCGGACTCGGTGGCTTGGCGTGTCCATGCCAATCCCGTTGTCCTTGCAGTGGGCGGCATCGCCGCGGTGGTGCTGGAGCTGGCCGAACCGAGGGTGCGAGCCGGCGTTTGGAATCATTCCAACTTCCGGGCGGATCCCTTGAGACGGATGCGGCGCACCGCGCAGGCCGCGCTCCTCACCACATTCGGATCGACGGCCGCCGCTCAGGCGGGGATCCAGGCCGTCGACCGCCGCCACGCCCGCGTCACCGGAACGACGCCGGACGGGGAGCCATATTCGGCCCGGGATGGCGACCTGGCCGACTGGGTCCACGTCACGGCGGGATACGGCTTCCTGACCGCCTATCGGAGACTTCTCGCGCCCCGCCTATCTCCGGAAGAGGCGGACCGGTACTGGGCCGAAGGCAGGGAAGTGGCGGCGGCCTACGGCGCCGGCGACCCGCCCGCGTCGCACGCCCAGGCCCTGGCGGCGATCAGGGCGATGAAGCCGCGCCTGCGTCCCAGCCCGGTGATCGGCGAGTTCCTCGACCTCGTTGCGCGCGCTTCGCCGCTCGGCGCCCCAGGCCGGCCGCTGCAGGCGCTTCTGGTCCAGTCCGCCCTCGCCTGCCTGCCCCCATGGGCCATCGGCCAGCTGGTCTTGCCCGATCGACCAGTCCGGGGCGCCGGCGCGGTCGCCGCCGTTAAGACCTTCGCCCTGGCGGCCAGGACCACGCCGCTGCCAATCGTCAGCGAAGCCTACGCGCGCATGTCGAAGCCGCCGCCCTAGGTCTGCGCGCCTATCGAGTTTGTATCGGCCCCGATCTTTACCAATCTAGCGGATCCGCTCGACGCACAGGCGATAGGGAAATACGCGGAAGACCCGCACGCCGGGATTGAGTCCTGCGACTTCCAGCAACCGCCGCCAATCTTCGGGACGAAACGATCGGGCGATGGAGAGCCTGCCGTCGTCCGCGACGATCGGGTGAAGTCCGACGAGGCGGGCCAGCACCGGATAGCCGAAATAGGGCACGGGGAGGCGGTGAAGATCGTTGATGAACCAGCCGCGCCGGGCGTGGCGATCCATGAAGCGCAGGAACGCGAGCAGCTCGCCCTCATCCATGTGATGGGCGACCAGGCTGCTGATCACGACGTCCCAGGCCTCGTTCGCCAGTCGCGCATAATCGCCGCTCCGGTAGTCGATGGTCAGATCCGGTGGGGTGGCGGCGCGCGCGACCGCCGCGCTGTTCGGGTTGAGGTCGATGCCGACGAGCGTGGCGGAGATCCCCTTGCGCTGGCACCTCCTGGCGATGGCCCTGAGCATGTCGCCGGAGCCGAAACCCACGTCGAGGACGCGAAGCGAACGCGTGTCCGTCGTGGCCCGATCCAGGAATGCGAGGGTGGGTCGGCGCGCGAGCGTGAGCGTGTTTGCGCGACTGAGATCCGTCAGAACCTGGCGGTAGGTCGATGGCGGCAGATCGCCGTCCATCTGCTCTGCGGCGCGGAGCTGGACGCGCAGGTCGATCACCCGGCTCTCCGGAACTGAAATCCCTCGGCGGCGAGGCCCGGACCAAAGGCCAGGGCGAGGCCGGACCGAGCGCCGCGTTCCAGCTGGCGCGAGAGAATGAACATCAGCGTCGCAGAAGACATGTTCCCGCAATCGCGCAGGACCTGGCGCGACACGTTCAGCGCCTGAGGCGAAAGCTCGAGGCCGTCCTCCACGGCGTCGAGCACGGTGCGTCCGCCGGAGTGAACCGCCCACGCATCGAGGGTGGCCGGATCGAGGTCGCCGAGAAGCTTCTGTCGCAATTGCGGCTGCGCCAGCGCGTGGCGGATGCGTCCCGGCACCTCACCAGAGAGATGCATGACGAACCCCTGGTCGCCGATCGCCCAACGGATCAGGTCCTGGGAGTTGGGCAGACACTGCGACGAGAAGTTGGAGAGGGCGAGACCCTGCGGCTCGGCGCACACCAGCGCGGCGGCGGCGCCGTCTCCGAAAAGCAGGCCGGCGAGAAGTGGCTGGAGTTCATTGTCCTCCTGCAGGTGCAGGCTGGAGAGCTCGACGGCGATGACGAGGACGCGGGCTTTCGGGTCGGATCTGACGATGTGGTGCGCGGTCCTGAGCGCTGGCACGGCTGCGTAGCAGCCCATGAACCCGATCAGCGTCCGCTCGGCATCGACGAGCCCAAGCTCCGCGGCCAGGATCTGGTCGATTCCGGGCGCCACGAATCCGGTGCAGCTCGCCATGACGAGGTGGGTCACGCCATCAAGCCTGGTCTTCTGAGCCAGATCGGCGGCGGCGTTCAGCGCCAGGCGCGGGGCCGCCGCCGCGTAGGCCTCCATCCGCGTCCTGGTGCTCGGGAAACGGTCGCCGGCATAGAAGTCGGTTATGGGCTCCAGGACCGACCACCGGTGTTCGATTCCGGCCTTTGCCGCCATGCGCCGAAACAGCGTCCGGTCGCGCTCGTTGGAAAGGCGCGACTCGGCCCAGTCGATATAGAGCTGGTGATAGTCCTGGGTGGGGGTGGCGACGCCGATCGCCGCGATGTGGGGTGTGACCGCGGGCGTCCGGGAGATCCCCGCAAACTCTACCGCTGTTGCGCTGGCCTCAGTCGTCCGCACATCGAATCCGTCGGCCATGGTCTGAGAACTTTGCGCTGGAAAGGGCCCCCTTCGTTAGTGCGCAGTGGCGAACGGTCAGTTCAATCGGTGTCGGTGTCGGTTGGTGTCGGTTTCGGCGACACCTTCCCAATTCGCGGTCGTGAACGGTCATGGCAAAGCTGGGGATCAAGAGCGGAACTCGACTTGCATGACCCGCCTCGCGCGCAGTCGTCCCAGGGACGCCTCACCATGTAACCCAGCGCGGGAACTGGCGCGAGCGCATCTTCTTCGAGCCTGGTGTCACCGAAACTCCGTTGTCCTTCAGCAAGCGAATGACCGGATGGTCTCGACCATCAACCGATTGAACAGCTCAGGCTCTTCAAACGGCGCCATGTGGCCGGAAGCCTCGAACCAGATCAGCTCCTTGTGCGGCGCTTCGAGGACTTCGAAGTAGGCGGCGGCCACCGAAGCGACCGCCTGCATGTCACGTCGGCCCAGCATGAAAAAGACCGGCGCTTCGAGGCGACGGACGTCGCGCTGGAGATTGGCGTCGAGCAATTCACGAAAAAGCAGACGCAGCGAAAACCGCGATCCCCTGACCAGGCGGACGAGATCGAGAACCGAGGCCTCAGGGCCGGTGAAACCCCGCCAGATCACCTTCGCAAGCGACAGGTTCGGCCCGAACGCGCCGCCCATCGCCATCAACCAGCGGCGCTGCGTCGCGAGCGCCTTCATGGCGTGGGGCGGGGGGCCGATCGCCAGCAGTTGCTTGATCGCCCCGCGGTGACCGCGTTCCCGCGCCCTCGCCAGCGCGAACGCATAGGACGCCGCCTCGCTTGCCGCCATGTCGGCGACCTGGCCGACGCCGACATAGGCGGCCACTTTGGCGGGGTAGCGACTGGCGTAGAGCACGCCCACGAGCGAGCCCCAGGAATGGCCGAGCAGCACCACGCGTCGCTCGCCAAACCGCGCAATCAAGGTTTCGACGAGTTCGTCCAGATCGGCGACAAAGCGGTCAATGGTCATCGACGCAGGCGGAATGGACCGGCTGTAGGACCGGCCAGCCCCGCGCTGGTCCCAGTAGATCACGGTGTAGGATTCCTCGAGGGAGGCGTTGAAGGATCGGAACAGCGTCGTCGCGGAAGAACCCGGACCGCCGTGCAGGATGACGAGCAGAGGGTTGTCCGTGCTCCGGCCACGGACCATCACCCACTGGCTGATGTCCCCGATACGCCAGAAGCCCGCTTCCGCGACGGAGCCTGCCAGAACACCGCCAGCAGCGTCGGCGAACGGCGCCGTGTGGCCATCCCAGCTCGGCATTTCGCTCACGCCCCATGCGATCTGGGGACGGACTAGGCCTCGAACCCTCACCGCTCGCCAGTTAATTCGCGCAGAGCCGAGGTCCGCTCCACCCATGGCGGTCCATCG
>DATHPX010000126.1:0-27905 GCA_035483335.1 Caulobacteraceae bacterium | reverse complement strand
CACCGAGGAACTGGACTTCCTCTCCAAGCCCGGCGGCAAGGTCGACTGGATCGTCGGCCTGTTCGGCTCGCTGCAGAACAGCAAGCAGTTCGTCGTCGAGTATGAAGGCACGACGCCGCCCACTCCGGAAGATCTGGCGATTCCGCCGAACATCACGTCGCCGCCCTACCCGTCGAACCTCGCCTACGGCAACGTCTCGCACGTCGACCATCGCTCAGGATCGGTGTTTGGCCAGGCGACCTACCACGTCACAAACACCATCAGCATCACCGGCGGCGTCCGCGGCAACTTCGACTATTTCCACGACAACAGCTTCAACTTCTCCGGCTTCACGCCGTTTGGCGGAAATACGGTGCTGCACACCTCGACGGACAGCATCCCGACCTGGCGCATCGAGGCCGACGACCAGATCACGTCGAACAACATGGTTTATGCCAGCTATTCCCGCGGCTATAAGCCCGGCGGCGTGAATGGCAGCTACGGCCAGGTCGTGATCCCGCCGATCTTCCTGCCCGAGACGAACGACGCCTTCGAGATCGGATCGAAGAACTACTTCCTCGACCGGACTGTGCGCCTGAACGTGGCCGGATACTACTATATCCAGAAGAACTTCCAGTACATTGAGACAGACCCGGTGCCGTTCGACGGCGGCATCTCGAACATCCCGCTGATCCACGACTACGGGATCGAGACCGAGGCCGACTACACCTCGCCGGACACCCGCTTCAACGCGGGCCTGACCCTTGCCCTCGAGAACGGGCACGTCGTGGGCAACTACAATTCGATCGATTCGACGGTGGCGAACTCGATCGAGAACCAGCCCTATCCCAGCCCCTGCGCCTTTGGCGGCGCCTATTACAACCCGGCGTGCTGGGCGGCGGTCATCGGCGCGGCCAAGAACCTCAACGGCGCCACTCCGCCCGACATGCCGCATGTCTCCGGCGCGCTGAACTTCTCCTATCGCTTCGACGTGCCGGGCGGCACGCTGACGCCCAGGGTGCAGTTTACCTACCGCGGGTCGGAATGGGCGCGGATCTTCAACGAGCCCACGCTCGACAAGGTCCCGCAATACACCGTGACGGACCTCAACTTCGAGTACGCGCCCAATCACAGCGCCCTGCGGATCTCGCTGACCATGACCAACATCGGCAGCGTGGCGGGGATCAACTCGCGCTACATCGACCCCTACGGCACCGGCCAGGTCAGCGACCAGTACATCCCACCGTTCCAGGTCATCGGCACGGTCGCCTACTCGTTCTAAGTCTTGGGCGCCCCCAGAGCCTGATGCGTTTGCACGGAACAGATGCAAACGTTGAATCAGGCTCTGCATTTTTGAATCTGGAGCAAATCATCCCCGTTCAGACGGAACCGTCTGAACGGGGTTTGCTCTAGGCTGATCGGGGCGCCTGCCTGGCAGGCGCCTTGCTTTCGCCCTGCCGCGGAAAGAGCCGCTCCTGGGGCCCTTTGCCCCCGCGAGGCGACGGTTGCCTAAATTTCGGCTTGGTCCGAATGCGACATCGCACTGAAAGGGGAGTGCGATGTCCGGGCAATCTGGCGAGATCCGCCGCAAGCTCATGCTGTCGTCCTGCGCCCTCGCAATAGGGCTGGCGATGTCGGGGGCGGCTTTGGCGCAGGCAGCCGGCGCGGCGACGTCGACGCCGGCGGCTTCGGAGGTGGGCACGGTCGGGGAGATCGTGGTCACCGCCGAGCGCCGTTCGACCGACATCCAGAAGACGCCCGATGCGATCACCGCGCTCTCGGAGAAGCAGCTCGAAGCGACCTTCACCACCAAGCTGGCCGGCCTGAACGCCGAGGTGCCCAGCCTGGAGATCACCAAGGCGTCCGGTTTCGAGAACCTGGTGGCGATCCGCGGCATCGGTTCGGAGACGCCGGAGAACAGCCTCACGACGGTTCCGGGCGTGTCGCTGTTCGTGGATGGGGTCTACATCGCCAACAGCATTTCGCTGGATCAGACCCTGTTCGATGTGCACGACATCGAAGTCCTGCGCGGGCCCCAGGGCGCTCTCTACGGCCAGAGCTCCACGGGCGGCGCGATCCTGATCAACAGCAACCAGCCTCAGCTGGGGGTCTTCAGCGGATCGGGCGACGCCAGCTTCGGCAACTACAACCTCTACCGTGAGCGGGGTGAGGTGAACATCCCGATCGGCGACACCCTGGCCCTGCGGATCTCGGGCCAGAAGTACGACCACACGGGCTTCACTGACGACCTGGCGTTACCCAACTTCCGGCTCGACGACGCCCACGACGAGAGCCTGAAACTGGCCCTGCTCTGGCAGCCGGTGAGCAACTTCTCGGCGACCCTGACGGCGCAGATCTACCACTCCGACCAGCATGGCGATGCGCAGAAGAACATCAATGATCCAGCGCCGAACCCATGGGAGGTCTACCAGGACTATCCGGGTCTCTTCAAACTGACGACCCAGCTCTACCACCTGAATCTCCAGTGGGACCTGCCGTGGTTCACGATCAAGTCGGTGACCGCCTATCAGGGCCTCGACCACGTCCAGCAGGAAGATTCCTCGCGCAGCACCTTTGCGCTTCTTCACACTTACGATGACGTGGCGGCGTGGAACACGCACCTGCACAACTACACCGAGGAACTGGACTTCCTCTCCAAGCCCGGCGGCAAGGTCGACTGGATCGTCGGCCTGTTCGGCCTGCTGCAGAACAGCAAGCAGTTCGTCGTCGAATACGAATGTCTCCAGACCCCGTGCCCGGGTCCGCCCACTCCGGAAGATCTGGCGATTCCGCCCGACATCACCTCGCCGCCCTATCCGTCGAACCTCGCCTACGGCAACGTCTCGCACGTCGACCACCGGTCGGGGTCGGTGTTCGGCCAGGCGACCTACCATGTGACCAACACGATCAGCATCACCGGCGGCGTGCGCGGAAACTGGGACTACTTCCGCGACAACAGCTTCAACTTCTCGGCCTTCACGCAGAGCGGCGGCAATACGGTCCTCCACACGTCGAGCAACAGTACCCCGACCTGGCGCATCGAGGTGGATGACCAGTTCACGCCAAACAACATGGTCTATGCCAGCTATTCTCGCGGCTATAAGCCGGGCGGCGTCAACGGCAGCTATGGCCAGATTGTCATCCCGCCGGTATTCCTGCCCGAGACGAACGACGCCTTCGAGATCGGATCGAAGAACTACTTCCTCGATCGGACCGTGCGATTGAACGTCGCCGGATATTATTACATCCAGAAGAACTTCCAGTACATCGAGACGGACCCAGTGCCGTTCGACGCGGGCATCTCGAACATCCCGCTGATCCACGACTACGGGATCGAAACCGAGGCCGACTACGTCTCCCCAAACACCCGCTTCACCGCCGGCCTGACGCTCGCTCTGGAAACCGGCCAGGTCGTGGGGAACTACCATTCCATCGACTCGACGGTGGCGAACGCGATCTTGCAGACGCCGCAATGCTTCTTCGGCTTCAATCCTGCCTGCTATCCCCTGGTCATCGCCGCGGCGAAGAACCTCAACGGCGCCACGCCGCCCGACATGCCGCATGTGTCGGGCGCGCTGAACTTCTCCTACCGCTTCGACGTGCCGGGCGGCACGATCACGCCGCGCGTGCAGATCACCTATCGCGGGTCGGAATGGGCGCGGATCTTCAACGAGCCCACGCTCGACAAGGTGCCGCAATACACGGTCACGGACCTGAACCTCGAGTACGCGCCCAACCACAGCAACCTGCGGATCTCGCTGACCATGACCAACATCGGCAGCGTGGCGGGGATCAACTCGCGATACATCGACCCCTACGGCACCGGCCAGGTCAGCGACCAGTACATCCCGCCGTTTCAGGTCATCGGCACGGTCGCCTACTCGTTCTGAGGAGCCGCCGCGGATCTGGTCCGCCGGCGCCCTGGCCGCCTTTCACGAGCAGACGCAGCATCGCGATGCTGCGGACGTGCGGCCAATCTCGCTGCCGTCGGTCGTGGAGACGTGGGCTTTTTACCACCAAGCGCACCAAGGACACCAAGCGCACCAAGAAAAACTGGGTCGCCCCCGCGGTTTGTAGCTGTAGATGAATTTTCATTGCGCCTTCGGCGCGTCATCGGCTGCAAGTTAGCTGATCGTCACCCCAACCTTGGGTCGTCGTGGCGCGCCGAAGGCGCAATCAATTTCCCACGGCATATCCTCAACTCGCCCGACCTTGGTGTCCTTGGTGTCCTTGGTGCGCTTGGTGGTAAAATGACGAACTCTCGGCCCCTCGATCCTTTGGGGGAAGTCCGCTCACCCTCTGAACCCCCCGCCCTCCAGGTACGCGACCTCTTCGGGAGTCGACTTGCGGCCGAGGACCTGGTTGCGGTGGGGAAATCGGCCGAAGCGGGTGATGAGCTCGGCGTGCAGCCGGGCGAAACGCAGGTAGTCCGTCTCGCCCGACCGCTCCGCGTGTCTTGCGGAGAGTTCCACCGAGCGAGACTGGGACGCGGCGTCCTCATGGTGCTCGAAGGGCAGGTAGAAGAAGGGCTGGAGGCTCGTCTCGAAGGCGAGGTCATAACCGTCCGTGATCGCCCGATCGGCGATCTGGCGCGCCAGTGGGTCGGTTGCGAAGGCATGGGCTGAGCCGCGGTAGATGTGGCGAGGAAACTGGTCAAACAGCAGGACCAGCGCGAGGGCGCCGTCCGGCGACCCGCTCCAGCCAGCAAGCTCGCTGCGCGACGCCTCCAGGTGGAGTGGTTCGAACCGGATACGGATGATCTCGTCGAAATTTGCATCCGCGCGGAACCATGTCCGCCTGCCGGCCTCCCGCCAGAAGCCGACGACATCTGCGGGGGTCGGCGAGGCGGTCATGAGCGCCTCGCCCGCAGAGTCAGCCCGCGGCTGGCGTGAGGCGCAGGATGCGACCCGACGAGTTGTCGGTGAGGATGTACACCGCCCCGTCCGGACCCTGACGAACGTCGCGGATGCGCTCCTTCAGCTCGGTGAGGAGGACTTCTTCTTCCGCCACGCGACCATCCTGGATGTGCAGGCGTACGAGGCGGCGACCCTTGAGCGCGCCCACCAGCAGGTCTCCCTTCCAACCTGAGAAAAGGTCTCCAGTGTAGACCGCGAGACCCGAGGGGGCGATGGAGGGATCCCAATAGTAGACCGGCTGGGCCATGCCCGGTTTCTGCGTCCCGCTGCCGATAGCCTCGCCGGAGTAGTCGGCGCCGTAGGTGACTTCCGGCCAGCCGTAGTTGGATCCGGGCCGGATGACGTTCACCCTGTCCCCGCCCTTGGGGCCGTTCTCGTGTTCCCACAAGACGCCTGTCGCGGGATCGAAGGCGAGCCCCTCGGGATTGCGGTGGCCAAACGTGAAGATCTCCGGCCTCGCGCCCGGCGCGCCCGCGAAGGGATTGTCGGGCGGGATCGAGCCGTCGGGGGCGATGCGGACCACCTTGCCGAGGTCGCTCGAGAGGTCCTGCGCCTGCCCGCGGGCGGTCATCTGGTCGCCCAGGGTGACATAGAGGAGCCCGTCCGGTCCGAAGGCCAGACGCGATCCGACGTTCAAGGCGTTGTCGAGGGTCGGCGTGGCGCGGAAGATCACCGACAGCGCCTCTAGCGACGGGGCGCCGTCGGTCTCGCTCAGGCGGGCACGGGCCACGGCGATCCCCGCGCCGCCATCGCGGGGCTCCAGATAGGTGAGATAGACCAGGTGGTTCTCGGCGAAGGCGGGATCCAGGGCCACGTCGAGCAGTCCACCGGTGTCCTGGGCGCGGACCGCCGGCATCCCCAAGACGGGCGGCGAGAGAGTCCCGCCGGGCGAGACGAGACGCAGGCGGCCCGGCCTCTCCGTCACCAGCATGCGGCCGTCGGGCAGCCAGGCCAGGCTCCAGGGATGGTCGAGGCCTTCGGCCACGGTTTCCACGTGATAAAGGGTCTGAGCGAGGGGGGAGGCCGCGCGCGTCTGATCCGGATAGGCCGGGGACTGTCCAACCGCGCTCGGCGCGGAGAAGGGATCGGGATCGGCGGCGGCGCTCAGGGCGAAAGTCAAGGTCGCCGCTGCGGCGAGGGCCGTGGCCCGGATAGATCTCATCGGTCACCTTCGTGGCCCCGCGCCGGAGGAGTCTGGCGCCGTCTTGGCTCACGCGCATGGCGGCGGAGTGCGTGAATCGGCCCGATGTTGCCGCCCCGTCTCCGGTCTGACGCAGACGCCGGAGCACGGAACCGCCGGTCCGCGCCTTTGCGTCAAAGTCTGGGTGCGCGGCAGGGCAAGACCTTGCCCGGTGGTCCGCGGTAGCCTTCATCATCACTGTGCGCCCCCCAGCGGGAACAAGGTCATGTCCACCGTCCTCAACGACGCTTTCTTCGCGAGCCTACAGAGCGCCACCCTGCCGCTCGACCGCGCCGAGACCCTGCCTCCGGCCTGCTATGTCGACCGCGACTTCTATGAATTCGAGAAGGAGGCGCTGTTCAACCACGAGTGGCTGTGCGTGGGCCGGGAAGACCAGGTACGCGAGCCAGGCGACTACTTCACCACCCATATCGTCGGCGAGCCGATCGTCGTCGCCCGCGCCCGGGATGGGGTGCTGCGCGCCATGTCCTCGGTCTGCCAGCACCGCGGGATGCTGGTGGCGGAAGGCAAGGGCAACACCCGCGGCTTCGTCTGCCCCTATCACCACTGGGTCTATGGCCTGGACGGCCGGCTGGTGAACGCCCCGGCGATGGAGCGGACCTGCGACTTCGACAAGAAGTCCATCGCCCTGCCGCAGTTCAAGCTGGAGACGTGGCTCGGCTTCATCTTCATCAATTTCGACCTCGACGCGCCGCCCCTGACGCAGCGGCTCGCGCCTGTCGCCCAGGCCATCGCCGGCTACGACCTCGGAAACGCCGAGCTCGCCTCGACCATGACCGGCCAGTTCGCCTGGAACTGGAAGGTGATGTTCGAGAACAACAACGACGGCTACCACGCCTCCAAGCTGCACCAGGGACCGCTGCACGACTTCGTGCCGAGCGAGCTCGCGGTCTTCCCGCCGTCGGATCCGGCCGACGCAGGCTTCCTGCGCTTCAACGGCACGACCCACCCCGACGCCAGCTTCAATCCGACCCAGAAGGCGGTGCTGCCCGTCTTCCCCAAGCTCACCGAGGAAGACCGCGGGCGGATGACCTTCGCCAATGTGCCGCCGACTCTCTCCCTGGTGCTCACCAGCGATCTGGCGATTTATCTGATCCTTCGGGCCACGGGGCCGGAGACCATGGAGCAGGACACGGGGATCCTCGTCGCGCCGGGCGCCTCCCTGCGGCCCGACTTCTCCCACAAGCTGGAGATGATCATGACCAGCGCCGGCAAGATCATCGCCCAGGACATGCACGTGGACGGCCTCGTGCAGGTCGGCCTGCGTTCGCGCTTCGCCCCGCGCGGCCGCTATTCCTGGCAGGAGGGGGCGCAAGGCCAGTTCAACCAGTGGCTGGTGCGCCGCTACCAGGCGGCCTGGGCAGGCGCGTCGGGGCAAGCATCGGCCCGCACGGTCGTGGCGGCGGAGTAGGAAGATGTCGAATTCGACGATGCCTGCGGTCTTCTTCGGCCACGGCAGCCCGGCCGTGGCCATCTCGGACAACGACACGAGCCGCGGCTGGGCGAAGCTCGCCGCGAGCCTGCGGCGGCCCAAGGCGATCCTGGCCATCTCCGCGCACTGGGAGACGCGGGTGACTGCGGTCACTGCGATGTCGCGGCCAAAGACGATCCACGATTTCGGACGCTCGCTGCCGGCTCCCCTGTTCGACGTTCAGTACCCTGCGCCGGGCGATCCGGCGCTCGCGCGTCGCGTGGCCGAACTTCTCGCGCCGATCCCGGTGGCGCTCGATGAAGGCCAGTGGGGTCTCGATCACGGGACCTGGTCGGTGCTCGTCCACGCCTATCCCAACGCCGACGTCCCGGTCGTGCAGCTCGGCATGGACGTGAACCTGACGCCCCAGCAGCGTTTCGACATTGGCGCGCGGCTCTCGCCCCTGCGCGACGAGGGGGTGCTGATCCTGGGCACCGGCAACATGGTGCACAACCTGCGGGCGATGAACTGGGGCGAGCCGAACTGCGCGCCCTTCGACTGGGCCGCGCGGTTCAACGACGAGATGCGCCGCTCGATCGTGGACAACGAGCCACAGCGTGCGATCCGCTTCGAGACCCTGGGCCAGGACACCCAGCTTTCCCTGCCCTCGCAGGAGCACTTCTGGCCGATGCTCTACGTCCTGGGCGCCCGCCGCCCCACTGACCGCGTCAGCCTCTTCAACGACCGCATCGAACATGGGTCGCTGGGAATGACGAGCTTCATCTTCGAAGACGCGGCCGAGGCGAAGCAGGCGGCTTAGGCGGGAGACACACGGAGCGCCGGCGCCCTCGCCGGCGTGCTTCCGCGAGATCGGCCGAACTCCAGGTCTCCGTCAGGCGCCGCAGGAGCGGAAAGGCCGTTCGCTGGCGAGGGCGCCGGCGCTCCGGGAAAGTCTTGAGGGGCCCGGACTTACTCCTCGAACGCGACGGAGAGGCTCAGCGCGGCGAACCGGCCGAATTCTTCCTGGAAGCGTGACGCGGACTGGGTGGCGTAGTGGACGGCGTCGGCGCCCAGCAGGAGCTGCACCGGCGCATCGTCCGCGCCGGCGATGCGCACGACGGCTGCGGCCATCTTGTCCGGATCGCCCTTCTCATTCCCGGAATTGCCGCCAAGGATCCGCTCGGCGTTGCGCGCGGTCTCCTCGTAGTCGGCGATCTTGCGGCCGGCGACCACCATGGAGCGGCCGCCGAAGTCGGTCCGGATCCCGCCAGGCTCGACGTTGGTCACCTTTATCCCCAGCGGCGCGACTTCCTGGGCGAGGGTCTGGCCGATCCCCTCGAGGGCGTGCTTGCTGCCGCAATAGACGCCCGTGCCCGCCCAAGCGGCGAGGCCGCTGACCGAGGTGATGTTGATGATGTGACCGGAACGGCGCTCGCGGAACTTAGGCAGCACCGCCTGGATCGCGGCCACCGGTCCGAACACGTTCACCTCGAACTGGGCGCGGACTTCCTCGAGGCTGGATTCCTCGATCGCTCCGACGAGCCCATAGCCGGCGTTGTTCACGAGGATATCGATGCCGCCAAGTGCGGTCTCCGCCGCGTCGACCGCCCGGGCGATGCTCGCCGGATCGGCCATGTCGGCCATGAAGCCGAAGGCGCGGCCGGGCGCCAGGGATTCGAGAGCAGCCAGAGCCTCCGGGCGACGCACGGTGCCGGCGACCTTGTCGCCGCGCGCCAGCGCAGCCTTCGCCAAAGCGAAACCGAGGCCGCCGCTGGCCCCCGTGATCAGCCAATTCGCCACGATCTACAGATCCCCTTCAACCATCCCGGACGCTCACGGTCCCAGATGTTCAACCACGAACCTCACGAACCTCACGAACAAGGAAGCCGACGAAGCTTCATCGGCGCCTTCGGCGCCCTTCGAACGGCCCACGGCGGGTTCTCCCGCAGCTGTTCGTGGGGTTCGTGAGGTTCGTGGTTTCTTCGCTCACCCAGACGATCAGTACGGCTTGTCGCCGCGCACCCAAAGACGGTGCATTTCGCGCTGGTACTTGGTGTCGTCGAACAGGGTGCCGGTGTGCAGGGTGCAGCGGTTGTCCCACATCAGCACGTCGCCCACGCGCCACTTGTGGCGATAGACGAACCGGTCCTGGGTGATGAAGTCCACCAGGCCCTGGACCATGTCCAAACCCTCGGGGTTGGGCACACCCATCACTTCGATCACCGTTCCGGTGGAGGGCCACAGGGCCTTGCGCCCGTCCGCGGGGTGGGTGCGCACCAGCGGGTGGTAGACGTCGGGATTGGCGGCCTTCAGCTCCTCGCTCAGCTCCCGCGCGCCGTATTCCCGGGTGCGCATGAAGTACTGGTAGGAGTGGTGGAGGACCTTGCCGTCGAGCTCCTTCTGGCGGTCGGTCGGCAGGGCGTTCCAGGCCTCGACGCAGTCGGCGATCAGGGTGTCGGAGCCTTCGTCCGGCACCGTGACGGCGTAGAGCATCGTCGCCATCACCGGTTCGGGCTTGTAGCTGTAGTCAGTGTGCCAGCCGACGCCGTCGTTGTGGGCGCCGATCGGCTTGCCGTCGACGACCTTGTTCGACAGGCGATAGACCTTCGGATAGCTCGGGACGGTGAATTCCCGGAGGGTGTGGTCTTCCGGCTCGCCGAACAGGGCCATGAACACGGTCAGCTGGCCGGGATCGAGCACCTGGTCGCGCAGCAGGATGGCGCCGTGGCGGTGGAAGGTCTCCACCACGCCAGCCAGTGTGTCGGGATCTGCATATCGCAGATCGACATCCAGGATTTCGGCCCCGAAGCCTTCACGGAGCGGGCGGGTCTTGATGTCCACGGCTGTGTTCACGAAGAGGCCTCTTGTCGTCGAGCGTTTCACCCGGAAGCTAGGACAAGGCCCGGCACGGGTCTTGCACCACGACGCCTGATCGCTTGCCTGACCGGCGGAAAATGCAGGCGCCTGAAATCGCGGCGGATTGCCTGAGAAATCGGCGGAATCGCGCGCCTTCGCCGTCGACGCGGTAGCTGGCAAGACCTGCCCTGCCCGCCTCCCTAGGGTCCGCCCCCTCTTTCGCCACGGACTCCTGGATTTCACCGAAATGGGCTTCTTCTGTCAGGCCGGCGAGGACCGCCGGGACCTCGCGCCGAGCGCGCTGCACCGTCTCAATGCGACGCCGAAGACCGTTCACTGGGGCTACTTCGACGCCGCCCAGGCGCCGGCGCTGCGGGTGAGGAGCGGCGACCTCATCCAGGCCGAGGCGGTCACCCACCATGCGGGCGACGCGCCCGAGCTGATGATGGACGAAGGCGTGCAGGCCATCTTCCGGGAGATCCCCGAAGCGGACCGCAATCCGGGCGTTCACATCATGACCGGGCCGATCTTTGTCGAGGACGCACGGCCGGGCGACATGCTGGAGGTGCGCTACCTGCGCATGACCCCGCGCTGCCCCTACGGCTCCAACCTCGCGGCCAACTGGGGCTATCTCTACAAGGAGTTCGGGGAGAAGGAGCGGGTGACCATCTACCAGCTCGACGCCGACTCCCAGACCGCGCGGGCGCTCTACGCCTACGACTTTCCCGGCAAGTACCTGACCCCTGGCACGGTCACTCATTGCCCTGCGTGTGACCGCCAGCCAGCGCTCGAGGGCGTGCGCGTGCCCGCCCGCCCGCACCTCGGCACCGCCGGCGTCGCGATGGATGTCGCCGGCCGCGTCAGCACCATCCCGCCGGGCGCCCACGGCGGTAACATCGACAACTGGCGGATCGGCGCGGGCGCGACGATGTACTACAAGGTCCAGGTCGACGGGGGCCTCTTCTCGATCGGCGATCCGCACGTCAGCCAGGGCGACGGCGAGATGTCCGGGACGGCCATCGAGTCCTCGCTCGACGTGCTGTTCCAGATCGTCCTGCGCAAGGACTTCAGCTTTCCCACGCCCCTGCTCGAGACGCCCAACTACTGGATCGTCCACGGCTTCAACGAAGATCTCGACCTCGCCGGGCGCGAGGCGGCCAACGGCATGGTCAGCCTGCTGCACGAGCACATGGGCCTCTCGCGCGACGACGCCTACTCCATGCTGAGCGTGGCCGGTGACATGGGGGTGACCCAGGTGGTGGACCAGCGTCAGGGAGCCCACGTGCGGATCCCGCGTTCGATCTTCCCGCACCGTTCGCAGAAGGGCTGAGGGCCGGTCCGCGGATAAGCCCCCCTTTTCCGTTCCGGGGGAGGCGAGCTAGGAGGCGGGCCATGACAACCCCCAGGATCGTCGTGGTCGGCAGCTACAACCGCGACATCGTTCTTTCTGTCGCCCATCTGCCCGCACCGGGCGAGACGTGCCTGGGCCTTGGCCGCCTGGAATCCCCAGGCGGCAAGGGATCGAACCAGGCCATCCAGGCCGCCCGTTGCGGCGCGCGGGCGGCGATGATCGCGGCCATAGGCGCTGACGCCGCCGGCGAGGAGGCGCTGCAGATCTGGCGGGAGGCTGGGGTGGACGCCAGCGGGGTTGTTCGCCTGAGCGAGGCCGGCACGGGCATGGCCATGATCCTGGTCGATCAGGGAGGTGAGAACAGCATCGTCGTCGATTCCGGGGCTAACGCCCTCCTCGCGCCTGAACATGTTCGCCACGCAGCGGGGCTGATCGAGGGAGCGAGCCTCGTGCTCGCCCAGCTGGAGACGCCTCTGGACGCGACGCTCGAAGCGTTCGGCATCGCCCGGGCCGCGGGCGTGCGCACGGTGCTCAACGCCGCCCCCGTCCCGCATGCCCTGGATGCGGCGGCCCTCGCCCTCACCGACATCCTCGTGGTCAATGAGATCGAGGGCCTCGCCCTCAGCGGCGAGGCCGCGCCGGGGGCGATCGGCGAGCGGCTGCTGGAGACGGTTCGCGAGGCGGTGATCGTCACGCTCGGAGGCGAGGGCGCCCTGCTCTGCAGGCCCGGCGCGCCGCCCCACGCCCGCGGCTCCCATTCCGTGGAAGTCGTCGACACCACCGGCGCCGGCGACGCCTTCATCGGCGCCTTCTGCGCGCGGCTGGCGGCCGGCGAGGGCGCGACGGAAGCTCTCCGCTGGGGCCTGGCGGCCGGCGCCATCGCCTGCCGCGCCAAGGGCGCCGCGGCCAGCTTCGGCGATGCTGCACAGATCGGGGCGATGGTCGCGGCGGGCGGCTGAGGCCGCCGGCTCACGACGTCAGGGCTTATCCGCGGTCGCCGCCACGCCAAAGACGTCGGAAGCCGCGGTCGTCGATCGGGCCGTAGAGCTCGTCGCCGTCGCCGCCGCGTCGTCGCGGGAGGTGTGGCCGACATAGCCCACTTCGCCGCCGCCGTAGAAATTGCCGTGACATGCGGCCAGAAGCGCGCCCGCTGCGCTCACCGCCGCGACCCGGCCGATCTTCGATTTCATCTGTTCCACCTCCACCGACGTCCAACGCCCATCCGGAGGAAGAGGCGCCAAGGATCAGTGGCCGCCCGGACCTTCGTAGACGCCCGGAGTGGTCAGCTCGTCCTCCGGCTGCTCGTCGTGCGCCATCAGGACAAAGCGGCGGTCGCAATAGGCGCATTGGACGAAGTCGGCCTCGCCCATCTCGAGCCAGACGCGCGGGTGGCCCAGGGCGCCGCCAACGCCATCGCAGGCGACACGGCGGGAGCGCACCTTCACCACCTCGACCGGCGGCAGCTCTGTGGTCACGGCCGCATCGGCCGGCGTTGGCTCAGGGTAGGAACGATCGGTCATCGCTATGGCAGGGCTTCGCCGCTTGGCGTCGTTTGGGACGGGCCCTAGATAGGCGGGCCGGCGCGCGATCGTCAAATCCAGCCTCGCCGCCAGGAGCATCATGGAACTGCCCGACAACGCCATCGAGGCCCGGGGCCTCTTCAAGACCTACCCCGCCACGCGCCAGACGCCCGCGATGGCCGCCCTCAAGGGGATCGACCTCACCATTCCGCGCGGATCGATCTTCGGCCTCCTGGGCCCGAACGGCGCGGGCAAGTCGACCTTTATCAACATCCTGGCGGGCCTGAGTCGAAAGACCGAGGGGACGGTGCGGATCTGGGGCCGCGACATCGACGAGCGCCCGCGCGACGCCCGCGCCGCCATCGGCGTGGTGCCCCAGGAGATCGCCGCCGACGTCTTCTTCACACCCCGAGAATCCCTGGAGGTTCAGGCGGGGCTCTATGGCGTTCCGAAGGGCGAGCGCCGGACCGACGAACTCCTGGCCGCCCTGGGCCTGAGCGACAAGGCGGACGCCTATGTGCGCCAGCTCTCCGGGGGCATGAAGCGCCGCCTGATGGTGGCCAAGGCCATGGTGCACAACCCGCCAGTGCTGGTGCTGGACGAGCCGACGGCCGGGGTCGACGTCGAGCTGCGCCGCCAGCTGTGGAACTACGTCGTCGCGCTCAACCAGCAGGGCGTCACGATCGTGCTGACCACCCACTACCTGGAGGAGGCGGAGTCGCTCTGCGACACCATCGCCATCGTCAACCGCGGCCAGGTCGTCTGCTGCGAGCCGACAAGTCAGCTTCTGCGCCGCCTCGACACCCGCACCGTGGTGGTGACCCCCGAGACGCCGCTGGCCTCCGCCCCGACGATCGGACGGTTCGAGACGCGCCTTCGCCCCAACGGCGACCTCGCCGTGGTGTTCAAGACCGCCGAGGCGGGGGTCGAACAGGTCCTGGCCGAGGTCCGCGCCGCCGGCGTGCCGGTCAAGGACCTGCGCACCGAAGACCCCGACCTGGAGGACGTCTTCGTCTCCCTGACCTACGCCGCACCGGACACTGCACCCGTCCTGGCCTGAGGCAGGAATCACAGAATATTCAACCACGAACCTCACGAAAAACACGAACGCTGAATTGATCTGGCACAGCCAAATTCAGTGATTGCGCCAAAGGCGCATTTCTTACTGTTCGTGTTTTTCGTGAGGTTCGTGGTTAATTTTTCCTCTTCTTGAAGAACCGATTAATCAGCGATCTAGAACACGGCGACGGTGATCTCGCCGCCCGGCCCCAGGCAGGCCCGCTTCATGCCCTTGGTGATGTAGGGCATGGCGATCTCGCCCTCCGCGGAGAGCGCGATCAGGCCGCCTTCGCCGCCCAGGGCGCGCACCTCCTCGAGCGCGGCCTGGGCCGCCGAAGCCAGAGTCTCGCCGCCGAACCTTATGCGGAAGGCGATCTGAGCGCCGACGGCGGCGCGCAGGAACATCTCGCCCTGGCCGGTGCAGGAGACCGCCGCCGTCGAGTCGGCCCAGGCGCCGGCGCCGATGATCGGGCTGTCGCCCACCCGCCCAGGCAGCTTGCCAAACGTTCCGCCCGTGGACGTGCCGGCCGCCAGTGCGCCGCTCTCGTCGAGGGCGAGGCAACCCACCGTGCCGATGAGGGCCGCCGATCCCAGGCTGGAGGTCTCGCGCCAGGCGGGGGTGAACCAGGTTGCGGGATCGGCGATCGCCTCGAGCCCTTCCCGCGCGGCGAACTCGGCCGCGCCGGACCCTGCCAGCAGGACGTGCGGCGTGCGGTCCATCACCGCGCGCGCCGCACGGATCGGCGAGGTGAAGCCGACCAGCGAGGCCACGCCGCCGGCGCGGCGGGTGGGGCCATGCATCAGGCTGGCGTCGAGCTCATAGACGCCCTCGGTGTTGGACGACGCGCCCCGTCCGGCGACGTAGAGACCGGACGCCTCGAGCGCGGCGATCGTTTCAACCACCACGTCCAGCGCCGCGGCGCCGGCAAGGAGGCGGTCGCGCCCAGTTTCGACCAGACCACGCATGTGGCTGATCTCCCGGCCGTAGTCGCGATCGGGCAGGGCGCCAGCGCCCCCGTGGATGACGAGACGCGCGCGGGAACTGGACATCGACGCTCCAGGAAGGGATAGGCCGGACTTCCGCGGCCCGGCGCCTTCCGATAGCGTCGCGCGCCGTCAAGACAAGTGGCGCGGCAAGGGAAGAACGTGATGAAGGCGCTGTTGAGCAAAGCGGTCGGCGGACCCGAAACCCTGGTCCTGGAAGAGGTGCCGAGCCCCGAGCCGAAGGCGGGTCAGGCTGTCGTTCAGGTCAAGGCCTGCGGCGTCAACTATCCCGATGTCCTGATCATCGAGGACAAATACCAGTTCCGCCCGCCGCGGCCGTTCTCTCCGGGCGGCGAGGTGGCCGGCGTGGTGAAGGCGGTCGGCGAGGGCGTGACGAATGTGAAGGTTGGCGATCGAGTGCTCGCCAACAACACCGCCGGCGGGATGGCGGAGGAGCTCTCCCTGGACGCCGGGCGCCTGGTGCAGATTCCCGACGAGATGCCGTTCGACGAGGCGTCCGCCTTCCTGATGACCTATGGCACGTCGTACTACGCCCTGAAGGACCGCGGCTTCCTCAAGCCTGGCCAGAGCCTGCTGGTGCTGGGCGCGGCCGGCGGCGTGGGCCTGGCGGCGGTGGAGCTCGGCAAGGCGATGGGCGCGCGCGTGATCGCCGCGGCCTCCTCCGAGGAAAAGGTCGAGCTGGCCAGGAAGCACGGCGCGGAGAGCGGCGTGGTCTATCCGGCCGGCCCGTTCGACCGCGACGGACAGAAGGCGCTGTCCGAGACGTTCAAGCAGGCCTGCGGACCCAACGGCGTCGATCTCGTCTATGACGGCGTGGGCGGCGACTATGCCGAGGCCGCCCTGCGTTCCATGGCCTGGGAGGGGCGCTTCCTGGTGATCGGCTTCCCCGCCGGCATCCCGCGCATCCCGCTCAACCTCGCCCTGCTCAAGGGCTGCGACATCGTCGGCGTCTTCTGGGGCGCAGCGGTGGCGCGAGATCCCGCCGGCCATCGCCGCAACGTCGGCGAGCTGATCGAGCTCTACAAGGCCGGCAAGATCCGCCCGCACATCTCCGAGCGCTTCCCGCTCGAGCGCGGCGCCGAGGCCATCACCCACCTCGCCAGCCGCAAGGCCATGGGCAAGGTGGTCGTGACGATGGGCTGAAGCGCCCGTCGCTCCCCTTCTGGGGAGGGATAGACAATGCGTGTCCCTCCCCTTTTGGGGAGGGTGGTCGAGCGAAGCGAGACCGGGTGGGGAAGTGTGGATCATCCCCGGCGCCTGGGTTCTTTCCCAAAGTTCCCCACCCGTCTTCTCGCTTCGCTCGAAGACACCCTCCCCAGAAGGGGAGGGATGAGATCGATCTAAGAAACGGAAGGAAGCACCCATGGCGGGACGGCTCGAGGGTAAGGTTGCGGTGATCACGGGCGGATGTTCCGGGATCGGCCTGGGCGCGGTGGAGCGGTTTGTGGCCGAAGGGGCGAAGGTCGTGGCCGCCGATCTGCAGGACGCCAAAGGCGAGATGCTGGAGAAGCGTTTCCCCACCCAGGTCCGCTACGCCCACTGCGACGTGCTGGAGGAGTCCGACATCGCCGCCGCCTGCGCCCTGGCGGCGGAGGCCTTCGGTGGGCTCGACAGCATCTTCAACAACGCCGGGTCCGCCGGACTGCCGGGCGGGGTCGAGGCCATGACGGTGGAGGGCTGGGACAAGACCTTCGCCCTGCTCGTCCGCGGCCCGGCGCTGGGCATGAAGCACGCACTGCCGCTGATGCGTCAGCGCGGCGGCGGCTCGGTGATCAACACCGCCTCCATCGCGGGCCTGCAGGCCGGCTGGGGGCCGCTGGCCTATTCGGCGGCCAAGGCGGCGGTGATCCATATGAGCCGCTGCGCGGCGGCCGAGCTCTCGCCCCAGAACATCCGCGTCAACGCCATCTGCCCGGGCCTGATCGCAACCTCGATCTTCGGCACGGCGATGGGCATGAGCCGCGAAGCCTCCGACCAGATGGCCGCACTGGTGGCGCAGAACGGCTCGGTGGCCCAGCCGATCAAGAAGGCGGGCCTGCCCGAGGACATCGCCGCCGCGGCGGCCTATCTCGCCAGCGACGACGGTCGTTTCGTCACCGGCACGCACATCGTCGTCGACGGAGGCATCACCATCGGCTCCCGCCACGCCTGGGACCCGGCGGCGGGTTCGCCCTTCGCGGCGATTTTCGGCATGACCGCCGAGGAAGCCCGCGCCGCGGCGTCGCAGCCGGCGGAGTGACGCCGGCGCGCCTTCCCTCCCCTTCATGGGGAGGGTGTCTTCGAGCGCAGCGAGAAGACGGGTGGGGAACCCTGGGACAAGATCAGGGCGCCGGGGACGATCCAAACTTCCCCACCCGTCCTCCTGCGCCCTACGGGCTCCGGAGGACACCCTCTCCATGAAGGGGAGGGACAAGATCAATCCGGAATTTTCGGGGGCGGAGGAAACACCTATGGCCGGACGGCTGGAAGGTAAGGTTGCGGTGATCACCGGCGGCTGCTCGGGAATCGGGCTGGGCACGGTGGAGCGGTTCGTCGCCGAGGGGGCTAAAGTGGTCGCCGCCGACCTGCAGGACGCCAAGGGCGAGATGCTCGAAAAGCGCTTCCCGAGCCAGGTCCGCTACGCCCATTGCGACGTGCTGGAGGAGGCCGACATCGCCGCCGCCTGCGCCGTGGCGGCCGCCGCCTTCGGCGGCTTGGACAGCATCTTCAACAATGCTGGCGTCGTGGGGCTGCCGGGCGGGGTCGAGGCCATGACGGTCGAGGGCTGGGACAGAACCTTCGCCCTGCTCGTGCGCGGCCCGGCGCTCGGTATGAAGCACGCCCTGCCTCTGATGCGCCTGCGCGGGGGCGGCTCGGTGATCAACACCGCTTCAGTGGCGGGACTGCAGGCCGGCTGGGGTCCCCTGGCCTATTCGGCGGCCAAGGCGGCGGTGGTCCAAATGAGCCGCTGTGCGGCCGCCGAGCTCTCGCCCCAGAACATCCGCGTCAACGCCATCTGCCCGGGCCTGATCGCCACTTCGATCTTCGGCACAGCGATGGGTATGGGCCGCGAGGCCTCCGACCAGATGGCCGCCCAGGTCGCGCAGAACGGCTCGGTCGCCCAGCCGATCAAGCAGGCGGGCCTGCCAGAGGACATCGCTGCGGCCGCCGCCTATCTCGCCAGCGACGACGGGCGTTTCGTGACCGGCACGCACATCGTCGTGGACGGCGGCATCACCATCGGTTCGCGTCACGCCTGGGACCCGACCGCCGGCTCCCCCATCGCCGCCATCCTCGGCAGGAGCGCCGATGAGATCCGGGCCGGAGCGGACGCCCGGCCGTGATGGACCGACCCCCTCAAGCCGGTCCTGGCGGCAGCGCCTGCGGTATGTAGGTCCGGTAGATCTTATTGAGCTCGTTCCAACGCTCGTGGCGGCGAAAGCCCACCGCGAAGCGGCGGCCGTTCGCCTCGGTCATGGCCCCCTCGGCGACCACCTCGGCCACGACGTCCTCGACGAGCCGGGAGAACTCGGTCCGGGGCAGGCGCGAGGCCACGGGGACTCCGTCCAGATGGTCGCCGAGGGCGTCCCAGAACTCATGCCAGCCGCCGACGAAGCCGGGCTTCCAGGGCGTGCCCGGGCCACCGGGCAGGTCGCCGCCGAGATCGCCAGGCGTTTCGGCGTAGACGCCCGCAGGATCGAAGCGCTGTGCAAAGCGCATGCGCGTTCCGCCCTCGACGGGAGTCAACTCGTACTCGAACGAGCCCGCGCCGTCCGGTCCGCCGGAGAGGCGGATGTACCTGGGCGGATCGATCGCCTCGACGACGCCCGCCCAGCCGCCGCTTTTGAAGTGGAACGCGCCGCCGGCGCGCGGTTCCAGCTCGCCGGGGATGAACCAGGCGCCAAATTCATTCGGGTCGGTGATGGCGCGCCAGACGCGTTCGATCGGATGCGGGTAGGTCCGGAGGTACTCGACGGTCCAGCGGTCTGGGAAGCGCGCCAGCCCGCCGTCGGCCTGGCCGCCCAAGCCGGTGGCCGCGCGCTGGCGGTACTGGTTGTTGAGCCGCCCGCCCGCCTCCTCGCGTCGCAGGTCCAGGACGTAGCGGCGCGCGGTGGGCTCATCGAACTCGCCGGCGCGAACGCGGCCCTGCGCCCAGGTCGACACGGTCGCGGCAAGGCGAGTTTCGGACAGGTGCGCGCCGATGGGAATGTCGTCCAGCCATTCGGTGAGACAGTCGAAGATTTCGTGCCAGCCACCGGCGACGCCGTCGGGCTCGCGCGCCAAGCCCCCGGGCACGTCCGGGAAGTGCTGGGTGAACAGCATGCGCGTGCCACCCGGCACGGTCTGGAGCTCATACTGGAAATAGCCGGCCTCGCCGCCCAGCATGCCGGGGCCGTGGCCGAACCGGACGAGCTTGGGCGGGTCGAGCGCCGTGATCGCGCCGGTCCATCCTCCCGCGCCGCCCACGCTCCAGCCGCCCGCGTCGCGCAGGTCGATCGCCATGGGCTCGAACCAGTGCGCGATCTCCGCCGGCGCGGTGATCGCGCGCCAGACGCGTTCGATCGGGTGCGGGAATATCCGCTCGTACTCGACCGTGGCCTCGTCGATGAAGCGGCCGTAGCCGGCGTTGTCAGCCATCGCCTTCCTCCCGTTCCTTCATGCGGTCGAGGTGCGCCCCCAGCCGGTCGAAGCGGGCCTTCACCGCATCGAGCTGGGCCTCCATCCATTGCTTGGCTTCGCCGAGGGCGGCGCCCTCGAGGCGATAGATCCGCGACGTCGCCTGCTGTCGGTAGCTGATCACCCCGCTCTCGCGCAGCACCTTCAGATGGCGCGAGATCGATGGACCGGCGATCGGGAACCGCTCGGCTATGTCCCCGGCGTTGAGCTCGCGCTCGGCCAGCATGGCGATGATCGTGCGCCGGGTCGGATCAGCCAGGGCTTCGTAGACGTCCATGCTCTCTAATTAGCTCATATGCTAATTAGATGTCAAGCTATTTAGCTAATCAGCTAATAAGGCCTGCGGTCTTTCCTCGCCTCAGGTCGTCATCAGCCGCTCGACGAAGGAAACGAAGGCGCGGGCCTTGGTCGTGGCAAGGCGCCCCGTCGGGTAAACGGCGAACAGGTTGGTCGAAGGCAGGCTCCAGTCGGGCAGAAGCTCCACGACCTTTCCGGATTTCAGCTCGGGCCAGAAGTTCCACTCCGAGCCGATCGTGTAGCCCAGGTCGCGATTCACCGCTTCGCGGAGGCCCTCGGCGGCGGTCATCTTCAGCCGCCCCTGGAGTTCCACCGAGACCTCTTCGGATCCCTTGCGAAAGGTCCAGGACGACCAGTTCGCGCCGCGCGAATAGATGACGGCCTGATGGCTGGTCAGGTCACGCGGAGTGATGGGTGCGCCATGGCGTTGGAGATAGGCCGGCGTTGCGACGACGACGCGGCGTCCCTCCGCGATCCGGCGCGCGGTCATATTGGAGTCCGGCATCGGCCCCATGCGCATCGCCACATCGATTCCCTCGTTGACCAGGTCCACCTGCCGATCGTCGAGGACGAGCTCGATCTCCAGGTCCGGGTGTTCGGCCAGGAACTCCGACAATCTCGGAATCACATGGATCCGGCCGAAGCAGACCGAGGTCGACACGCGCAGCTTGCCCGAGAGGCCGCACCCGCTGCCCCGCGCCGCCAGGACAGCCTCCTCGGCCTCCTCGATCGTCCGCTTCGCCCGCTCGTAGAAGATCCTGCCCGCTTCGGTAGGCACGACGCTGCGGGTTGAACGCAGCAGAAGGCTGACGCCCAGCCAAGACTCGAGCTGCCCAACGGCTTTGGAGACCGCCGGCTGCCCGAGACCCTGGTCGCGGGCCACCACAGAGAACGAGCCGGTGTCGACAACCCGTACAAAGAGTTCCAAAGCCGTGAGCCTGTCCATTCGCCGCTCCGCTGGAATAAAGGACGGCCTTGTCTGCCCCTTTCGCCAGCGGGATGGAATAGATGAAGCCCGGCCCTCTCGACCGGCGATCACGCCGGCTGGCTGGGGACCTCGGCGATCTCGTCGACCCGGTCCGGGTAGAAGGCGACATGGTCCTTGATCGCCGCCATCGCGGGGAAGGGCGTCTCGTAGGTCCACACGGCGTTCGTCGAGCGGTCCCCGCCGGCCGGGACGCTGAAGTAGGACGCCTCGCCCTTGTAGGGGCAGTAGCTGGCGTGATCGCTGCGCACGAGAGCGGCCATGTCCACGTCCCGCCGGGGAATGTATTGGACCGGCGGATAATTCGCCTCCGTGAGCGTCAGCGCTTCCCTGGTGTCAGCGATAATCTTTCCGCCCACGGTAACCACGACGCGCGAGGCGCTGGGCTGGATCTCGATGGGGTGATCGGGACCCGGAACCTTGATTGGCCTATCAGACATGGGTGGTCTCCTTGCAGGTGGGGAATGGCGTCTCGGCGTCCAGAAACCGGGTTACGTCGGCGACGAAGAGGCCGGGGTACTGGTACTGCGAGCCGTGATTGGAATCCGGATAGAGGACAAGCTGAGCGTTGGGCAGGTTCTGTTGCAGGATCAGCGAATTCACGGTGTAGACGATCACGTCGTGGCTACCGTTAATCACGAGGGTCGGCTGCGTGATCTCCTTCAGATACTCGAAACCTGCGGCGCTTGGTGCGCCCCACTTGCCGATCGCGGCCCGCTGCGCCGTTCCGACCGCTTCGCTCGCCTCCGGGTCGCGATCCCGGTCACGCAGTCGAAAGCGCTTCAGGAAGGCGCGGCCGGCCGCCTGGCTCGCTGCGCTGGGTGTGAAGAAGACCTTCAACCACATGTCATCCCGGTTGGCGTACTTGGCGCCGAACGCGGCCTGCCCCTCCGGCGTCTGGGTCGCCATACCCTCGCCGCCCCTAGGGCCGGTTCCGACGAGGACAAGTCGGCGGACAAGGCTCGGTCTGAGCAGGGCCAAGGCCTGCGAGACCATGCCGCCGAGGGAGAAACCGAGCACGTCGACCTTCGACAGGCCTAGCGCCTCGATGAAGGAGGCGGCGTTGGCGGCCATCTCCTCGACCGAAGTCGGGGCCTCGCCGCTGCTGGCGCCCACGCCGGCGTTGTCGAACAGGATCACCTCCCGATTGGCCGCGAGGCCGTCGGTCACCAACGGATCCCAGTGATCCATCGTGCCGGTGAAATGCGTGTGGAGAACGAGCGGGACGCCGCCCGGTTTGCCGAAGCGCCGGTAGGCAAACCGGACGCCTGTCGCCTCCGCGAACCGCGTTGGCGCGCTCTGGTGAGTAAGCTGGGTCATCGGAATTCCTTTGGAGCGAAGCGCCCGAAGCGTCCGCGAAACAGCCGGGGCCACGTGGAGAGCCCCCGCCCAGAACAGGATCAGTTGCTCTTGCCGCCGTCGACGTTGAGGACATGGCCGGTGATGAACGAGGCTTCGTCCGAGCCGATGAAGACGATCGCATCGGCGAGTTCTTCCGAGCGGCCCAGGCGGCTCATCGGAACAGTCGTCACCAGCGCCGCCTTGTTCTCGGCGGTCCCGGCGAAGCGGGTCAGCATTCCGGTATCGGTGGGGCCAGGCGCCACGGCGTTCACGCGGATCCCGGACTGGGCGAGCTCGAGCGCCGCCGACTTGGTGATCCCTTCGACGGCGTGCTTGCTGCCGACATAGACCGAGGCTCCCGGCGCGCCCTGGTGGCCATAGGTCGACGAGATATTGATGATGCTGCCGCCGCCTTGACCCTGCATGGCGCGTGTCTCGTGCTTCATGCTCAGGATCACGCCCAGAACGTTGGTGTCGAAGGTCGCGGCATAGCTTTCCGCCGTCTGATCCGTGATGAGACCGCGGAGACCCTCGGTGCCTGCGTTGTTCACCGCGACGTCGAGCCGACCGAACCGCGCGACGGTCTTGTCGACCAGATCGCGGACGTCCTCTTCCTTACGGACGTCGGCGTTGATGAATTCGGCCTGCGCACCGAGGGCGTGCAGCTCTTTGACGAGTTCGCGGCCGGCTTCGTCGCGGCGCCCGGAAACAACGACCTTGGCGCCCTTCTTGCCAAAGGCGATGGCGGCGGCGCGCCCGATACCGGTCAGAGCGCCGGTGATCAGGACAACTTGATTGCTCATTCTGCGTCCTTCGTTGAGCCTCGGGAAACCCGGAGGCGTTTCGACGGCGCGGATTTGTCTATTCCACCGTAGCGTCAGAAGGCGCGGAACGGGATAAGACCTATTCCAATTCGGCGGGAAGCGCCGCTAGCCTCGCCGCCACGGCGTCAGCGCCCGGTACTCCGACGTCTCCGTCGGCCCGCGCCGGCGGATCTCGATCAGTCCTCGCCGTGCGAGGTGCGCGACGGCCGACTGGGCGGCGCGGCGGGAGATGCCGGCGCGCTCGGCCAGGGCCGAGTGGCTGAGCGCGACGCGCCCGCCCGGCGCGGCGGAGATCACGAGATAGACCAGGAAGGCCGACGGCTTGCGGTCGTGCGCCGCAAGATCCCGCAGCAGGGTCTCCACGACATACGGGTCCAGGCTTAGATGCGCAGTCATTGCCATAGCATTGATTGCGCCGCTTCGCCGCGC
Source organism: Caulobacteraceae bacterium (assembly GCA_035483335.1). Classification (GTDB taxonomy): domain Bacteria; phylum Pseudomonadota; class Alphaproteobacteria; order Caulobacterales; family Caulobacteraceae; genus Acaudatibacter. The sequence continues at coordinate 4,075 of DATHPX010000126.1, read as the reverse complement.
AAGCGCCCTCACCTATCGTTCCTCAAAGAGGAGGCGCGCGATGATCAAGCAGCTCAAGTTCGCCGGCATACCCGTGAAGGACCAGGACGCGGCTCTGGAGTTCTGGACAACCAAGGCCGGATTCCGTGTGGCCACCGACCAGCCGATGGGCCCGGGGCGGCGCTGGATCGAGCTGGCGATACCTGGCGCCGAGACGCGCATCGTCCTCTTCACGCCAGACGGCCACGAGGATCGGGTGGGGACCTTCTTCAACGGCGCGTTCGCCTGCGACGACGTCGAGCACACCTATAGGCAGATGAAGGAGCGGGGGGTTGAGTTTGTCAGCCCACCCCAGACCCAGTCCTGGGGAACCTCCGCCGTCTTCAAGGACAATGAGGGCGCCACCTTCGTGCTGTCGAGCTTGTGAGCGGGGCCAATAATCCGTTCGGGGCGGCCATCCCTACGGCGGGGGAAAAGCGTTATACTCGGGTCATGGCGATCGCGACGCGGATCAACCCCAAGGACTATTTCGCTCCGGCGGACTGGAATGGCCTGACCGCGCGCTCGAGCTGGAAGGGTCTGGCCCTGGTCGCCCACTGCTGGGTCGTGATCGGCGCGGCGACGGTGATGGGCCTGATCTGGCCGATCACCCTGCCCCTGGCGATCCCCCTTATCGGCGCCCGCCAGCTGGGCCTCGCCATCCTCATGCACGACGCGGCCCATGGGGCGCTGCACCCCGATCCGAAGGTCAACGACTGGGTCGCCGAGTGGCTGTGCGGCGGCGGCGTGGCCAGCTACCGCAAGTACCACCTGCAGCATCACAAATACGCCCAGCAGGAGGAGGACCCCGACCTCGGCCTCTCCGCTCCGTTCCCGATCAGCCGCGCCTCGTTCCGCCGTAAGGTCGTGCGTGACCTTACCGGCCAGACCTGGTTCAAGCAGAGGTTCGGCCGGCTGACCTTCCGGTTGAAGGAGCGCAAGGCCGGCGAGTCGCTGTGGCTGATCCTCGCCGAGGAGATCGCTCGCCAGCGCCGCTGGCTGATCTTCAACGGCCTCGCCATCGTCGCCTTCTCGGCGGCCGGCTACTGGTGGGGCTGGTTCGCCCTGTGGCTGGTCCCGCGCGCGACCTGGTTCCAGCTGGTGACGCGGATGCGGAACATCGCCGAGCACGCCCTGGTGGCGAAGAACGAGCCCGATCCGCTACGCCACGCGCGCACGACGCACGCCAACCTGATCGAGCGGGCGCTGATCGCGCCCTACTACGTCAACTACCACTGCGAGCATCACATGGTGATGCACGTCCCGTGCTGGAATCTGCCGAAGGCCAACCGACTCCTCGCTCGCGGTGGCGTCACCGAGCGGATGGAGACGGCGCCGGGCTATATGCACGTCCTGCAGGCGATCACGACCGTCCCCGCCTGACCTTGCCGGCGAGAGCTCGCCGTGCTAGAACAAAAATAGAACAAACGGAGGAAGCCATGCGCGAGGATGGCAGGATCGACTATGTCGAATTCCCCGTTGCGGACCTCCCGGCGGCCAAACGTTTCTACGGCGCGGCCTTCGGTTGGACCTTCCAGGACTGGGGTCCGGACTACGTGTCCTTCGAGGGTGCGGCGACGGACGGCGGTTTCAATGGCGAGGCTGGAACCGACAAGCCGCTGGTGATCCTCTACGCTCATGACCTCGAAGCGATGGAGGCCAAGGTGAAGGCGGCGGGCGGCGCGATCACGTGTGAGATTCAGAGCTTCCCCGGCGGCCGGCGCTTCCACTTCCGCGATCCCGCCGGCAACGAGCTGGGCGTGTGGTCGGAGACCTGAGCCGTTGAGCGCGTCCGCCGCCCAGACCTACCGGGCGATGGCCTACAATAACGGGTGGGCCAATCATCGCCTGCTCACCACCTGTGAGGCGCTCGAAGACGCCGCCTTCCAGGCGCCCCGCATCAGCTTCTTTCCCAGTCTGGCGGCGACGCTGAACCACATCCTCGTGGTCGACTGGTTTTATGTCGACGCCCTTGAGGGCGGCACCCTGGGCTACGCCGCGTTCGCGGACGAGACGCCTTTCCACACGGCGTCCGAGCTTCGGGTCGCGCAGCGGTCGGTGGACGATCGCCTGATCGCTGTGTGCGAGGCGCTGGACGACGCGGCGTTGGGCGGCGAGGTGCGGGTCCTTCGCGGCGAGAGGGTGCAGGTGGAACGCCGCGACCGCCTGCTGCTCCACCTTTTCCAGCATCAGATCCACCACCGCGGCCAGGCCCACGCCATGCTTTCCGGGACCGACGTGGCGCCGCCCCAGCTCGACGAGTTCTTCAGCGCCGGGGAAGCTCCGCTGCGCGCCCTCGAATTCGCCGACCTGGGCTGGACCGAAGAGCAGGTGTGGGGAGACGCCGGATGACCTGGGACGACGTCCTCGCCCTCGCACTCGCCTTTCCGGGCGTGGAGGAGGGGACGTCCTACGGGACGCCGGCTCTAAAGGCGAACGGCAAGTTCCTGACCCGCCTTCGCGCCGAAGACGGCAGCGTCGTCCTGGTCGACGTCACCTTCGACGAGCGTGAGATGCTGATGGCGGCCGAGCCCCAGACCTTCCACCTCACGCCGCACTACCAGAACTATCCCTCCGTCCTGGCGCGGCTGGAAAATCTCGATCCGGGAACGCTTCGCAACTTCCTCGAGCGCCGCTGGCGCAACGTCTCGCCGAAGAGGGTGGTGAAGGGGTGGGACGAAACGCGCAAGGCGGAGGCGTCTTAGGATCCATTTCTGTCCCTCCCCTTCTGGGGAGGGTGTCTTCGAGCGCAGCGAGAAGACGGGTGGGGAAGTGTGGGGAGGGGCCCATGCGCTGGGGATGATCCAGACTTCCCCACCCGTCCTCCTGCGCCCTGCGGGCTTCGGAGGACACCTTCCCCAGAAGGGGAGGGACTCAGAACTCCTCCTCGATCATGGTTCGGAAGTGCTCGAGCACTTCGCCCATGTCCGCCTCCTCGGGAGGGGACTCGGGAGCCGGAGCGGAAGCCTCGGCGATGGTGAGGCGGCTGACCACGGCGCCGTCCTGGACCAGAAGCAGTTCGTCGCCGCCGGCCAGGGCCGCGAGGGTCTTGGCGAGCCTGGGAGGAAGGTCTTCGAGATCGATCCGGGTCATGGCGCCACGATAGCCTCCCGCGTGCGAAGGTGACAGGCGCGCCGGATCGGCTCTAAAGCCGGACCATGGCCTACCGCAGCCTTCGCGATTTCATCGCCGTCCTCGAGAGGGAGGGGGAGCTGGTACGGGTGAGCGAGCCAGTCTCCTCAGTGCTGGAGATCACCGAGATCTGCACGCGCCTGCTGCAGAGCGGTGGCCCGGCAGTGCTGTTCGAACACGTGATCCGCGCCGACGGGACGCGCTCGCCCATGCCGGCCCTGGCCAACCTGTTCGGCACGGTCAAGCGCGTTGCGATGGGCGTGACCCTGGAAGGAAAGTCGCGCACGACGGCGGCGGAGCTGCGTGAGGTGGGCGAGCTGCTCGCCTTTCTGCGCAGCCCCGTCCCCCCGCGCGGCTTCCGCGAAGCCTTCGAGATGCTGCCGCTGGCGCGCACTGTGATGGGCATGCGCCCGGCGACCGTCTCGCGCGCGCCCTGCCAGGAGGTGGTGCTCACGGGTGATGAGATCGACCTGACGGCTCTGCCCGTGCAGACCTGCTGGCCCGGCGAGCCTGCGCCCCTGATTACCTGGCCCCTGGTGGTGACCAAAGGACCTTCGGACGCGCGCGAGGACGACTTCAACCTCGGCATATATCGCATGCAGGTGCTGGGGAGGGACCGCACGATCATGCGCTGGCTGGCGCACCGCGGCGGAGCGCAGCACTACCGCCGCTGGAAGGAGAGCGGCCGGCCCGACGCTCTTCCCGCATGCGCCGTACTAGGCGCCGACCCAGGGACGATCCTGGCTGCGGTCACGCCGGTCCCCGACACCCTCTCTGAGTACCAGTTCGCGGGGCTGCTGCGCGGGGCGAAGCTCGACCTGGTCCCGGCGAAGACCCAGCCCCTGCTGGTGCCGGCCCAGGCCGAGATCGTCATCGAGGGCGAGGTGCGGCTGGACGAGTTCGCCGACGAGGGGCCGTACGGCGA
>DATHPX010000125.1:0-18308 GCA_035483335.1 Caulobacteraceae bacterium | reverse complement strand
GGGCGCCTGGACATCCTGATCAACAACGCCGGCATCGCCCGCAGCGAGATCCCGGCCGAGGAGATGGAGGACGAACGATGGCTCAACGTCCTCGACGTCAACCTCAACGGCGCCTTCTGGTGCGCCCGCGCCGCGGGTCGGCACATGCTGGCGGCGGGCTCGGGAGCGATCGTCAATGTCGGCTCGATGAGCGGGGTCATCGTCAACCGCCCACAGGGCCAGAGCCACTACAACGCCTCGAAAGCGGCCATGCACCAGCTGACGAAATCGCTCGCCGCCGAGTGGGCGCCACGGGGCGTTCGGGTCAACGCGGTGGCCCCGACCTACATCCGCACGCCTCTCAACGCTTTCGCCGACACGGGCTCGGAGATGTACCGCCGCTGGATCGACGGGACGCCGATGGGACGGCTGGGAGAGCCCGAGGAGGTCGCCTCGGTCATCCTGTTCCTCGCCTCGGACGCGTCGAGCCTGATGACCGGCGCGATCGTGATGGCCGACGGCGGCTACAGCTGCTGGTGAGAGCCCGCTCTTAAGCCTCTCGAAATCCGCGTGGACCAGAGTGGCGGGATGAGCGCCGACGCCTGGACCGAAGCCTTCCTGGAGATGATGTCCGCAGAGCGGGGCGCAGCGGCGCACACCCTGCGCGCCTATGCGAACGACCTGGAGGACGCCGGCGCCTTCCTCAGGGCGCGGGGTTCCGACTTCAAACACGCCGCGCCCGAGGATCTGGAGGCCTATTTCCGCTCGCTCGCCCAGCGGGGCCTGGCTGCGTCGACGGCCGCCCGGCGGCGCTCGGCCCTGCGGCAGTTCTATCGCTTCGTCCTGGACGAGGGATGGCGCGAAGGAGATCCCACCCGCCGGGTCGAATCCCCCCGCCGCGGCAGGCCGCTGCCCAAGATCCTCAGCCGGAGCGAGGTGGAGCGCCTGATCGCCGCGGGCGGCGCGCGGGACGGTGCGGAGGGGGCGCGGCTGGGCGCGATGATCGAGCTGGTCTACGCCTCGGGTTTCCGCGTCTCCGAGTTGGTGGCCCTGCCCCTGGCGCCATTCCTGAAGGATCCAGACCACCTGATTATCCGCGGCAAGGGCGGCAAGGACCGTATCGCGCCGCTGAGCAGGGCCGCCCGCACTGCGGTCGCGTCCTATCTGCCCATGCGGGGCGCCCATCTGCCCAAGGGGGTGAAGACCAGCCCCTGGCTGTTCCCCTCCAGCGGTCGCAGCGGCCGGCTGACGGCGCGCCGGTTCGCCCAGTTGCTGGAGGGCGCCGCGAGGGACGCCGGCATCGATCCGGCCCGGGTGAGCCCGCACGTCCTGCGCCACGCCTTCGCCACCCATCTGCTGGAGGGCGGGGCGGACCTGCGCGTCGTGCAGACCCTGCTCGGGCACTCGGACATCGCGACGACCCAGATCTACACCCACGTGACCCAGGACCGCCTGCGCGCCGTCGTCGAAAGCGCCCATCCGCTTGCGCGAGGCGAGGGCTAGAAGCGCAGCCGGCGATTTCCCGATTTACGCCAAGGCGCTACACCCGGCGGATGACATCGCCGGACGCCCCCGCCGCCACGACCCGCCGGGGTTTGGGAAAGCTGCTGGCCTCGATGGGAGCCTTGATGGCGGCGCCTCGCGCGCTGGCGCAGGCGGGCGGCCCGTACGACATGGTCGTCAGCTCCGACGTCATGATCGCCATGCGGGACGGGGTGAAGCTGGCCACCGACATCTACCGTCCCGCCCGCGACGGAAAGCCGGTTGGCGGTCGCTTCCCGGTGATCCTCGAGCGAACGCCCTACGGCAAGACCGTGGTCAGCCGCTCGGAGCTGAGCGTCGCCGACCCCACTCCGAAGAGCCGCGCGGAGGTGGCGAGGTTCTTCGTCAGCCGAGGTTACGTGGTGATCTACCAGGATTGCCGCGGGCGCTACGCCTCGCAGGGCGAGTTCGTGAAGTATCTCAGCGACGGGGCCGACGGATACGACACCTGCGCCTGGATCGTCCGCCAGCCATGGTGCGACGGCAAGATCGGCACGATGGGCCTGTCCTACGCCGCTCACACCCAGGGGGCCCTGGGCTGCGCTGGCGCGCCGGGGGTGGCGGCGATGGTGATCGACTGCGGCGCCTTCGCCAACGCCTACCAGGGCGGCATCCGCCAGGGCGGCGCCTTCGAGCTCAAGCAGGTGACCTGGGCGGTCCCGGCCGCCATCGAGAGCCCGCAGGTCGCGAATGACCCGGTGCGGCTCAAGGCGATGAAGGCGATCGACCTTCGCGCCTGGTTCGCCCGCATGCCGTGGAAGAAGGGCCAATCCCCCTTAAGCGACGCGCCCGAATACGAGGACTACGTCTGGGAGCAGTGGGAGCACGGGACCTTCGACGCCTACTGGAAACAGATCGGCATCTACGCGGAGGGATTCTACGACCAGTTCGTCGACGCCGCGATGATCCACGTCTCCGGCTGGTACGATCCCTATTCGCGCACCGCGACGACGAACTACATGGGCCTGTCGCGCCGCAAACGAGGCCCTGTCCGGCTGATCATCGGCCCCTGGACCCACGGCGACCGCAGCCTGACCTACGCCGGCGACGTGGACTTCGGATCTCAGGCGACGCTGGACGGCAATGTCGCGCCCGACTTCCTGACCCTTCGGCTGCGGTGGTTCGACGCGTGGCTGAAGGGCGAGCGCAACGGCGTGCAGGCTGATCCGGCGGTGAGGATCTTCGTCATGGGGGGCGGCTCTGGGCGGCGCAACGCCCAGGGGCGGCTGGACCACGGCGGCCGCTGGCGCGCCGAACGGGACTGGCCGATCCCCGACACACGCCTGACTGACTACCATCTCCACGGTGACGGTCGGCTGTCGACCCGGACGCCGGCGGCGGGCGCCGCGCCGCTCGCCTACGCCTTCGATCCCGACCGCCCGGTTCCCAGCATCGGCGGGACGATCACCTCGGGAAAGCCGGTGATGGTTGGCGGCGCTTTCGACCAGGTCGAGGGGCCGCGGTTCTTCGGCTCGCGCGAGCCCTACGCGCCCCTGGCGGCGCGGCCTGACGTGCTGGTGTTCGAGACCGAGCCCCTGGGCGAGGACGTGGAGGTCACCGGCGCGATCGAGGCGCGGCTGTTCATCGCCTCGGACCGGCCCGACACCGACTTCACCTTCAAGTTGATCGACGTCCATCCGCCGAGCGAAGACTATCCCGAGGGCTTCGCCATGAACCTGACGGACGGGATCCTGCGCGCCCGTTACCGCAAGTCGTGGGAGCATCCCGAGATGTTGACGCCGGGCGAGGTTCAGGAGGTCCGCATCGACGCCTTCCCGACCTCCAATCTGTTCAAGGCTGGCCACCGGATCCGCATCGACGTGTCCTCCAGCAACTTCCCCCATTTCGACGTCAATCCAAACACGGGAGCTCCCGAGGCGCTGGGGCTCACCCGCCAGGTCGCGCGAAACACGCTGTTCGTCGACGCAGCCCGGCCCTCGCGGGTCATCCTGCCCATCATCCCGCCGCGCAGGACGTAAGGGGTCGGCTTGCTCGGCAGGGGCGCAACGCCTAGGTTGCGCGCCTTTTTTGGCTGGCGGGCTTTGCGCGTTTATCCATGGTTGGACACTACCTGGAGTTCGAGCGGCCGATTGGCGAGCTCGAAGCAAAGATCGACGAGCTTTCGAAGCTGTCGGACGCTGGCAATCCCGGCGCGTTCGACGCGGAGATCGCGGCCCTGCGCGCGCGCGTGCGGCAGGTGCGGGCGGACACCTACGCCCACCTGGACGCCTGGCAGAAGACGCTGATCGCGCGCCACCCGCAGCGGCCGCACTTCGTCGACTATCTGGACGGGCTGATCGAGGACTTCGTCGAACTCAAGGGCGACCGCGGCTTTTCCGACGACCAGGCGATCATGGGCGGTCTGGGGCGGTTTCGCGGGCGGCCGGTCGTGGTGATGGGCCATGAGAAGGGCCACGACATCGCCACGCGCACCAAGCACAACTTCGGCGCGGCGCGCCCGGAGGGCTATCGCAAGGCGATCCGCCTGATGGACATGGCCGAGCGCTTCGGCCTTCCGGTGATCTCCCTGGTCGACACCGGCGGCGCCTATCCGGGCATCGGCAGCGAGGAGCGGGGCGTGGCCGAGGCGATCGCCCGTTCCACCGAGCGCTGCCTGACCCTTGGCGTGCCGATGATCGCGGTGATCACCGGCGAGGGCATGAGCGGCGGGGCCATCGGCATCGCCGCGGCAAATCGGGTGCTCATCCTCGAGCACGCCATCTATGCGGTGATCTCGCCCGAGGGCTGCGCCTCGATCCTGCTGCGCGATCGCAATCTCGCCGAGGGCGCGGCCAAAGCGATGAAGATCACCGCCAACGACCTGCTGTCGATGAAGATTGTCGACCGCATCATCGAAGAGCCGTTGGGAGGCGCCCACGCCGATCCCGCTGCGGCGATCAAGACCGTCGGCGATGTCGTGGAGACGGAGCTGGCGGGGCTGGAGACGCTGTCGTCGGACGGGGTGAGGAGGCAGCGCGCCGACCGGTTCTACGCCATCGGACGAAACTGAGGTCCCTCCCCTTCTGGGGAGGGTGGCTCGACGCGGAGCGGCGAGACGGGTGGGGAAGTCTGGATCATCCCCGACGTCGGTGTCCTCCCCGAAAGTTCCCCACCCGTCCTCCTTCGCCCTGCGGGCTTCGGAGGACACCCTCCCCAGAAGGGGAGGGACAAGAGGCTCAGTGCTGGCTTTCGGGCATCCGCACGACCAGGCCGTCGAGGGCGTCGGTCACGTTGATCTGGCAGGAGAGGCGCGAGTTGGGGGCGACGTTCTCCGCGAAGTCCAGCATGGACTCTTCCATCGCCGACTTGTCGCCGGTCTTCGGCAGCCAGGCCTCATCGACGTAAACGTGGCAGGTGGCGCAGGCGCAGGCGCCGCCGCAGTCGGCGTCGATGCCCGGGACGTTGTTCTTCACCGCGCCTTCCATGACGGACATGCCCGGCTTCACGTCGACGACGTGCTCCGCCCCGTTGAACTCTACGTAGGTGATCTTGGCCATGGGCCTCCCCGAACTCCCTTGAGTGCAAAGCGCGCCGCCGGTCAGGCGGCGACCTCTTTCATGGAAACCGACATGTCTGCAAGCTTCGCGCGTGAGACGCTGCGTCGCTGGCCGATGAGCTGACGGCCCGCCATGAACTCGGCGGGCGCATTGACCGCCTCAACAGCCTGAATCTTGTCGCCGCAGAGGTGGAAGACCGCGAACTTCGCACTCGCCGGGTCTCCCCGCACCACGATGTCGTCAACATCGAACGGCAGGCCGGCGAACTGGTATTTGAGGTCGTACTGGTCGGACCAGTTCCAGGTGACCTCGTGGGCGGGCGCCGGACGGCCGACGATGGCGCTGGCTGCCTGGCGGGCCTGTTCCAGCGCGTTGGCGACGCTCTCGAGGCGGAACATCCGGTCGTACATCGGCAGGGGCCGATGGGTGACGTCGCCGATGGCGAAGATGGCCGGATCGGACGTGCGGGCGTGCTCGTCGACCACGATCCCTCCGGTGCATTCGAGGCCCGCATTGCGGGCCAGCTCGTCGTTGGGCGTCGCGCCGATCCCGACCAGGGCGGCGTCGCAGGCGACAGTCTCGCCCGATCCGAGGCGCACGCCGGTGACGTGGCCTGCTTCTCCGGCAAAGGAGTCGACGACTGCATCGAGCCTGAACTCGACCCCGCGCGCGCGATGGTAGTCGGTAAAGAAGTCGGAGAGGGTCTTGCAGGCGACGCGGGCGAGGATGCGCGGCTCGCGCTCGATGACCACCGCGTCGCCGCCGAGGGCCCGGGCGGACGCCGCTGCTTCCAGGCCGATATAGCCGCCGCCGATCACCGCCAGCCGTTTGCCTGGCCCGAGCACCGCCTTGAGCCCCTCCGCGTCCGCCGCCGAGCGCAGGACCATGACGCCCTCCAGGTCCGAACCGGGGACCGGGAGAGGACGCGCCCGCGCGCCCGTGGCGATGATCAGGAACCCATAGGGAAGGACGCGGCCGTCCGAGAGGGTGACCGTCTTCGACTCGCGCGAGACGGCGACGACCGTGACGCCGAGAATGAGCTCGATGTTCGCCTGTTCGTAGAAGCTATCGGGCTTGAGCGCGAGGCTGTCGGCGTCAGCCTCTCCCTTCAGCCACGCCTTCGAGAGCGGCGGGCGCTGGTAGGGCGCGATCGGCTCTTCGCCCACCATGACGATGGGCTTGTCGTAGCCGTACTGTCGCAACTGGGCCGCGGCGGCGCCGCCGGCGTGACCCGCTCCGACAATGATGACGCCTGCGTCGCTTTCTCCCATGGCCGCCTCCGATGCCGTCAAAACCGGGCGCGGTCAACGTGGGAGACGTGGTCAGGGCAGTTGTGGGGCGCACAGGGTCGCGGCAGGCTGGGTGTCGAACACGGAGCGCCGGCGCCCTCGCCGGCGTCTCTCGGCCTCAGCAGCGCCTGTCCAGAGTCCCGGCCCGACGGTGTCGGCGCGGCCCGTTCGCCGGCGAGGGCGCCGGCGCTCCGGGTTCCGCCTGCTAGACCACCCGGTCGACCAGCATCACCTTGATTTCGGAGATCGCCTTGGCCGGGTTGAGGCCCTTGGGGCAGACCTGGGCGCAGTTCATGATGGTGTGGCAGCGGTAGAGCTTGAACGGGTCCTCGAGATTGTCGAGGCGCTCGCCCGTCGCCTCGTCGCGGCTGTCTGCGAGCCAGCGGCGGGCCTGCAGCAGGGCGGCGGGGCCAAGGTACTTCTCGCCGTTCCACCAGTAACTGGGGCAGGACGTCGAGCAGCAGGCGCAGAGGATGCACTCGTAGAGTCCATCCAGCTTCTGCCTGTCCTCTTCCGATTGCCGCCACTCGGTCTGGGGCTCGGGCGTGTCGGTATGCAGCCAGGGCTCGATCGAGGCGTACTGGGCGTAGAAGAGCGTGAGGTCGGGGACGAGGTCCTTGATCACCGGCAGGTGCGGGAGCGGGGAGATCTGGACATCCTTGCCCGGGACCTCTTCCCAGCCGTGCGTGCAGGCCAGGGTGTTGCGCCCACCGATGTTCATCGAGCACGACCCGCACACGCCTTCGCGGCAGGAGCGCCGAAATGCGAGCGTCGAGTCCATCGTGTTCTTGATGTGCAGCAGGACGTCCAGGACCATGGGCCCGCAGGCGGCGACATCGACGTCATAGGTATCCCAGACAGGGTTGCCCGAACCTTCCGGGTCCCAGCGGTAGACCTTGAATGTCCTGACCTTCTTCGCCCCTTCTGGCGCTGGATAGTGGCGGCCCTTACCGACCTTGGAATTCCGCGGGAGCAGCAGCTCGACCATTCTTCGATCCTTAGTAGACCCGCGCCTTGGGCGGGATGTAGGCCACGTCGTTGGTCATCGTGTAGCTGTGCACCGGCCGGTAATCGATCGTCACGCGGCCGCTGGCGTCGTCGAACCAGGTCAGGGTGTGCTTCATCCAGTTCGCGTCGTCACGATTGGCGAAGTCCTCCCGGGCGTGGGCGCCCCGGCTCTCGGTGCGGTTGGCGGCGCCGGCGACGGTGACGATCGCCTGGCCGATCAGGTTCTCGAACTCGAGGGTCTCAACCAGGTCGGTGTTCCAGATCATGCCGCGGTCGTTGACCCTAAGGTCACGTCGCTTGGCTTGTATGTCGGCCAGACGCTTCTGGCCGCTTTCGAGGGTCTCGCCGGTGCGGAACACCGCCGCGTCCTCCTGGGTGGCCCGCTGCATCTCCAGGCGAAGCTCGGCGGTGGGCGTCGAGCCGGAGGCGTTGCGCAGGCGATCGAAGCGCTCGAGGTGGGGCTCGGTCCAGGCGTCCTGGATTTCGCGCTGGGTAGCGCCGGGCTTGAGCACGTCGCCGCAGCGCAAGCCGATGGAGCGTCCGAACACCACCAGGTCGATCAGGGAGTTCGAGCCCAGACGATTGGCGCCGTGCACGCTCACGCAGGCCGCCTCGCCCACGGCCATCAGGCCGGGAACCACGGCGTCGGGATTGTCGCCGTCGACCGTCACCACCTCGCCGAAGAAGTTCGTCTGGATGCCGCCCATGTTGTAGTGGACGGTGGGCAGGACGGGGATCGGCTCCTTGGTCACGTCCACGCCGGCGAAGATCTTCGCCGTCTCGGAGATGCCCGGCAGGCGCTCATGCAGCACCTTCGGGTCCAGGTGGTCGAGGTGGAGGAAGATGTGGTCCTTCTTGGGACCGACGCCGCGTCCCTCGCGGATCTCGATGGTCATGGCCCGGCTGACCATGTCGCGCGGCGCGAGGTCCTTCACAGAGGGCGCATAGCGCTCCATGAACCGCTCGCCCTCGGAATTGGTGAGATAGCCGCCCTCGCCCCGGGCGCCCTCGGTGATCAGACAGCCGGCGCCGTAGATACCGGTGGGGTGGAACTGCACGAACTCCATGTCCTGCAGCGGCAGACCCGCGCGCAGGGCCATGCCCCCGCCGTCGCCGGTGCAGGTATGGGCGCTGGTGCACGAGAAATAGGCGCGGCCGTAGCCCCCCGTGGCGAGGACGACCCGCTGAGCGGAGAACCTGTGCAGGGTCCCGTCGTCGAGCTTCCAGGCGGTGACTCCCCGGCACGTCCCCTCGTCCATGATCAGGTCGAGGGCGAAGTACTCGATGAAGAAGTCCACGTCCCGGTTCAGCGCCTGGCCGTACATGGTGTGGAGCATGGCGTGACCGGTGCGGTCGGCCGCGGCGCAGGTGCGCTGGATCGGCGCCTCGCCGAAGTTGCGCGTCATGCCGCCGAAGGCGCGCTGGTAGATCTTGCCTTCCGGCGTGCGCGAGAACGGCACGCCCCAGTGCTCCAGCTCGTAGACCGCCGCCGGGGCGTTCCGCACCAGGTACTCGATGGCGTCCTGGTCACCGAGCCAGTCGGACCCCTTGACGGTGTCGTACATGTGCCAGCGCCAGTCGTCCTGACTCATGTTCCCGAGGCTGGCCGAGATGCCGCCTTGCGCCGCCACGGTGTGGGAGCGCGTGGGGAAGACCTTGGTGATGCAGGCCGTCTTCAGGCCGGCCGAGGCGCAGCCGATGGCCGCGCGAAGGCCCGAACCGCCGGCGCCGACCACGACGACGTCGAACTTGTGGTCGATGAACTTGTAGGCGGCCACGTCAGGCTCCCGCGCCGAAGGCGATCTTGAGAAGGCTGACCGTGGCGATCGCAGCCGCGGCCCAGCCCACGAAGGCGTTGAGCATGAGCAGCGCGGCCTTTGTCAGCGGCTTTTCGATGTAGTCCTCTATGATCACGCGCATGCCGATCATCGCGTGATAGAGGCCCACGACGATCAGCAGGACGGCGATCGCCGCATTGACCGGCGAGGCGAGGATGGACCGCGCTTCGGCGTATCCGCCGCGCGCCACCGCCAGGGCGACCCACACCAGCCAGATGGTGAGGAGGATGAGGGCGACCGAGCTCACCCGCTCGGCGATGAAATTGCCTACGCCATGCTTGGCGGAGCCCAGGCCCCGCGCCCGCCCCAGGCCGGTTCGATAGAGGCTCACGACGCGCTCCCTTGGCCCAGATGGGCGACCACGAACAGCACGACCGCGGCGGCGGCGGCGAAGACGAAGGCGGCGATCGCGCTGGCGCTGGCGTCGCGGGGGACAAACCCCCTGCCCGAGTCCCAGAACAGGTGGCGCACGCCGGCCGCCAGATGGAAGAAGAGAGACACGGCGATACCGAAGAGGACGATCTGGCCGGGGATCGAAGTCAGCACGCTGCAATAGGCGCCGTAGGCGTCAGGTCCCCCCGCCAGGGCCAGGGCCCAACCGGCGAAGATGAGCCATCCGGCGTAGAGCGCGACGCCCGTCGCGCGGTTGAAGATCGAGGCCGCCATGGTGACGTGCCAGCGCCACACCTGGACGTGTGGGGAGAGCGGGCGTTCACGCAAGCCCGGGGAAGCGTCGGCCATCTGTCCTCTCGAACCCACCACAGTCGCGCCGCTTCTAGGCCGCACGGACACGCTAATCAACGAACCGCCGCGAGCCAGTCTTCGGATCGCATCTCCTCGAGGCGCGAGGCCGCGCGCTCGAATTCGAAGGCCTGGTCGCCGTCGGGATAGATCGCTCCCGGCTCGGCCTGGGCCAGAACCGCAAGACGCGAACGGGCCTCGTAGAGCGCATCGATGAGAGTCGCCAGCCGCCGCGCCTCGTTGCGTTTCTCCGGCCGCAGGCGCGGCACGCCTTCGAGGAAGACGGTGTGGAACCGATCGGCGATGGCGAGATAATCCTCGGGTCCGCGTGGATGCACGCAGGCCTCCTCGAAAGTGACCCGCAACATCCCGCCTGCCGAGCGCGCAAAGGCCTCCCGCCGCCCAAGCACCTCCACCACGGTCGACGCTTCAGCCTGACCGTCGAGCAGCTCCCCCCAGAGCCGGTCGAAGGCGCGCCGGTTGTCCGGATCGTCCGGCGAGAACCAGGTTCCCGCGGCGCGCAGGCGCCGCACGCGGTAGTCCCGCTCGCCCGGGACCTCCACCACTTCGAGCCGCGAGGCGATGAGGTCGATGAAGGGAACGAAGAGCTGCCGGTTGAGGCCGTCCTTGTAGAGATCCCACGGCGGCCGGTTCGACGTCGCCACCAGGGTCACGCCGCGCTCGAAGAGCGCCTCGAACAGCCGTCCCAGGATCATGGCGTCGGCGATGTCGGTGACCTGGAACTCGTCAAAACAGAGCAGCCGACCCTCGAGGGCGATCACGTCGGCGACCGGCGGGATCGGATCGTCCCCGCGCGCCGTCCCGAACGCCGCGCGCCGCGCGGCTGCGCTGCCTGACCGCCACTTCGCGACCAGCCGGTGGACGTGGGCCATGAAGACATGGAAGTGCAGGCGCTGCTTGGACGGGGTGGGAGCGGCGGCGAAGAAGAGGTCCATCAGCATGGACTTCCCCCGCCCGACGGGCCCCCAGATGTAGGCGCCGCGGACGCCCTCGGGCTTGCGAAACCATCCTGGCTTTGGCGCGTGGCAGAGTTCGGCCTCGACGCGCGAGAGCGCCTCCAGGGCGTCGGACTGGGCGGGGTCCCCCTGGATCTCTCCGGCCGCGATCCTGGCTTCGTAGGCGGCGCGGGTCTGGCCGGACATGGGCGCGGGGGTTAGCCCAGGGGACGCGCCCACGTCAAAGGAGAAGGACTTCGGCCGCTCGGCGAAAGCGCACGACCTGACCCTTGGCGATCGGTCCGGACGCGACTGTCGGCGCACGCGAGCCGCCATCTCGTTGCACGGCGCTTGCCCTGATGGGGCGCGCTCGCCCAAGGTGCGCAATGTTCGCATATGCGAGTCTTCAAGATGATCGTCCCCGCCGAAGGTGATTTCCGTTTGAACGATGAGGCCGCCACCACCCGCCTTGGGGCGGCGATCGCCGGCTCCCTGCAGCGGGGCGAGGCTGTCTGCCTGTCGGGGCCGCTGGGCGCGGGAAAATCGGTGCTGGCGAGAGGTCTTGTGCGGGCGCTGGCGCCGACGGAGCGCGATGTCCCGAGCCCGACCTACACCCTCGCCCAGTTCTATGAAGGCCGGAAGTTCCCCATCACCCACTTCGACCTCTACCGGCTCGCCTCCGGCGAAGAGGCCTATGAGATCGGCGTCGCCGAGGCGCTCAGGGACGGCGCGGCCGTGATCGAATGGGCCGAGCGCCTGGGACACCACCTGCCGCCCAACCGGCTGGACGTCGAACTGGAGATCGATGGCGAGACGCGCCGCGCGCGCCTGTCGCCCGAAGGCCGATGGGAAGGCCGTCCGATTGATCTCTGAGCGGGAGGAGGCCCGCCGCTCTTTCCTGGCGGATCATGGCTTTGCGCACGCGCGCCGCGAACGCCTGCCGGGCGATGCGTCCACGCGCGCCTATGAGCGCCTTCACCTCTCCTCCGGCTCGACCCTGATCCTGATGGACCAGCCGGCGAGCCTCGAGACCCATCCCTGCCCGCCCGACGCGACGCCTCAGGAACGCGCCGAACTGGGATACAACGCCCTCACGCGCCTGGCGGCCGGGCGGGTGGAGGCCTTCGTCGCCTGCGCCGGATATCTGCGGAGCCTCGGGCTTTCGGCGCCGAGGATCGAGGCCTTCGACGCCGCCGCGGGGTTGGCGGTTCTGGAAGACCTGGGCGATGCGCTGTTCGCGCGCCTGATCGAGGGCGGCGCAGACGAGGCGCCTCTCTATGAAGCCGCCACCGACGTCCTGACGGCCCTGCATCATGCGACGCCGCCGGCGCGCCTTCAGAGCCAGGGCGCGTGCTGGCCACTGCTGGACTACGACGAACTCGCCCTCGCCACAGCCAGCGAGATCCTCATCGAATGGCTTCCGCAGCTGGAGCCGCGGGTGAGCTTCTCCGAGGAGGCCGTGGCGCAGTGGCGGGATATCTGGCGGCCGATCGTGAAGCACGGCGCCGCCGGGGCGAGCGTGTTCTGCCACCGCGACTTTCACGCCGAGAACCTGCTTTGGCTGCCGCAGCGGACCGGACCGGCGCGGGTGGGCCTGATCGACTTCCAGGACGCGGTGCGCGCCCACCCGGCCTGGGACATGTCGATGTTGCTGCATGACGCGCGCCGCGACGTGTCCCCCGAGCTCGAGGCGGACGTGCTTGAGCGCTATTTCGCGGCCTGCCCGGACGTCGATCGCGAGACGTTCATGGCCGACTTCCACGCCCTGGGCGCCCTCAACGTCGTACGCATCATCGGCATCTTCGCACGACTGGTGGCGCGGGATGGCAAGCCGCGATATCGCGCCTTCATGCCCAGGCTGTGGCGCTATCTGGATCGGTGTCTCGAGGCGCCTGCGCCAGCCGGCCTCGGAGAGTGGCTGGCGCGCCATGCCGGAGCGGCCCGGACGTGAGGCGCCCCCATACGGCCATGGTCCTCGCCGCGGGCCTGGGCACGCGCATGCGCCCCCTGACGCACGACCGTCCCAAAGCCCTGGTCGAGGTGGGCGGGCGGCCCCTGGTGGACCACGTGCTCGACCGCCTGGCGGCGGCGGGGGTGCGGCGGGCGGTGGTCAATGTCCACGCCTTCGCCGACCAGCTAGAGGCCCATCTGCGCCGCCGCTCGGACCTGGAGATCGTGATTTCCGACGAGCGCGGAGGCCTGCTGGAGACCGGCGGGGGACTGAGGGCGGCGCGGACCCTGCTGGGCGCCGATCCGATCCTGGTCGCCAACATCGATACGATCTGGACCGAGGGCGCGGCGCCCGCGGTCGAGAAGCTCATCGCGGCCTGGACGGCGTCGGAGATGGACGACGTCCTCCTGCTGGCGCCGACGAGGGAGTGCCTGGGCTTCGACGGCCCGGGCGACTTCTATCGCGACGCCGCGGGCCGCCTCGAGCATCGGGGCGAACGCGAAGACGCCCCCTTCGCTTATGCTGGCGTCCACCTGATGGACCCCCAGCCGATCGCGGCGTGGCCGGACGAGGCGCACAGCATCTTCGGCCACTGGATGAAAATGGCGGCCGCCGGCCGCCTGCACGGCGTCGTCATGGACGGACTCTGGATGCACGTCGGAGACCCGACAGCGCGCGCGGCGGCGGAGGCGCGCCTGGCGGAGGTCCTATGATCGGCCTGTTCGATCGCCCGGGCCCCCGCTGGTTCGCGATACCGCCGCATCGGCCCTTCCTGGAGGACCTCGCCTCGGGCCTGTGGCGCGAACTGACCGCCCAAGGGCCCGAAGACCTGCCCCGCGCCGTGGTGTTTCTGCCCACCCGCCGGGCCGGGCGCGGCCTCTCCGAAGCCTTCCTGACCGCCGCAGGCGGCCGCGCCGTCCTGCTGCCGCAGATCCGCGTCCTGGGCGATCTCGACGAGGGCGAACCGCCGTTCGAGCCGGGGGATCTCGCGCTGGACCTGCCCCCGCCGATCTCGGCGGAGCGGCGGCGGTTCGAGCTGGCCGGCCTGATTGCGGAGCATCAGGAGCTGATCGCGCGCCGCCTCGACGCCGAGGGGGCGCTGGAGCTTGCCGACGCCCTGGGCGCTTTCCTCGACAGCTGCCAGCTCGAAGAGCGCTGCGACGCGGCCGCCGTGGCGGCCCTCGCCGAGGGCGAGCTCGCCCGTCACTGGGCCATCTCGGCAAATTTTCTCACCCTCGCCCTGGAGGCGTGGCCAGCGCGGCTGGAGGCGCTGGGGATGAGCGATCCCCAGGCGCGGCGGGTGCGTCTGCTGCGCCGCCTCGCGGATCGCTGGACGGAGCGCCCGCCCAGCCATCCCGTCGTGCTCGCGGGCTCCACCGGCTCCACGCCCGCGGCGGCGGACCTGATGTCGACGATCGCAGGGTTGCCGATGGGTTGCGTCGTCCTGCCGGGCCTGGACATGGCGCTGGCGGAAAGCGCCTGGGCGGAAGTGGGCGAGGCCCACCCGCAGGGCGCCATGAAGCGGCTGCTCGCCCGGGCCGGTCTCGACCGCGGCGACATCGAACCTTGGGATCTGTCGGCGGAAAGCGAGGCCGCCGGGCGCTGGCGGCGGCGGCTGATCAACGAGGCCCTGCGCCCGCCCGAGTCGACGGCGGACTGGCTGCCCCTGATCGGGAGCATCCGCGATGAAGGCGCGGTCGCGGGCGTCGATCCGATCGTCGAGGGGCTCGAGGGACTGCGCCTGGTAACCGCCCGCGACGAGGAAGACGCGGCCGCAGTCATCGCCGTGATGATGCGGGAGGCGCTGGAGACGCCGGAGCTGACCTGCGCCCTGATCACCCCCGACGTCGGCCTGGCGCGCCGGGTCAGCGTGCGCCTCACCCGCTGGGGGATCGAGGCGGACGTGTCCGCCGGCCGGCCCCTGGCGGCGACGCCCGTCGCGACCCTGTCGGCCCTGCTCGCCCGCGCCGTCGCCCACCCCATGGACCCGGCTCTGTTGCTGGCCCTGCTCAAACACCCCATGACGCGCCTGAACCTTGGGCTTGCCGAGCTCGCCGCAGCGCGTCGACGGCTCGAGCGCAGCGGCCTGCGCGGTCCGCGGCCGGCAGACTGGCCGGCTCTGGAAGCTCGCCTGGATCGGGCGCGCCGGGAGGGAGGCGCGGATGGGGCGCGCGATCGCTCGATCGACGCCGCCGCTGACCTCGCCCGAAGGGCGCGCGCCCTGCTGGAAGCCCTCGCCGTCCCCTTCGCCGACGGCGCGGCGCCCGTGGCCGCAGCTGCAGCCGCGCTCGCCGAGGGGCTCGAGACGATCTGCCAGGGGACGGACGGCGAGTCGCCCTGGATCGGGCCGGCCGGCGAGGCGACGGCGGCCCTGCTCGCCTCGATGATCCACGAGAGCGGCGCCTTGCCCGGGGCGACCGCAGCCGGCTTCGCGGACCTGTTCGAGGGCCTCCTGGCCCGGCAGGTGCTGCGCGCCGGCCCGCCCGCCCATCCACGTCTGAAGATCCTGGGCGTCCTGGAAGCCCGCCTCACCCACGCCGATCGCCTGATACTGGCGGGGCTGGAGGAAGGCGTGTGGCCCCCCACGGCGAGCGCCGATCCCTTCCTCTCCCGCCCCATGCGCGAGCGCCTGGGGTTGCCGCCGCCGGAGCGGCGCATCGGGTTGTCGGCCCACGACTTCGCCCAGGCGGCGGCCGCGCCCGACGTCGTACTGGTGAACACCGAACGGCGCGGAGGCGCGCCGGCGGTCGCCTCGCGGTGGCTCTGGCGGCTGCGGACCTTGGCCCGGGGCGCGGGTTTCGACCCGGCGGGGCGGCCGGATGCGATCGCCTGGGCGCGTGCGCTCGATGCGCCCCTGGCGGCTCCCCCGGCGGAGCTCGCCCCAGCCAGACGGCCCCGGCCGACGCCGCCCCTCGCAGCGCGGCCCCGCGAACTGCCAGTTACAGCGATCGAGCGCTGGGTGCGCGATCCCTACGGCCTCTACGCCCGCCACATCCTTGGCCTGCGGCCGCTCGATCCGCCCGACGCCCCGGTGGAAGCGCTCGCCCGGGGGACCGCCACCCATGCCGCGTTCGAACGGTTCGCGCGCGAGCACCCCGACCTGTTGCCCGACGACGCCGAGGCGCAATTCGCCAGGCTGCTGATCGAAGCCCTGGGGGAAGCGGGAATGCCGCCGGCGGCCCTGGCGCGAGAGAGGGCGCTGGCCACCAACCTGGCTCCATGGGTCGTGCGCTTCGAGCGGGAGCGACGTGAGGGCGCGCGAGTGGTGGTCGAGACCCAAGGGCGGACAGCGATCGATGGACCGCTGGGGTCGTTCACCCTCACCGCCCGGGCGGACCGGATCGAGGTGCGCGGCGGTCAGGCCGACATTCTTGATTTCAAGACCGGCGCAGCGCCGAGCCGGAAGATGGTGGAGGCCGGCCTCTCGCCGCAGTTGACGCTCACGGCGGCAATTCTTGCGGCGGGAGGTTTCGAGGCCCTGGGTCCGCTTTCGCCGCGCGAACTGGTCTATGTCCGCGTGAGCGGGGGGCGAGTCCCGGGCCGGGTGGAGAACCGGGCGAGCGGCGACGCCAACCAACTCGCCGCTGCGGCCCTGGCGGGCCTCGCGCGCCGGGTCGCCCACTTCGATCGGCCGGAGACAGGCTATCTCTCCCGTGCGGCCATGCAGTTCGTGGGTGGTCACGGCGACTATGACCATCTCGCCCGCGTGTGGGAGTGGCACGTGATCGGCGAGGGCGAGGGAGAGCCGGCATGAGCGGCCCCGATCCCCAGACCGGCGCCTCTGACCCGCGCGCGTCGGTCTTCGTCACGGCCAACGCCGGCTCGGGTAAGACCTCCACCCTGGTCAAGCGGGTCGCCCGCGTCCTGCTGGCGGGCGCGCGGCCCGAAGCGATTCTTTGCGTGACCTACACCAAGGCCGCGGCGGCGGAGATGCAGAGGCGCCTGTTCGACATGCTGGGCGCGTGGGCGGTGATGAAGGACGAGCTTCTCGCCAAGGAGCTGGCGGAGATCGGTGAGCCGGACGCGAACCTCTCCCTCGCCCGGGCCCTCTTCGCTCGCGCCCTGGAGACGCCCGGCGGCCTGAAGATCCAGACCATCCACGCCTTCTGCGAGGCTCTGCTTCGACGCTTTCCGCTCGAGGCGGGAGTCTCGCCAGGGTTCGCGGTCCTGGACGGCCTGGCGGCCGCCGATCTCTCCAGGAGCGCGCGCGCGGAGCTGGCCGAACTCGCCCTCGCCACGCCCGACGGGCCCGTCGGGCTCTCCTACGCCCACCTCAGCGTCGAGCTGGACTGGCGCAGTTTCGAAGGCCTCCTGGGCGCCTTCGAAAGCCGGCGGATGGCGATCGAGGCTTACGCCAACGAGAGCGAAGAGCGCGGCGGCTACATTTTCGACGTCTGGCGACGCTGCGGCTTCCAGGAGGTGGAAAGCCTGGAGGCGATCGAGACCGAGGCCCTCGCGCGCCTTCGCTGGATCAGCTGGCGCCGGGCCAGGGACGTCCTGGCCGCCAGCGGCGCGAAGACCGACCAGCAGCTCGCCGACCTTATCGCCGCGGTTGATCCGGGATGTCGCTTCGAGCGAGTGCGGGCGGTCTTCTTCACCTCCGCGGGCGAGCCGAGGTCGCGCCTTGGAACCAACGCGATCGATCCGGCCGTGCGGACGTGGCTGAAGGAAGAACAGCAGCGCTGCCTGGAAACCTGCGAGCGGCTGAAGGCGGCGAAGGTGGCCGAGGACACCGTCCACGTTCTCACCCTCGCCCGCGCCTATGGCGGTCTCTACGAGGGGGCCAAGGACGTGCGGCGCGCGCTGGATTTCGGCGACCTGATCGCGCGGGCCGAAGACCTCCTGACCCGCCGAGCTGACGCCGCATGGGTGCTCTTCAAACTGGACGGCGGACTCGACCACGTCCTGCTCGACGAGGCCCAGGACACCGCGCCCGAGCAATGGGCGATCCTGGGCGCCCTGACAGACGAATTCTTCGCCGGCGCCGCCGCGGCCCAGATTCGCCGGACCGTCTTCGTCGTCGGCGACGAGAAGCAATCGATCTTCTCGTTCCAGGGCGCTGCGCCCGAGCGGCTGGCCCGCGAGGCGCAGATTTTGGCCGCGAAGGCGGTGGAAAGCGGCCGCACCTTCCGCCAGTCACGCCTGCTGGAGAGCTGGCGCTCGGCTCCCGAAGTCCTCGCCTTCGTCGATTCGGTGTTCGAGGACCCTGTGGCGCGCGCGGGGATCAGCCCCGGGGAGGGCGACAACGTCCTTCGCATCGCGCCCCGTCACCTCGCGCGCCGGACTGATCGCGGCTGCGTCGACCTCTGGCCGCTCGAGATCGACGTTCCCGCGGAGGAGGCGGATCCCTGGTCGCCCGTGGACAGCGATCCGCCCACTAGCGCGACCAGGCGCCTGGCGCGCCGGATCGCGGTCGAGGTCCGCGCGGCGGTGGCGCGTGGCGATGGCGTCGGCGCACGCCGCGGCGGGATCCGCCGGGCCTGCGCCTGGGGCGACTTCCTGATCCT
>DATHPX010000124.1:0-3990 GCA_035483335.1 Caulobacteraceae bacterium | reverse complement strand
GGAAGAGGCCTCGACCGCGGCGGTCAGCCGAAGCACGTCATCGCGATCGAAGCCGTCGGCGATGACGAGGTCCGTCAGCACCGGACGCCCCTGCGTCACCGTTCCGGTCTTGTCGACCGCCACGATGCCGACGTCCCTCAGCGCCTGCAGGGCCTCGCCCTTGCGGAAGAGCACGCCGATCTCGGCGGCGCGCCCGGTTCCCACCATGATCGAAGTCGGCGTCGCCAAGCCCATGGCGCAGGGACAGGCGATGATCAGCACGGCGACCGCATTCACCAGCGCCAGGCCCAGCGCTGGGTGCGGACCGAACAGGATCCAGACGACGAAGGTGGCCAGCGCGGCCGCCATGACGGCCGGCACGAACCAGGCGGTGACCTTGTCGACGAGGGCCTGGATCGGCAGCTTCGAGCCCTGCGCCTGCTCGACCATGCGGATGATCTGCGCCAGCACCGTATCGGCGCCGGTCTTCGTCACCCGGAAGGAGAAGCTGCCGGTCTGGTTCATCGTGCCGCCGACCACCTCGGAGCCCGGCTCCTTGCGCACCGGCAGCGGCTCGCCCGAGATCATGGACTCGTCGACCAGGGAGGCGCCGTCGACGACCTCGCCGTCCACCGGGACCCGCTCGCCCGGACGGACCAGGACGAGATCGCTCGGCCGTACCTGATCGAGCGGGATCTCCTCGAACTCGCCGTTCCGCTGGACCCGCGCCGTCTTCGGCTGCAGGCCCATCAGGCGCTTGATCGCCTCGGAGGTCCGTCCCTTGGCGCGCGCTTCGAGGTAGCGCCCAAGCAGGATCAGGGTGACGATGACGGCGGCGGCTTCGAAATAGACGTTCGCGGTTCCGCGCGGCAGGACGCCTGGCGCGAAGGTCGCGACGACCGAGTAACCCCAGGCCGCGGTGGTCCCCAGGACCGTCAGCGAGTTCATGTCCGGTCCGCCGCGCAACAGGGCCGGCACACCCTTGCGATAGAAGCGTAGGCCGGGGCCGAAGATGACCAGGCTCGTGAGGACGAACTGCACGTACCAGCTCGTCCGCATGCCGATCCCAGCCGTGACGAAGCGCTCCACGCCGGGCAGGTGGGACCCCATCGCCAACAGGAAGACCGGGAGCGAGAGCACGGCGGAGAGGATGAGCGCGCGACCCAGATCGTGTTGTTCGCGGTCACGCGCCTCGGACTGGGCGTCTGTCGCGTCCCGCGACTCCGTGAGGCGCCGAGCCTGATATCCGGCGCCACGCACTGCGGACTCCAGACTCGCCTGATCGGCGAATCCTGCGAGGCGACGGACGGTGGCGCGCTCGGTCGCGAGGTTGACCGAAGCCTCGATGACACCGGGCGTCGCCTTGAGCGCTTTCTCAACGCGTCCCACGCAGGAGGCGCAGGTCATGCCCTCGACACCCAGTTCAAGGCTCTCCTCGCCCGCGGCATACCCGGAGTTGCGGATCGCCTGGGCGACGGTGAGCGGGTCGACCTCGTCCTTGAAGGTCACGTTCGCGCGCTCGGTCGCGAGATTGACGGACGCGCTGGCGACGCCCGGCACGCCAAGAATCGCTTTTTCCACGCGGCCCACGCACGACGCGCACGTCATCCCCGCAACCTGGAACGTGGCGCCGGCGCCGGTCCTGGGCGGATCCCGATCCAATGGCGCGATAGCAGTAGCCGAGCCCATCAAGCGGCTCCTTTCCGAGTTCACTGCGAGCCCAGATGGGGTTTCCAACAATGGGAAGGTCAAGGCCCGGGGCGGCGCTGCGAACGCCTCTTGACCTTGCCAGTATGGCAAGCCGGATGACGTCCGCTCCCTGAGTTGAAAGGAGCTTGGCGATGCAACGCTACAATGTACCCGAGATGAGTTGCGGCCACTGCGTCTCAACGATCGAGGCCGCCGTGAAGAAGGTCGATCCAAATGCCGTCATCTCGGCGGACCTTGCCGGCCATCAGGTGACCGTGCAGACCCAGATCGACGCGGACCGGATCGCCGATGCGATCCACTCCGCTGGCTATCAGAACGAGCCGCTCGCCGGTTGAAGCGGATGACCCGCCAACCCCTCGCGATCCAGCGACCCAAGGGTAGATAAATGTCCGCGACGCTCGCCAAGACGTACAGCGCGCCCAGCCGCCGCCGGTTCTTCGAGGGTCTGGCCCTCGTCGGCGGCGCGGCGGTCATCGCGCGCCCGACGTGGAGCCGGGCCCAAGGGACCGCCGCCCCGGGCGTGCTCAGCGGCGAGACGATCAACCTGAAGATCGGCGAGCGCCCGATAAACATTACGGGTCGCCCGCGCATGGCGACGGCGGTGAACGGGACCGTTCCCGCCCCGACCTTGCGGCTTCATCAGGGCGACACCGTCACAATCAATGTTGCCAACACCCTGCGTGAGCCCGCCTCGATCCATTGGCACGGCCTGCGCCTTCCCAACGACATGGACGGCGTTCCGGGGCTCACCTTCCCGGGAATCGCCCCCGGGGAGACCTTCACCTATCGGTTCCCGATCGTTCAGAGCGGCACGTACTTCTATCACAGCCATTCGGGGATGCAGGAGCAGACCGGCCTTTATGGCGCGCTCATATTGGCTCCTCCCGAGAAGGAACCTTACGACTACGATCTGGAATACGTGATCCAGTTATCGGACTGGACGGACCAAGACCCGATGAAGGTCCTCTCCAATCTCAAACAACAAAGTGACTACTATAACTATCACAAGCAGACACTCGGCGATTTCCTGAAAGAATCTCACGAGAAGGGCTTCGGGCCGACCTGGGCGGATTGGTCCATGTGGGCGAAGATGCGGATGAGCCCGACGGACATCATGGACGTCACCGGGGCGACCTACACCTTCCTGGTCAACGGCCAGCCGCCGGCCGCGAACTGGACCGCCCTGTTCAAGCCCGGCGAACGGGTCAGGCTGCGTTTCATTAACAGCGCGTCGATGTCGACCTTCGACGTGAGGATTCCGGGCCTGCCACTGACTGTCGTGGCCGCCGACGGCAGCGATGTGCGCCCGGTCACCGTCGATGAGTTTCGCCTCGGCGTGGCCGAGACCTACGACGTGATCGTGGAGCCCCGGTCCGACCAGGCCTACGCCATCTTCGCTCAGGCGGAGGACCGCACCGGCTACGCCCGGGGCACGCTCGCCCCGCGCCCGGGCATGGTCGCGCCGATCCCGCCGATGGACCCCCGTCCCGTCCGCACCATGACCGACATGGGCATGGGGGGAATGAAAGGCATGGGCGGCGGGACCATGGGCGCCAAGCCAGACGGGGACATGCCGGGCATGAAGACGCCAGGGATGGATATGTCCGGAATGGATATGTCGGGCATGGACATGTCGGGGAAGGACATGGCCGCGAAGGCCGACGCTCCGGCGAAGGCGCCCGTGATCGTCAACGCCGATGGTGTGGACCCGAAGACTATGGCGGGCAGTCCATCTGTCGCGAGCGTCGCGGAGTTCCCGACAAACCGGCTGACCGAGGCTGGAGACGGGCTCGACGGCAATGGCCGCAAGGTCCTGGTCTACTCGGACCTGCGCGCCCTCAGGCCCGATCCGGACACGCGCCCACCGGACCGGGAAATTGAGTTCCACCTGACCGGGAACATGGAACGGTTCATCTGGGGGTTTGACGGGAAGAAGTTCTCACAGTCCAAGCCCATTCAAGTGAAGCTGGGCGAGCGTGTGCGCTTCACCCTGATCAATGACACGATGATGGAGCATCCGATCCATCTGCACGGCTTCCTGTTCTCGGTGGAGAACGGTCAGGACGGCGCCCTGCCGCTGAAGCACACGATCAACGTCAAACCCAGCGAGAAGATGAGTTTTGTCTACACGGCCGATGCGCCCGGCCGCTGGGCATTCCACTGCCACCTGCTGTTCCACCAGGAAGCCGGCATGTTCCGGACTGTGCTGGTCGCATGAAAGCCTCGATTTTCCTCGCGACCGCGGGCGCCCTCGCCTTCAGCGCAGCGAGCGCCGAGGCGCAGGTCGATCAGGCGCAAGCC
>DATHPX010000123.1:0-2152 GCA_035483335.1 Caulobacteraceae bacterium | reverse complement strand
ATGAGCGTGGCGACCGCCCTGAGCGAGGCCCCCTCGCCCGACTGGGTCGTGGACCAAGGCTGGGCGAGCTATGACGCCGCCGACCATCAGGTCTGGGTGACGCTGTACGAGCGGCAGAAGCACCTTCTCCCTGGCCGCGCTTGCGACGCCTACCTGCGTGGCCTGGAGGCCCTCGAACTTCACCGCGGGGGAATCCCCGACTTCGCCCGCATCAATCCCGAGCTCCAGCGGCTGACCGGTTGGAACGTCGTGGCCGTGCCGGGACTTGTGCCCGACGAGGTGTTCTTCGAGCACCTGGCCAATCGCCGGTTCCCGGCGGGCCGCTTCATCCGCCGTCCCGACGAGCTCGACTATCTCAGCGAGCCGGACATCTTCCATGACGTTTTCGGCCATGTGCCGATGCTCACCGATCCAGTGTTCGCCGACTACATGCAGGCCTATGGCGAAGGTGGCCTGCGCGCCGGACGACTCGAGCACCTTCACCACCTCGCGCGGCTCTATTGGTACACAGTGGAGTTCGGCCTGATGCAGACACCAAAGGGTCTGCGCATCTACGGGGCGGGGATTGTTTCGTCCAAGGCCGAGTCCGTTTTCGCGCTGGAAGACCCCTCCCCAAACCGCCTGGGGTTCGACCTCGAGCGGCTGATGCGGACGCCTTACCGCATCGACGATTTCCAGCAGACCTACTTTGTCATCCCCTCCCTGGAAGCTCTGCGGGAAAGCACGCTTCAGGACTTCGGGCCGATCTATGGGCGCCTGGCTGGGGCGCCCGACATCCAGATTGAAGACGTCCTTCCCACCGACCGCGTCTTCACGCGCGGAACCCAGGCCTATGCGAGGGCGCGACACGCCGCGCGGACGCCTGCTGGCCAATCCTGACACGGCAGAGACTGGGCCAGCCGCGGCCCATTCAACCTGTCAGTGCAGGCCCCAGCGCCCCAGGGTTTGCTGCAGCAGCGCGACCAACCCCACCGCGAAGAAGTACCACCCGTAAAGAACCGCAAGGTCGCTGGCGCACTCACGGACCTCCCGCATAAAGCGGCGCAGCCGTCCGCTTTTGGCAGACTGGGCGACAGGTCGGCGCTGCACGACGGCCGGTTGCGGTTCGGTCGGCGAGCCTGACGGAAGCGGGCTTGGAGGGGAGATGTCCGCCTCGTCCTCAGGCGGTGAAGGAGCGGGTGTCCGAGACGGTGGGGAGATCCTGTCCATGAGACGGCGGGCGTCCTCCAGCTCCTGAGCGGTGCGCAGAACGCGCTCGAAGTCCTCGTCGGCCCAGAACTCGTCCGGCCGCGGCTGCTCCAGCCGCAGAGCCCGGGGTCGTAGACGATCCGGACCGCACCTCTCGAGCCCGGGGCGCGGCGTATCCTTCCGACGGGGCGAGCTGGCCGTCTTCCAGCGGTGGATCGGGTCGCCCAGAGGCCAGGTGGGCGCCGCTTCGAGCAGGACATGGACGTGATTTGGCAGCACGCGGACGCCCAGCAGCCGATATTCCTTGCCGTCCCGCGCGCGCAGCGCATCCTCGATCGACTTTGCATTCCATGGATATGAAAGAGCCCCGCTTCCCTCGAACCTGCACAGGGCGGCCAGGGTTTCGGCGAAAGTCACCTTCTCCGGCGTGCGCTCCATGCGGACGAGAAGTTCCTCGCCAATGGCGTCATTGAGAAAGAAAACGATGTGCCGGACCTCGACGGAGGCGTCCACGCGCGGTCTGGGAGGGCGCGGGCGATCGGCCAAAGCGGGATGGACGGCGGGTTCGATTTCGGCGGGTTGCATTCGCAAACTGTAAACAAGCAATTTGCATTCAGTAAAGTCCGGACTTGCATTTTTCCGGCGCCCAGGCGGTGGGCGACCCGCCTCGGCGTGGCTTTCGGTCGGGATTGTTGCGGCGGCGCTGGGGCCGTGAGCTACTCGCCCGACAGGCGCGAGGGGCTCGGCCCTGACACATGCGCGGACGAATAAGCGAAGATCTGCGCCGAGTTGATCAGGCGACCGCGGGGGGACCGATCGCCTCGGCCAGCAGAGGTGCAAGGCGATCGGCCATTCGCAGCGCCCCGCCCTCGTCGGCGATCAGATCCTGGCGGACCTCGAGCTCGATCGCGTCGAGCGCTCGCCGTCCTGCGTGATGGGGCGCGGTGTAGTCTGCGTCGTCCAT
>DATHPX010000122.1:0-3140 GCA_035483335.1 Caulobacteraceae bacterium | reverse complement strand
CGCCAAGGAAATCCCGAAGACCCAAGCCTTCCGACGCGCGCTCATGCCACGACGCCCCCCAGTTGTTATTGGTGTTGAGGTTCGACTCATGCGCTCGTGTGGTCAAGCCGGCCTTCGTACAGAGCGCGACGGGGCTCCGGGGACCCGGCTTGGCGCCCGCTAAAGGTCGGCTATGCTCGGAGTATGGGCGAGATGAAGCAGCTCGGAGGGGTGAGCGGGGCGCTCCCCGTGCGCGGACCGCGGTCCGCCAAGGCCTCGGCGCCTCGCGTCGAAACCGGCGCCGGAGACCCTGCGACGAACGCGAAGCGCTGGGCGGCCGAGCGCGGCGTGACAGAGATCGAGTGCCTTGTCCCGGACCTTGCGGGCGTCGCCCGCGGCAAGATCATGCCGGCGCAGAAGTTCTTCGAGGACACGGCCATGGCCCTGCCCTCCTCGATCTTCATGCAGACGATATCAGGCGAATATCCGGAGGAAACCGAGGACTTCCAGTACGATCCCTCGGACGGCGACATCCAGCTTCGCCCCGACTTCGCGACCCTCACGCTGGTGCCCTGGGCGCGCGATCCGACCGCCCAGGTGATCCACGACGCAGTCTATCACGACGGCCGGGCAGTGGAGATCGCGCCCCGGCAGGTGCTCAAGCGCGTGATCGCCCTGTTCCATGAGCACGGCTGGAAGCCGGTCGTGGCGCCCGAGATCGAGTTCTATCTGGTCAAGCGCAACACCGATCCCGACTACCCCCTCGAGCCGCCGATCGGTCGATCGGGTCGCGCCGAGGCCGGGCGGCGGTCCTATTCGATCTCGGCCGTCAACGAGTTCGACGCCATCTTCGAGGACATCTACGCCTTCGCCGAAGCCCAGGCGCTGGAGGTTGACACCCTCATCCACGAGGAAGGCGCCGCGCAGATGGAGATCAACCTGCGCCATGGCGATCCGCTGGCGCTGGCGGACCAGGTCTTCCTGCTCAAGCGCACAATTCGCGAGGCGGCGCTGGCCCACGACATCTACGCCACCTTCATGGCCAAGCCGATGACCCACGAGCCCGGCTCGGCCCTGCACCTGCACCAGTCGATCGTCTCGACGCAGACGGGACAGAACATCTTCACTGACGCCGAGCAGCGGCCCACGGCGGAGTTCTTCCAGTTCCTCGCCGGCCAGCAGCGATACCTGCCGACGGTGACCTGCATTCTCGCGCCCTACGTCAATTCCTACCGCCGGCTGGTGAAGGGTCTTTCCGCGCCCGTGAACGTGCAGTGGGGGTACGATAACCGCACTACTGGCCTCCGCGTGCCCCCCTCCTCGCCGGAGAACAGGCGGGTGGAGAACCGCGTCCCCTCCTCCGACGCGAACCCCTATCTCGCGCTGGCCGCGTCGCTCGCCTGCGGCTACCTCGGCCTCACGCGCAAGATGACGCCCAGCGGGCCCGTATCAGGGACGGCGCGCAGCGAAGGCTTCGAACTGCCGGTCGGCCTGTTGGAAGCGGTGGAGATGTTCGAGGAGACCGAGGAACTCTCCGAAGTCCTGGGTCGCAACTTCGTCACCACCTTCGCCGCGGTGAAACGCGCCGAGTTCGCGACGTTCATGCGCGTGATCAGCCCGTGGGAGCGTGAGTTCCTGCTGCTCAACGTGTGAGCCGCTTGGCTCGCGCGCGCCTGCGGGACCTCGGGATCGTCACTGGCGATCTCCCGACCGGTCCGCACAACGCCATCACCGACGTGGCAGGCGTCACCGTGGGCTATCGCAGCCTGATCGCTGACGAACCGCACGTCGTGCGAACAGGCGTCACGGCGATATGGCCGCGCGGGCCATCCACCTGGTCCGACGCCGTGTACGCGGGCGGCTTCTCGTTCAACGGCAACGGCGAGATGACCGGCATGGCCTGGCTCGCCGAGCAGGGCCTGCTCGCCTCGCCGATCGGGATCACCAGCACCCATTCCGTCGGGGCGGTCCACGAAGCGATCTGCCGGCTCGCGGTGCGTGATGGCGGGCCTTCGGAGTGGATGCTGCCGGTTGTCGCCGAGACCTATGACGGCTGGCTTAGCGACCGCGCCGCCTTCGCCATCACCCCACAGATCGCCATTGAGGCCTTCGACTCCGCGTCGGACACTCCGCCGGCCGAAGGCAATGTGGGCGGCGGGACGGGCATGATCTGCCACGAGTTCAAGGGGGGAACCGGGACAGCCTCTCGCGTGGTCGCCGCCGAGGACGGCGCGTGGACCGTCGGCGCCCTTGTCCAGGCCAACTATGGAATTCGAGCGGCCCTTCGGTTCGCCGGCGCGCCGGTAGGGCGAGCGATCGGCTACGAGACGGTCCCCTCCCCTTTCGCGATCAGGCGCGACGCGGGCTCGATCATCGTGATCCTGGCCACAGACGCCCCCTTGTTGCCGATCCAGTGCCAACGGCTGGCCCGTCGCGCGACGACGGGCCTGGCCTGGGTCGGCGGCTATGGGGGCAACGGCAGCGGCGACATCTTCCTCGCCTTCGCCACGGGCAATCACCTGGGAGACGCCCGACGAACGACCGATGTCCGCATGGCTGCGCCAGAGGCGCTCAGCCCGCTCTTCCAGGCGGCCGCCGAGGCGACCGAGGAGGCGATCCTCAATGCGCTGGTGGCCGCCGATACGATGACGGGCTTCGCCGGACATAGCGCGCAGGCCATCCCGCTCGATCTGCTGAAGCAGGCCGTTCTCGGCTCGACCTGAAGCCCCGGCTTACAAAGCCAGCAGTTCTCCCACCGCCCTGTGCGCCTGGTCGATGGCGCAGTCGGTGTAGGCGGCCGCGCCGGCGTCGGAATTGGCGATGGCGATCAGGCCGAAGCGCTGGCGGCCGATCTCGTTGGGCGCCTGGCCCGGCGGATAGACCTGGCCCCACAGCGGATTCCATTCGGGCGCATAGCCGTGCGGCCAGCGGTTGACGGTGATGGCGGTGATGTCCCTTTCCGGGTCAAACCCACCACCCTGGAGAGTGCGGCCAAGCTGGGCGCGGATTTCCCGCTCGAAGGTGTCGAACGAGGTGGTCATCAGTTCGGCGCGGCCGGCCTTGTTCTGCTCGTGCTCGGACAGTCCCGGATGGCAGGGCGTACGGGTCATGCGGATGAGGATCGGCTGCTCCGGATCGCGCGCCGCTGCGTAGGCGCCGAT
>DATHPX010000121.1:0-2157 GCA_035483335.1 Caulobacteraceae bacterium | reverse complement strand
CCCAAGCGGCCGGTCTCGTGGCTGTGGCCCTGACGGTCCTGCTGATGATGTTCGGACTTCGGCTGCTGGCGCAGATTCCCACGGCCGCTCTCGCTGGCGTCCTGCTGTTCGTCGCCGCCCGTCTGGTGCGCGTCGCCGATATGGCGGGGATCCTGAAACAGAGCCCGGCGGAGTTCGCCCTGGTCCTAGCGACGATCGCGGCCATCGTCGTCCTGCCCATCCAGTGGGGCGTGGCGACGGGTGTGGCTCTCTCGATCCTGCATGGCGTCTGGTCTGGCGCGAGAGTCCGGGTGCGACCGATGACACGCCTTAAGGGTACGACCGTGTGGTGGCCTGACGGCGGCAGCGCCGGTCCGGGAGGCGAACAGCTGGAGGGCGTCCAGGTCCTGACCTATCCCGCCCCCCTCACCTTCCTTGTCGCCGAATCTTTCGCCCGCGATTTCCTCGCCGCCGCCTGTCCCGGCGGAGCCGGCGCGCACCTGGTGATCCTGGAAGCGGCGGGAATGGTGATGATCGACTACACAGCCGCCCGGGCCCTTGGTCGCGTGGTGCGTCAGTGCCGCGCCTCGGGCTGCGACTTCGCCCTCGCTCGCCTGGAGTCGCCCGCAGCCCAGGCCGCTCTCGAGCGTCTCGGCCTCCAGGACCTGATCGGCAAGGACCACATCTTCGAGAGCGTGGCCGCGGCCATCGGGGCGCTCGCGCCCAACGCCAGGCCGATTGCCGGACCCTCTAAAATTCCTCTTTAGGTATATTCCAACTCGGGTATATATAGGCGATGGACGCCGCCTTCGCCGCCCTTGCCGATCCGACCCGACGCCGCATGGTCGAGATGCTCCGCGACGGCGAGCTATCGGCCGGCGAGATCGAGCGGGGCGTACGGATCAGCCAACCCTCGGCCTCCAAGCACCTGAAGGCCCTTCGCGAAGCCGGACTCGTGCGCATGCGCAAGGATGCGCAGCGGCGACTCTACCGCCTCGATCCTGCGCCCCTCGCCGCCCTCGACGCCTGGCTCGAACCTTACCGCGCATTCTGGACCGACCGCCTCGACGCCCTCGAACGCCACCTCGACGAAGAGCAGCCATGACTCCGCGCCGCCGGCGCTCTGCCGACGGTCCAGGAGGACAAGGAGGACCGCACATGACTTCGGATGTCGTCGCCCAGTGGCGCCCTCGGGGCGTCGGCCCATGGCTCGAGCTGAGCCGCTCCTTCCGTCAGCCCCCGGCGAAGGTCTGGGCGGCCCTGACCGTCCCGGCGCGCCTCAGCGCCTGGATGGGCGTGGAATGGCTGGGTGATGACGCCCCTCTCGCCGAGGGCTCGCGGTACGACTATCGCTTCCTCAACACGGACCTCGAGAGCCGCGGACGTGTCCTCCGCCTCGAGCCAGAGCGCCGGCTCGAGCACAGTTGGTTCGAGAACATCCCTCCGGCCGCGGTCATCGCCTGGATCCTGGAAAAGGAGGGCCAAGGTTGCCGCCTCACCCTGACCCACAGCGCCGGTCCCGTTGAGGACGCGCCGCGCACGGCCGCGGGATGGACGATGATCCTCGAATCCCTCGCTCGCGAACTCGGCGAAAACCTGCCGCCGCCTCGCGGCAAGGACGATTGGCGCGTCGCGCGCGACCGTTACGCCGCGACCTTTCCCGCTCCCGCCCTGCGCGATGGACGGCGCGCTGAAGTGGATGGCCATCCGGCCCTGCGGTTCGAACGCCTCCTCGCCCACCCGCCGCAGGCGGTGTGGAACGCCCTGATCACGCCCGAGGCGATCTCCCGGTGGCTGCAGGCCCGGGCCACGTTCGAGCCTCGCCTGGGTGGCCGCGTCGAACTGCGGTTCGAGCACGCCGATCACACCATGGTCGGGGAAGTCCTGGCGTTCGATCCGCCAAGGCGCGTGGAATACACTTGGCCCGAGCGCCACGCGGGCGGTGACTCCGTCGTCCGCTTCGATCTCGAACCGCACGAGACCGGGTGCCGGCTCGTCCTCACCCACGTCTTCCGCAAGGGCGGAGACCTCGCCGACTTCGCGTCCGGCTGGCACTGGCATCTGGACGCTCTCGACCGCGCGCTGGAGGGCGAGAGCGTCGCCTTCGACCGCCTGCGTTGGCAGGCGCTCAAGGGCGCCTACGCCGCAACGTTGTAGCAGGAGACCAGCGGCAGTTCG